>JABMOI010000011.1 GCA_013204185.1 bacterium | reverse complement strand
GGTCTGGGCACGATGGGATTCTCCCTACCGGCCGCCATGGGCGCCGCATTTGGACAAAAGCCCGGCGATCCTCCTGTCATCTCCATTAATGGGGACGGTGGCGTCTTGATGAACATACAGGAATTGGGTGTTGCGGCGGCGCACAACCTGCCACTAAAGATCGTGATCCTGAATAATTCCTACTTGGGAATGGTTCGGCAGTGGCAGGAGCTATTCCACGACGAACGCTACAGTCATACAGACTTAACGAGCACCAACCCAGACTTTGTAAAGGTGGCCGAAGCGTTTAATTGCGTCGGAATGCGCTGCTCGCGGCCTGAAGATATTCAAGCGACGATTGATGCCGCATGGGAGGTCACAGATAAGCCAGTCGTAATGGAATTCGTGGTGATCATGGAAGAAAAAGTATTCCCCATGGTGCCATCCGGAGCCACTACAGACGAAATGATCACCGCTTCGCCAGAAGATATTGACTAGACGTTGACGATTAATAGGACCTCGCCCCAACACCATTGATTAACCTGACTTCAGGACCAACATGACTCCAACTACTCTAACGCCCCAGCAAATATTTCGAAAGCAGGTCGCTGGCGAAGCCCTTTATCCAGAGGGCAACGATGCCGTCCATCGACTTGTGTTGACCGTTCTTGTCGAAAACTCGTTGGGCGCCTTGAACCGGGTTGCCAATCTCTTTTCGCAGCGCGGCTTCAACCTAGAAAGCGTATCGGTTGGGGAAGCGCGGGACGCTTCGCTTCGCCGAATGACCCTTGTAACGACGGGCAACGACAGGATTATTGCGCAAGTCATTCGGCAGTTAAACAGCCTGATTGACACCATCGAAGTGGAAGACGTGACCGGTGTTGACCACATCGAACGTGAACTCTGCTTGGTTCAAGTGCGCTGCACGGCAGTCGAGAGGCGGGACTTAATGGGCGTTGTCGAGATTTTCCGGGCCACTGTCGTCAACATTACGCCCGACAGCCTCACGTTTGAAGTGACAGGTCCGCCCGCAAAAGTAAACGCATTTATCGGACTGCTTCGAGATTACGATGTGTGCGAGGTCGCTCGCAGTGGCCGCGTAGCGATGCGAAGAGAATTGGCCTTTGAGCACTAAACCCCGCTGAATACCAAAGGATGCCGAGGCGCTTCCACCACCCAAAATTTGATCAATTGAAACGTAGAGAACACTCATGAAAATGCACTATGACGCCGATCTCGGCCTAATCCAAAACAAAAAAGTGGCTGTCATTGGCTACGGAAGCCAAGGGCACGCCCACGCACTCAACCTCTCAGAGAGTGGTGTGAATGTGGTTGTAGGGCTGAGGGAAGGCTCGCCCAATGAGGCTGAAGTCACGGCTCGAGGCCTTCAGGTTATGACTATTTCTGGCGCTGCCGAGTGGGCGAATGTTGTGATGGTTCTCATCCCAGACCAGCACCAGAAAAAGGTATACGCCGAGTCCATTGCTCCATACATGACACCCGGCAAAGCGTTGGCCTTCGGTCATGGTTTCAATATCCACTACGAGCAAGTTCAGCCCCCAGAAGGAGTCGACGTGTTCATGGTGGCTCCCAAGTCTCCTGGGCACCTTGTGCGCAGAACGTTTGAAGAGGGGCGCGGCGTGCCGTGTTTGGTGGCCGTGGCTCAAGATGCAACGGGCACTGCAATGGACTTGGCTTTGAGCTGGGCCAAAGGAATTGGTGGGATGCGCGCAGGTGTGATCGAAACCAACTTCAAAGACGAAACAGAGACCGACCTATTCGGCGAACAGGCCGTGTTGTGCGGCGGGAGTGAGGCGCTGATTAAAGCAGGGTTTGAAACACTCGTTGAAGCCGGATATGAGCCCGAACTAGCCTATTTCGAATGCTTGCACGAACTGAAACTGATTGTAGACCTGTACTATGAAGGCGGTCTAGAAATGATGAACAAATCAGTGAGCGACACGGCTGAATACGGCGGCTATTCCCGCGGTACTCGAGTTGTTACAGACACCGTCAAGCGGGAAATGAAGACGATTCTTTCCGAAATTCAGAGCGGAGCGTTCGCCAAAGAATGGATTGCCGAATGCGACGCCGGCTGGCCCAATATGTCCAAGCTTCGGCATGCGTCGCTCAATCATCCAATGGAGACTATTGGCAAAAAACTGCGCAACATGATGTCGTGGATTCGAAAAGAACCGAAAGAAAATCCAGAATCTGTTTCCGCTTAAAGGCTGAAAAACGTTAAATTTAGCGGGATGAAATCTTCCTATTCAATTGTATTGCTTCCCGGCGACGGGATCGGGCCAGAAGTCACTGCCGGAGCGCGCTCAGTACTGGAATCCGTGGCGAGCCGTTTCGAGTTGGCTTTTGACTTCCGTGAGTTCGACTTTGGCGGCATAGCCATTGATCGATGGGGTACGCCCTTACCGGAGGCCACGCTTTCGGCCTGTATGTCCGCGCAAGGCGTGCTTATGGGCGCCATTGGAGGCCCAAGGTGGGATGCCCTGAAGGGGGAAGATCGACCCGAGGCAGGCTTGTTAGCCTTGCGCGCTGGGTTAGGTGTATTTGCCAATCTCAGGCCTGTTTCGGTACCTCCGTCCCTTGCTCATTTGTCTGTACTACCGCCTGCGAAAGTGGAAGGTGTAGACATTTTAGTGGTTCGAGAGCTAACGGGCGGCATTTATTTTGGGAAGCCCCGCATCTTAGAAGCGGACTACGCGCTGGATACCATGCGGTACACGGTGGCTGAAATTGAACGAATTACGCGGGTGGCGTGCCGCTGGGCTGAATCTCGGTCTGGACGCGTCACTTCAGTAGATAAAGCAAATGTACTAGCGGTTTCTCGCCTATGGCGAGAAACCGCTAGTCGTATTGTCCGGGACGAATTTCCGGGCGTTCAACTAGACCACATGTACGTAGACAACGCGGCCATGCAGCTCGTGCTAAACCCTCGCCAGTTTGACGTGATCTTGACCGGCAACTTATTTGGGGACATCCTTTCTGACCTAGCGTCCACCTTAGCCGGCTCGTTGGGTCTACTTCCAAGCGCTTGTTTGGGCGGCGTCACCCCGCTTTTTGAACCCGTCCATGGAAGCGCACCCGACATTGTAGGACGAAACCAAGCCAACCCCGTTGCAGCCATTTTAAGCGCCGCCATGATGCTCGATGAATGGGGCCAAAACGAAGCAGCCCAGAGTGTTAGGGATGCAGTTGAGTTCGTTCTCGAGTCTGGCCTAAAAACGGCAGACTTGGCCACTGAGGAAGAAGAAACCACCTCCACGTCGGCATTCGTAACCCAAGTTGTCAATCATATAGAACGTGTATCAATCACGAATTAAACATCGATCGAAGGAATGGACTCAGTAATTATTTTTGATACGACCTTGCGAGATGGTGAGCAGGCTCCAGGAGCTGCCATGACAATTCCAGAAAAAGTTGAAATTGCCCATCAACTCGCGAGATTAGGCGTCGATGTGATTGAAGCCGGATTTCCGATTTCATCCCCAGCTCAATTTGAAGCGGTTCGCCGTATTGTGGCCGAAGTGAAAGGCCCTACCATTTGCGCTCTGGCTCGGGCAAAAAGCGGAGATATCGAAGCCGCAGGCAAAGCGCTCGAAGGGGGGAAGAACACCCGCATCCACACGTTTATTGCCACGAGCGATATTCACTTGAATGCAAAGTTTGCAGACCCTCGGTATGGGGATACGCTTGAAGAAAAACGCGTGACCATCATGAAAATGGCCGTGGACGCGGTGGTTCAAGCCAAAAAGTTTACATCCGACATCGAATTCAGCGCAGAAGACGCCGGTCGTACGGATACGGCCTATTTGTGCGAAGTCGTCCAAGCCGTGATTGACGCAGGCGCAACGACTATCAACCTTCCTGATACGACGGGCTACTGCATCTCGGACGAGTACGCGGAATTAATTCGGAGCGTAATGAACGGATGCACCTTTGATCCATCGGTTATTTTTTCAACCCATTGCCACGACGATCTTGGCCTAGCCGTTGCCAATTCGCTGAGCGGAATCCAAGCGGGCGCCCGCCAAATTGAGTGCACCATCAACGGAATTGGAGAACGGGCAGGAAACGCAGCTTTGGAGGAGGTCGCGATGGCCCTAGTTGTACGCGCTCCTCATTTTGGCCTAAAAACAAAGATTGTCCCTGCTCTGCTTACCGAAACCTCAAAAATGGTTTCTACTTTTTCTGGATTCATGGTTCAACACAACAAAGCAATTGTTGGGAAGAATGCATTTAGCCATGAGGCAGGAATCCATCAGGATGGGGTACTCAAAGCTCGTGAAACGTATGAGATTATGCGGGCCGAGGACGTCGGACAAGATACTGAAGCCATAAGATTAGGACGACACTCTGGTCGTCATGGGTTATTTTCCAGAATGGCCCAAATTGGGCTCAATATCTCCTCCGCAGAGAAAGATCATATTTACAGTCAGTTCGTACAGCTTGCAGATCGCAAGAAAGAGATAAACGACACTGACCTATTTAACTTAGTCGAAGACTATACCCACGTGAAAACAGAACCTCACTACAAACTAGAAAGCTTTAAGGTGTCCGTAGGGACCGGATCCGAACCTGAAGCACACGTCAAAATTCGGGATATCAAGAAGGATGACTTGATTGAAAAGTCGGCCACCGGCGACGGCCCCATTGACGCATTGTACAGAGCCATCGATCATGCCGTAAATGAAGGGCACGATCTGGTGAGCTACTCCATTCGTTCCGTCTCCGAGGGAGCTGACGCATTTGGAGAGGTTTCGGTACTCATCGGTTTCGGCGGTCCCTTGTTCGCAGGAAAAGCCAGCAGCACGGACGTAATTCATGCCTCGGCAGAAGCCTACATGAATGCTCTGAATTCACTGGCAGCTCACCGGGCCGAAGAAGAAGCAGTCCAATTTGTGGGCACCGGAATTATGCAGGCTTTCGGTAGCGGACCGGGCGAATAGCACCCGTCTGTACAACCTGATCTTGAACGCTCTAGCGCAGGTATTCTGTTCATCTTAAGTACTCGATAACGGAGACTTATGGCCCAGACCATTACCCAGAAAATATTGGCTCAGCATGCCAACCGTAGCCGTGTCACACCCGGTGAAAACATCTGGATTGATGTCGATATCCTGATGACGCACGACGTGTGTGGACCTCCCACGATTGGCATATTCAAGCGGGAATTTGGCGAAACGGCAAAAGTTTTGGACAAGGAAAAACTCGTGATTCTACCGGATCACTACATTTTTACCGAAGACCCGCATGCCATGCGCAATATTGAGATTTTGCGCGAGTTTGCCAGAGAGCATGACTTACCTCACTATTTCGACGTAGGCACGAGCCGGTACAAAGGCGTTTGTCATGTTGCTTTAGCGGAAGAGGGCTTCAACCGCCCCGGAAATGTGCTTTTTGGCACCGACAGCCACACGTGTACATCGGGAGCTTTCGGGCTTTTCTCGACGGGTGTCGGAAACACGGACGCAGCCCTCATCATGGGCACTGGCAAGATTTGGGTCAAAGTCCCTGAAACCATGCGGTTCGTGTTTGAAGGCGACTTGCCTCCTTATTTAATGGCCAAAGATCTGATTCTTTCAGTGATTGGAGACATTGGGTTTGAAGGAGGGACGTACAAAACACTCGAATTCGATGGGAAAGCGGTCTTCGATCTGTCCATGGAAGAGCGCATGACGCTGACCAACATGGCCATTGAAGCCGGTGGGAAAAACGGCATTATCGCTCCCGACGAAAAGACATTTGATTACGTCAGGTCTCGAACGGACGCCACATTTGATCCGGTCTACGGAGACGCGGGCGCGACCTACTTTTCTGAACGGATCTACGACGTATCCACTATGGAGCCAGTAGTCGCCAAACCGCACCGTCCCGACAATCTCGCGAAGGTAAGCGAAGTTGCTGGCACCAAATTAGACCGGGCCTACATTGGAAGCTGCACGGGTGGTAAGATTGAAGACTTTATGGCCGCCGCCAGTATCCTAGAGGGAAACGAGGTTCGGGTAGATACATTTGTCGTGCCGGCCAGCTCCGAAGTGACCCGCCAGCTCCGGGAGCGAACCATGAATGGCAAAACCATTTGGCAAGTGTTCTTGGATGCGGGATGTAAAATGGGCCATGCATCGTGTGGGGCGTGCCTTGGCGGACCAATCGACACGTTTGGACGAACCCATGGCACGGAAGTCGTGATTTCGACGACCAATCGGAATTTCCCAGGCCGCATGGGCTCTAAAGCCTCAGCTATTTATCTGGCCTCTCCACTTACCGTGGCTGCATCTGCCATTCACGGTACGATAACGGATCCTCGGGAGGTATTGGTGTGAAAGACTTTATCCAAGGCAAAGCCTACGTCGTCGGTGATTCCATCGACACAGATCAAATTATTCCAGCAGTCCACCTTGTATATAGCTTGACCGTTCCAGAGGAACGTCAGTTTTATGGCCGTTACGCGCTCTGCGGTTTACCCGAAGGCCAACAAGGTCTGCCCGTCGGAAACGTACCGTTCACTCAGCCGGACCAATTCAAAAGCGACTTTACGTTTATTATTGCTGGCTCCAATTTCGGTTGTGGCTCGTCCCGCGAACACGCACCCTTTGCGCTCCAAGAAGCCGGGGCAGAAGTGGTAATCGCTGAGTCCTACGCCCGCATTTTCTATCGAAATGCCGTCGATGGGGGATTTGTGATCCCGTTTGAGTCCAGAGTTCGTCTTATTGAACAGATAAAAACTGGCGACGAGTTGGAATTGGACACGACAACGGGCGTGCTAACCAATAAAACATCAGGGGAAACGTTTCTTCTCAATCCACTTGGTGATGTTGCGGAAATTCTCAAGTGCGGCAACGTGTTTGAATACGCTCGCCGAGCTGGTTTGATGGCGTAGTTTTTCAGAGCTGGGCGAAACCAGCTAATCAGAGACTCTATGAAGATTGGTTGATCATTGACCTAAATGTTTTTTTCATCGTATTATGACCCAACATGACTAATTCGCCACATAGTACAACCCGCCTTCGCCGACGAATCCGATTCGTATCCTCTGTGGTACGCGGATCAGTAGGGAGTGCGGTAGTGTGATGTAGCCTTTGTTCATCGACCGACTTCAGCGCCGATCCGTATGGACCGGCGCTTTTTTTGTTTTTGGCCCTCAGAACAGACTTTATCATTGAATACTCCTTTTAGCCCATGTCTATTGTAGTTGCGTTTAGCGGCGGGCTTGACACCTCGTTTTGCGTTCCCTATTTGCGGGAAGAATATGACCTCCCCATCTATACCGTAACTGTTAATACAGGCGGTATCAGCGAAGAAGAATGTGCCCAGATTGAAAAGCGAGCCCTAGAATTGGGATCCGTTGGGCACTATTTGGTTGATGCGCGTGACGAACTCTTCAAGCGTTCCATCCAATATTTGATCAAAGGAAATGTGCTTCGAGGAGACGTATATCCTCTTTGTGTGGGTCCAGACCGGGTGGTTCAGGCAAAGGCCTTGGTAGACATGGCCCGGAAGCTGGATTCCAAGATGGTAGCTCACGGATCTACGGGTGCGGGAAATGATCAGATTCGTTTCGACATCGCGCTGAACGTTCTCGGAGACGATTTAACCATTTTGACCCCGATTCGTGACCTAGGTTTAAGCCGGGAGTACACCACAAATTGGCTGAAAGAGCGGGGCTATTCGGTTTCTGCTTCAACCACGACCTATTCCATTAACACAGGATTGTGGGGCACAACGGTCGGTGGAAAGGAAACCTTGACCACGGAAAAAACGCTTCCGGATGAAGCATGGCCAACTCCTAGCCCACGGAATGCAGCTGAAGATGGAGAACGCCTGATAATCACGTTTGAAGAAGGCGTACCAACAGCAATTAACGGAGCGGCGTTGGGGCCAGTAGACTTAATTGAAGCCCTAAATGAAACGGGAGAAAAACATGGAATTGGGCGGGCCATCCATGTCGGAGACACCATTATTGGAATCAAAGGCCGAGTTGGTTTTCAGGCAGCAGCAGCGGCCATCTTGATCCCGGCGCACCGCGAACTGGAAAAAACGGTTCTATCCCGCTGGCAGCAGTACCACAAAGCACAGTTGGGTGATTTTTACGGGATGATGATGCACGAAGCCCAATACTTTGACCCTGTACTGAGGGACATCGAGGCGCTTCTTGATTCATCTCAAGAAACGGTTACCGGTACGGTTACGCTCAGCCTTTACAAAGGCAATGTTACGATTGAAGGTACTAAGAGTCCGTTTTCATTGTTCGACACAGGTGTTGCAACCTATGGCGAAACCAATCAGTTGTGGGACGGCCGAGATGCTCGTGGGTTTGCCCGCATTTTAGGCCTGCAATCACTTTTAACACACCGAGTTCGCTCTGCAAACAATTCAAAGCCATGACGAAAATGAACACCATGCAGGTCACGTATGTATGCTCAACCGCTGCTAAAACAGGGTTGGACCGAGACGTCACCGTATCAGACTATGTCGTGGCCCAGGAAGGCTATTGTATTGTGGTCGAAGCGCTAGAGTCTAAAGCTATCTACAACCAGATTGAATGTTCTGACGGCGAATTTCGGACCATCGCGAAAGGAGACGTATTCGTTGGCGTGTTGGGCGAGCGAAAAGCCCTGAAAGGATACAGTGGCCAAGTTCCTCGTATCGCGCTACCAGGCGATACCCTCAACGTATTGAACCTGGGCGGAATCATCGGGAATTGCACCAGCGACCACCCAGAGTTGGGTCCAGCGCTGCGCGTCCGCGTGATTGGCGCGGCCATGGTGCAATCTGACGGAATGTGGGTGCACGCACGCCTTCAAGACCACGCCTTGCCGGAAGTCGAAAATCTGAAAGAATCCGTACCGCTTATTTTTGTGAGCGGAACGGCCATGGACACAGGTAAAACCTGGGCCTGCTGCGAGCTGGTTCAACGTCTTTCAAGAAAAGGCTACCGAGTTGCAGCTGCAAAAGCTACGGGCGCATCCCTTATGCGAGACGTTCGCCTGATAGAACGCCACGGAGCGGTGGCCATTGCAACGTTTACCGATACGGGAATTGTGTGCTCGGCCTCAAAAACGATGGCTAAAAACGTAAAAGGAATTATCCACCACCTCAATACAACCGCCGATCCAGATGTGATTGTGATTGAGTTGGGGGATGGAATTATAGGATACTACGGCGTCGACGAGCTGTTGCAAGACAAAGAGTTACAGTCGTTTTGTGCTGCCCACATCGTTACCGGTGTGGATCTAGCTGGAATTTGGGCTGCTCAAACCTTGTTCAAAGATCGTTACCACGCAAATATTGCGATGGTAACGGGTCCGGTTACAGACAACGGGGTAGGTCGCCAGTACATTCGCCAGGTTATGGGGATTCCGGCAATCAATGCCCGCGAAGATCCGCAGGAAATGGGAGACCTCATTGCAGGGCTCTTGCCTCCGCCAAAGGTTCGTGAGGAAACAGCATGATTCGAGTCGGCATACTTCACGGCGCTGGATACGTGGGCCGGAAGTTAATTGAGCAAGTTTTAATCCATCCAGAAATGGCCTTGGACTCTGTAACGAGCCGTTCCCATGAGAACCAGCCGTTGTGGAAGGCTCATGCCCATTTGCGGGGTGCTACGGATGTGGTTTTTTCATCCGAGCTTGGCTCTTCCGTCGAACTCGTTTTTGTAGCTGCAGGGCATGGCCAAGGAGCCCGAGCAGTTGGCGAACTTCGGGATGCGGGCTTTTCAGGCCTTGTGGTCGATATGAGTGCGGACTTTCGGTTACCTGACGCAGTCATGTACCTCGAGCGGTACGGCAACCCACATCCTCGCCCGGATCTACTTGAAACCGCCTGGTACGGGATGCCGGAAATTACCGGAGCGCCGCCAAAGAACACGCTTCTCATTGCCAATCCGGGCTGTTTTGCGTCGGCCATATCATTGGCGCTTCATCCGCTAGCGAAAGCTGGCGTGACGTCGCACGTTTCGGTCATGGCGCTAACAGGTGCTAGCGGATCGGGAGCACAAGCCAAAGACACAACGCATTTTCCGAGTCGAAATGGCAATGTGCGGGCATACAAAGTGTTTGAACATCAGCACGAAGCAGAAATTGATCGGATGGCTGCCGGATTGGGTTATTCGTTCGTCCCAGCTTCTGGTCCGTGGACAGACGGCATCTGGGGCGTCGCCCAAACGAACACGTCGGTTGAAGTTGGTGCCCTTTTTGAAGCAGCTTACGGTAACAAGCCGCTCATCCGGCTCTGGCCAGGTCAGCTACCCGAACTGCATTGGAGTGTTGGATCCCCCTTTACCGACCTCGGTTGGATTCAGAAAGGCAACGAAGTAGTCATTGGCTTTGCCATAGACAACTTGATGAAAGGAGCGGCCACTCAGGCCATCCAAAATGTAAACCTAGCGTTAGGATTTCCCGAAACGCTCGGACTCTTACCCTAATTAGATACGAAAAGGCGAGTTATGACGTCAGCCGAATGGATGCAGTTGGAAGATGCTTCCCAGCTAAACACCTACAAAAAGTGGCCTATTGCCCTAGAGAAAGGAGAAGGTGCGTGGGTCATTGACACCGATGGAAAGCGCTATTTAGACTTGTACGGTGGTCACTGTGTGGCATTTATGGGGCACAACCATCCGTCGGTGGTGAAAGCCATTAAAGATCAGGCAGACGACTTGTTGTTTTACTCCAACGCGGTGTATTCACCCGTTAGAGCACGGGCGTCTGCGGCGTTAGCAGCTTGGTCCCCAGAAGGCATGAGGCAGAGTTTCTTCGTCAACTCTGGTGCTGAAGCCAATGAAACGGCAATGAAAATAGCCCGGAAGATTACCGGGAGAACGGGCATCGTGGCCATGGAAGGCGACTTTCACGGCAGGACGCTTGGCGCGCTTTCAACCACGTGGCAGGCGGCCTATCGCAAAGGACACGAGACTTCATTTGGGCCCGTTACGTTCGTTCCCTTTGGGGATTCTGCGGCAGCTTGTGAAGCAATCCTTTCGACGAAACCAGCGGCCGTCATTATTGAGCCCATTCAGTCTACTGCGGGAATGCGAACCGCCCCAAAGCAGTTTTTCCATGATGTTGCTGCGGCGTGCAAAGAAGCTGGCAGTCTGCTCATTATGGATGAAGTGCAGACGGGTGTTGGGCGCACAGGTGCGTTTACCTACAGTCAAGTATTGGGAATAGAGCCGGACATGATTACGCTGGCTAAAAGCTTGGGCGGTGGCGTTCCGGTGAGCGCTGTGTTGGTTCGGGACGAAGTAGCTGCGGCTGTTAATGCGGGCGAACAGGGAACGACATTTGGTGGCGGTATGCTAGCTATGGCCGCGGTCGAAGCCACATTGAAGGTCCTGGAAGAAGAAGGACTGTGCGAGCGATCACTTGAAATTTACCAGCAGTTCGAAGCAGGCTGTTTGGAACGAGGTCTGGGCGTACAGGGCGCTGGATGTTTGGTAGGAATCGATTTTGGAAAGCCATTGGGATCCATTGTGGGCGACTTCCGCAAGGCGGGCATTCTAGTGGGCGGTTCTGCTGACCCCAATATTATGCGCCTCATGCCGCCGGGTATCGTGACAGACGAAGAAATCGTTTCGTTTTTTGCGGCGTTGGATGAAATTATGGCTACGAATCTGCAGGTAGCAGGCTAATGCATCTACTCGACTGGCAAGATATATCGGATAAACAGTGGACAGGTTGCATTGAGCAGGCATTGCTCAATAGTGCCAATCGAAGACGCTTGGAAGACACCCACAAAGGCAAAAATGTCGGTCTCGTTTTTTTCAACGACTCCCTCAGGACCCGTGTCTCTATGGAGCTTGCGGCTGCTTCTCTAGGTGCGCATCCCGTGACCATTACGCCGGGTAGCGGCACGTGGGGCTTTGCGTGGGACGCGAATAAGCCCATGCTTGGGGGCGAGGCGGAGCATATTCAAGAGGCCGTCGGAGTCCTTAGCCGGTATGTCGATGTGCTAGGCGTACGGCTTTTTGCCTCCGGCACCGACTGGGATAAAGACATGCAGGACATCATGTTAAAACAGTTTGCGGCGGCGTCGGCCGTGCCTGTTTTGAACTTGGAGTCGGCCACGAGGCACCCTTGCCAGGCACTGGCCGACGCCGCCGTCCTGACGCGCCACTTCGAAGGGCGGCCTAAGAAGAAGAAATTTGTTCTTTCGTGGGCTTACCATCCTAAACCGCTTCCAATGGCCGTACCGCATTCCACCCTTTTGATGGCTGCTCGCCTAGGAATGGATGTGACGCTGGCTCGTCCTGACGGATTTGAATTGGACCCTGTTGTGGTTAGCGCGGCAAAAGAAGCAGCTAAAAAGGCAGGTGGATCGGTTCAACAGACGAACCAGTTGGAAAATGCAGCCGATGGAGCCGAAATTATTTACGCGAAAGCATGGGGCGGCGCCAAAAGATATTCAGATCCGGAGGCCGAAGCGTCGATGCGTGCGCAGCATTCGAATTGGCGGATCACGCAGGGCGTCATGGATCGGACCGAAAATGGGCATTTCATGCACTGCCTGCCCGTGCGTAGGGGCGTTGTGGTGGACAATGAGGTATTAGATGGCACCAACTCGCTACATTTAGATCAGGCCGAGTTTAGGCTGCATGCTCAAAAAGCCATTTTGTCTTGGCTTTGGGATAACGGAGCAAGCCAGTAATGAAACGAATTGTCGTTAAAATTGGCGGTGCCATCCTCGAGCAGCCCTTGGCCTCCTTGTTTGAGGGCTTGGCTGAACTCAGGCAATCGGCAGAAGTAATCCTTGTGCACGGTGGTGGGCCTCAGACAACGGCAATGGCAACGCGTTTGGGACATCAGCCAACCATCGTTGAAGGGCGTCGCGTAACCACGGACTTTGACCTCGATATTCTAAATTGGGTTATTCGAGGGCAACTCAACGTGAACCTCACTGCAGAAGCCGCGAAATGCGGCATAGAGGCGGTTGGACTAAGCGGTGCGGATGCTGGCATCGTCCAAGTGACCAAAAGACCACCTTGGACTGTCCAAGGCAAGGAAGTCGATTTTGGCCACGTGGGTGACTTTGCTAAGGCCAACCCGACCGCGCTTTTGGCCCTGTTATCTGCTGGATTTCTTCCCATCGTGTGCCCGCCTGGGATCGACGCCAACGGTGGCCTCTTCAATATTAATGCGGATACCATGGCCTTGGAAATCGCTCTGGCCGTGCAGGCAGATGAACTCCTCATGGTAACAGAGTCTGGCGGTGTGTTAAACGCAGAGAAGCAACCTATTCGAAGATTGTCCGCTCACGAGGCTCAGCAAGGCGTAGCAGAAGGCTGGATTGTTGGCGGGATGAAAGTCAAAACGGACATCGGTTTCCAGTGCCTTGGCCGTGGAATTCAGTCAGTCTGGATTCTGGGTCCTGAGTCCGTGAGTTCCAAAACGCGAGGAACACAGCTTCGCCCCAATACCCATGCATGATACTGACGTTGTTAAACTTCATCGAGCGCTCGTAGCCATTCCTTCGCTCAGCCATCAAGAAGCCGCGGCAGCCGATTTGATGGAAAAACATCTCCTGGATGCCGGGCTAAAAGTGACCAGAACCGGTGACAACATTGTTGCTGAGTGGGGTACTGGACAGAGAACCTTGCTCCTGAACTCTCATTTGGATGTCGTTCCTCCTTCAGCAAATCATCCCTATCCGCCGTTTGAACCGACTGTTGCAGACGGTCGAATCTTTGGCCGGGGGACCGTAGATGCCAAAGCAAGCGTGACGTCCATGGCCACAGCGGTTTGCCGTTTAGCTCAGGCAGGTTACCAGCCCAATGGCCGCATTAAATTGGCTTTTACAACCTGTGAAGAGACGGGAGGAGAAGACAATGGCCTCGAAGAAGTCCTGACTTCCCTCGGCAAGATCGATGCAGCCTTGGTGGGAGAACCAACTCATATGCAGCCTTGCGTTGCTCAAAAAGGACTTCTCATCATTCGATTGCAGGCAGCAGGAAAATCGTGTCATGCTGCGCGGGCGGAAGAAGGACTGAACGCTATTTCCATTTTGGTTCGGGATATCGCCAAACTTGAGTCGTTTAGCTTCGACAGAGTGCATCCCTATCTCGGAATCACGACAGCGAACGTGACGATGATTGAAGGCGGAACGGCTAGGAACGTTATTCCTGATAGAGCCCATGCGTTTGTCGATATTCGATCGACCCCGTCGTACACGCACGACGAACTTGCGGCTTTGCTCCAAAACGAACTCGAATCTCAGGTTCATATCCACTCCAAACGATTTGTACCGGTCGGAACCGATCCTGAGCAGGATATTGTCCGTGCTTGCCTCGCTGGATCGCCAGGCAGTAAAGCATTTGGCTCTCCAACCATGTCAGACTGGATCCACCTAAAAGGGATTCCTACTGTAAAAATAGGCCCAGGCGACAGCCGGCTCTCTCATACAGCAGAGGAGCACGTCCGAATGGATGAATTGGTGTCTAGTTGCTCGATCTACGAATCTATCATCAAATCCTATTTTGCGAACTAAAGTCGCTGTAGCCGGCTGGCTACACGGAAGCGAAATAGGAAACCGAATACTCAAATATCAGATTGTCCAAGGAAGAACGGAAACATGAAAGAAAGCAGCACGAAAGATCGCCCCATCTGGTTCAAAGGCACTGAAGCGGCATCGTGGGTGACCAGATTCACCGTTGGCGACGACCCTATGTGGGACATGATGTTACTGCCCTTTGATGCGGCGGCTTCCTTGGCGCATGCTTCAGGTTTGGTTTCGGCAGGCATCCTTTCGCATCTGGAGTTACAGGCGTTGGATCAGGCGTTTAATCGGTTAGGCGAAGCCTACGAAAAAGGAGAACTTTCCATTTCGGTGGAAGATGAGGACTGCCACACGGTTATCGAACGTTTTCTGACTCAAAAAGTCGGTGACATTGGCAAGAAAATCCATACGGGTAGGTCGCGTAATGATCAGGTCTTGGCAGCGCTCAGGCTTTGGCTTCGGTTTAATCTGGATGAAGTCAGTGACCTGATCGAAGACCTGACACTGCAATTGGCAGACCTAGCAGATGCCTCCCAGGACGTGTTTTTGCCCGGATATACCCACACCCAGCGAGCCATGCCCAGCACGGTCGCTATGTGGGCAGCAGGATACGCAGAGTGTTTGGTCGAGGATCTTGATATCGTCGAACGCTCGAGAAAGCGAATCAATGCTTCTCCGCTTGGGAGCGGCGCCGGATACGGAATTCCGTATGTAGAACTTCCGCGCAAGGAAGTCGCTGATGCGCTTGGATTCGATCGAGTTCAGGAAAACGTTACGGCCGTTCAATTGAGCCGTGGGAAGTTTGAGATGGAGGTCGTTCATGCCTTGATGCAAACGGCAGCCACGATTAACAGAATGGCGTCTGATATTGTGCTCTACGCAAGTTCAGAGTTTGCTTTTGTGAAACTCCAAGGCGAGTTGACCACGGGTAGCAGCATTATGCCGCAGAAGAAAAACCCAGACATTGCTGAACTTGCTCGGGCCACTATGCACAGGCTCTCCGGTGAATTTCAGGTCCTATTAGGCATTCCAGCGAACTTACCTTCTGGATATCACAGGGACTTACAGCTCACGAAAGGAGCCGTAATGAAGGCCGTTCTGATCGCAAAAGACCTCCTTGAAGCCTCAAACGGCCTGATTTCAGGGCTGTCGTTCGACGCAGAAAAACTTCAGACTACTCGAGATCCAGAGCTATTTGCTACCGCCGCGGCTCTCGCAGAAGTAGTCAAAGGGACTCCGTTTCGGGAGGCCTATCGCACCGCAGCAGAAGATCCTTCGACATGGGAAACACAAGCCCAGTTGAACCTTGCAGATGTCTATGCTACGAGGGGAACGCCTGGAAATGTGTCAACCAAGAAAATTCGTAAGCGGCTTCGTCAGACCCGGAAGAGATAGCTCAATTTGAGGAAGAAGCCATCGTTGATTCGCTTTAGCTCGCGGAATCGGTACGTGTTGGGTTCTCTCGATGAGTTACCATACCCGACGAAAAGGACGGTACCTGGAGCTGGTCTATAGGACACAAGCCAATCAACTCGGAACTGATTTCGACGATGTTTTTCGGTGCGATGGTATAGCCCAGTTGAGCGGTCGAGGATCAAGATGGGGTCTTCCGTTCGGGAATCGTCGTGCAATTCATCCACAAAGTTAGAGTCGTATTCTCCAACCAGGCGGAAGAAAAGCGACCTAGAGAGCTGGTATTCGGCTTTCAATCTCGGAACACGTCGAATGGTCACGGTCGAATGGTCGCTGGCCCGATCGTATTGCTGATGATTGTAGGAAAAGTTGATCCGAAGTTGTTCTGTCGGATTGTAGTTCAAGCCAAGCGTAATGAACAAAATATTGGCAGACGACCATTCTGAGAAGTTATCGTCACGCCCACCAACAAGCGTCAAACTACCAGAGAAGTTGGCTAGCCTTGGCGTCGTGAGATTAGACCAAAACCCTAAGTTGGTCAAACGGTCAGTACCTACATAGGCCGTTGTATCCACGGGAACACCCGCTACCTGGTTCTCGACAAAAAAGTCTTGAAACAAGTCCGTTGGGTACATGAAGGACTCATAGAAAATGGAGGTATTTCCAGACCATCCGCCCTTAAAGCTATAGGCCGTATTGAAGTGCAGCTTTCTGTCGTTGGGGCCTTTTGCGGCCGTAAACCGGTCGTAGTCCCAGGTGCCGTCGAGCGAAAAACCAAGTTGAAGCATTTCAACTTTATCGCCAGCCTCTCCAAACCATCTTCGATACGGTTGGAAATGCCAGTTAACGATGCCCGTCCGGTTTACAAAGCCCGATTCCGCATTGAAGTTGCCGTGATATCCAGACCCGTAGAACGAGCCGCCATACTTGCGACCGGATGCGATGGTTGAAATTCGCCACATAGGAGCTGAAACAACGCCGTCTTGACCTGGGTCTTCCGTAAAACTCATCCCCGCCTGATAGGTCATGGAATAGATGGAGGAGAACGTCATGCGACCATCAATGGCGGCAACTCGGTTCCAATGGGATCCAGACGTTTTGTCCGTGTACACGAGTCCAACCGTGTTCTGCCCGTTTAGGTCTTTTCTAAGACGAACGGCATTCAAATAACTTGGGTCAAAATCGGACAGGTAGAGTTCGTTATTATCTACCGCAGAAAGGACGGCGATATTCGTGCTTCCTGCTTTTCCCGTGAGCTTTATGGCGCTCATGGGGTTGGAGACGCGGCGCGTGTAAATGAGGTTCGTGGGGGATTGAAAGAGCTCAATTCCATCCAGGAAAAAGGGGCGCTTTTCGGGTACAAAAACGGCTTGTCGTGGATCGTATGAGATTTGGGACACGTCTGCTTCAACCTGCGAAAAGTCAGGATTGAACGTGGCGTTCATGGTGAAATTGCTTGACATACCCCATCTGACATTTAACCCAAATGGGTCGCGTGCGTTGGGATCGAATTTGGCGCCGGCTCCGGCCGGCCGGTTCATCGTTCCCGTGACTTCAGGGTTGAAATCTAGCACGAGGCCGCGTCTCAAATCGGTCAGTTCCGGAAGTATGCCGTTTTGTGCCATAAAGGAGGCTTGGTCCTGACGAGTGGGCGTCCAGGTGCTGGAATACCCAGAATGCTGAACATGGCGAATGATGTTGAACCCCCAATCTTGGGTTAACACATTTTGGTACCGGATGCTCTTGAACGGGACACTCACTTCAATCTCATACCCGTAGTCGGTAAGTCGCCCTTTTGAGTGATATAAGAAATCAGGACTGAGATCTACTGTAAAGGCAACGGTTGCGCCTCCGCCTCGGTGGCCGCCATCTGAGTCCCGAAGCATTCCGTCTGCTTGTTGACCCAGCGGATTTACGCCAATCATGAAGGCCTGCCGGCGATCATTGTACGTGTCTAGGACGATCTGGATGTAGTCGTCGCCGCTAATTTTGTCTCGGTCTGCAAGCGTTGCACGGACCTGGTCGTGCATTTCATAGGCCCTGATCCCGAAGTGAATGGCTGTGGGAGAGTACCACGCAAGAACGAATGTTGAGTCTTGCGCAGGCCTTCCATCGATCGGTAAATAGTCACTAAACCCCGAAAACACAGCAGCTTGGTCCCAAACTGATTCATCGAGAATACCATCCAATACTATTTCAACACCCTCAATTCTTGGGATTTCTTGAATAGGCGTAGAGCCAATTCGTGTGTCGTTCCGAGGGCCAGGTACGCGAGTAGGGTCAGGGGATGAAGAAGCGATTCCAAGCTTGGGAAGCAGCATCGAAATCAACAATAGGCATCCCCAACGGCCAAAGGACGATAAAATTGTAGGCATTAGTAGGTCTGTTCTGGGTTCGGTCTGTTCTGGGTAAGGTCTGCTCTGGGTCACATTCTAAAAAGGTACTGCAGTTTAAAGAATAATTGCCTATTGGTTTGTTGAAATACCATCGGCTGCCCGTCACGGGCCGCAGGAAAATCTTCATAACGATGGCTAGATCCCAAATGAAAGACGGTGAATGGACTCACCCGATAGGTGACAAGCGGATCGATTTCCAACCGCTCCGAGAAGTCATTGTACTGGACGATGACGCGGGTTAGCAGCTTGCGAGTGAACTGATAATTGATGCGTGACCGAACAATGAAGCCATCGTAGTAGAAGTCCTGAGTCTGCTTGTTCTTGAGACTAGCGTAGTCGAAGTTCGAACTAACGGTCATGCGGTCAGTGGCTCGAACGGTTACTTGCACGCCTGTATTGAACATGCGCCCAATCTTGGGATCAGCTGGGTTTCGATAAATGGCATTCCCAAACTGAGTAGTAAATCCAATCTGCATACGCTGGCTGAAGTTGCTGTTCAATCGGGCATTGACTCGGTTTAGCTGAGTAAATTCCTGGCCAGCGTACAGTTCATTCGAGGCAAATGCATTGACGTTAATAAACGTCTGCCGGCTCATTTGAATATTAAAGCCTGCAAATAGCGCTTCATCCTTGCGAACGTTGTCGAAGTTCCAAAACCGATTTACACCTCCAAATAAAGACAGCCGAGTCATCCACGAGCTGTTTGGCGTGAAAAACGTGTACTGATTCATGGCGTTGAATCGGCGAGCATCGTTATTGGTTACAAATCCATTATCCGTCCGGAAGGTGGGACTGAGTTGATCAAACCCGTAATCGAACCTGAAATTCCGACCGGCTCTTTGAAGCTTAGTCGACAGAGCGTGACCGTAAAAACTTTCTCCATCGAGCGCAAGCGTATGATTTCCCCGGTCAAATGTCGCATCATTCAACCCACTATTGGTCGAAAGCTCGGCGTCCGACATTTCATTGGTGTGACTTAACAAAGCTTGCCAACTCACTGAGTATTTTGTAAGGAGCCTAACGGAGCCATCGATTCCGACGACCGACCCCGAGCCACCCTCGTCCATTCGCCTGTCCGTTGCCATGGCTGCAATAAACGAGCTGTTTTTAAAACTCCTGCGGGCTCGGAAAATGTTGGACACCGACTTTCCACCCGAGACGAGCCGGCTGCTTTCCTCCAACGGAATCAAGATGGGCGATGTGTTGTCACGCGCGCCAATGTAACCAAATGTCCAGCCGCCCATTCTTCCAGACAATTTGCCCGCAGCAATCGGGTCGTTAATAGAACGAGTGTAAACGGCGTTAATGGAGGTGTCGAAAAGATCAGCTCCTTCTTGGAAAAAAGCGCGTCTCTCAGGAAAGGACAAGGCAAAAGCAGAGTTTACATCGATCTGAGCGGCATCCGATTCAATCTGACTGAAATCAGGATTGAGTGTAACATCTGCCGTTAAATTGGACGAAATGCCGTATTTCACGTTAATAGAGGGCTCAGCCGTTGCTCTAGTGTTATCAAATCCATTGGCTGGAGCGTTCCGATTCCGGCTACCTGCCTGGCTGCCTGTGATGGCTGGGAGAATCTCTAGATTTCGCCCAGACTTTACGCCTTTCATTCCAGACAGCGTTCCGAACTGACACGCCATGCAGGGGTCGTTTCGATCAATGGAGGCCCATGTGTACTGGCTTCTATCTTCTCGAGGGCGCGTAATCCAAAACGTGGCTTTCCATTCTTGTACATCGGTGCTCGGAAAACGAAGACTTCGAAATGGAATGGCCATCTCAACTTGGTATCCCGTTTCCGTGATCTTTCCCGCCGAGTCATAAATCAGATCGAAGGACATGTCCTCCTCTCCATTTCCGGATCGTGTATCGCCTTGAATGCCCATAGGATTCGCGGCAATGAAGTACGTGACCTGCCCATCACCTTGCGTATCTAACAAGATGCCCGCATAGTCATCTTGCCAAATATTATCCCGGTCGTTCATGTGAGAACGAATTCGAGCGGGGTCGTCTTCAATTACGTAGGCCACATACACATTTTCTGCGTCGTAGGCCATATAGGCCTTAATACCGATAGGAGGACGCCTTTTCTCTCTTGGATAGTTTTCTGAAAAATTAGTCGCCAAGGCGGCTTCCTGCCAAGCTCGTTCCCCCGGGTCTCCATCAATTGTGATCTTTGACGCGATTTTGGGAACGGTCAAATTTGGTGACAGATTGGGATAAAAGTCGGTCGACGGTTCTTCTTGTTGATTTGGAATCGATGATGGCTGTGCCTGCAGGGGATTCGCTCGAAGTAGGAGCGACAGTAGAATTCCCGCGCAGAGAAATGGCAGTACAGTTTGAAAATGACGTGTCATCGTTCAGGGGTCGTGTTGTGTGAAAATGCTCGACTGAACGAAGAAGAAATGCTAGTAAGATCCTCCCTCAAGTCGCTCCCTACGACCCTTTATGTCCAGTGTTACGACCAAGAGGCGCGAAGCGAGACAAAGTTTGCCACTGGCACCAATTTGTGCCCTAGCCCATAACCTTACCTTTTTTCTCACATCTACTTGCAAATGCGCTTTTTTGGACTGAACATGAGTTAAAGAAAATGAGGTGTATTATGAATCAAAAGCTTAAAAAACAGCTGACTACCGCCGTTCTAATCCTGATCGGACTTTTTGTAGTGTTTGCAATTGTCGGGCAGATTGCCTGATCCGAGAAGGATTCACACGGGGTTCCTTTGAGCATTTATCAGCGGAATGTACATTGCTCAGGACCAGTAGGAGTTTAGTTCAAACCATTCCCAATCTAGCCCAATGAAGTTTTTTATCGATACTGCCGACCTGAATGAAATCAGAGAAGCCAATGAAATGGGCGTGCTCGACGGCGTTACCACAAATCCTTCATTGATGAGAAAAGCGGGTGGCTCAAACTTTCACGAACACATTCGTAAAATTTGTGACATCGTGGATGGTGACGTTTCTGCAGAAGTTATCTCGACCGACTACGACGGGATGATGAAAGAAGCTGCGGAATTGGCCAAGATTCACGAGAACGTGGTCATTAAAATTCCGCTTATTGCAGATGGCATTAAAGCGATTCGTTCATTGTCGCTTGAAGGCATCAAAACGAATTGCACATTGTGCTTTTCAGCTACTCAGGCACTGGTTGCCGCAAAAGCAGGCGCGACGTACATCAGTCCCTTCGTTGGGCGTCTGGATGACATTGCAACATCCGGAATGGACCTGATCGAGCAAATTGTTACGATTTACGCCAATTACGGCTACGATACAGAAGTGCTCGTGGCCTCAGTTCGCCATCCAATGCATGTGGCCGAAGCGGCCATGATGGGCGCCGATGTGTGTACCATTCCTTTCAATGTGATCGGGCAGTTGATCAAACATCCACTTACGGATATTGGTCTAGAAAAATTCTTGAGTGATTGGACGGCTTATCAAGCTTCTGCTGGCTCAAACGGAGTGAACGCGTGATCAATCACGTGATTCGTCGCAGTATTCACCACAGTATTCGCCGCAGTATTCACCACAGTATTCGCGCCCTTGTTTTCCGGTTGTCCGTATGATTTTTACCTCTCTTGGAGCATCCGAAGAGATCGGTGCTAGTTGCCATTATATTTTAATCGATGGCACAGGAATATTGCTCGACGCAGGGGCTGATCCAGAAAAAGAAGGCATTGAAAGCGTCCCTGATCTTCAACGGATTCTGTCAAACCCAGACTGGCCCGTAGATCACGTGATCGTTTCCCACGCCCACCATGATCACCTAGGATCCCTACCGGTTGTGGTCAAGATGTTTCCGCACGCCCGGGTTCATATGTCTGCCGCAACCCGGAGTCTATCCGATATCTTGCTACCGGCATCAGCCCGGCTTCAACGCAGGAAAGTGGAGGAAGGGTCGACCGAAGTCGCTCCTCTGTTTGCGGAGGAAGATGTAGAGGCGTGTTCTTACCTATATCAGTCTCATGAATTGGAAACTGACTTTGATTTGTCTGGACTGAAAGCTCGTTTTGAAGTCTCGGGTGAATTATATGACGCAGGCCACGTATTGGGCTCGGTGGGTGTGCATATTACCTGGGTTGAAAATGGCAAGGAGCGTACGTTGTTCTTTTCTGGTGATACCGGACTGAGAAATCAGACCATCATCCCAGGAGCTTCTTACCCCGACGATCCGGTCGATGTGCTGCTGCTCGAATCCACGTTGGGAGCGGACCCAGACGCCGAGTTATTCACTCGAAAAGCGGAGGAAAAACGGCTGGGCAAGGCCATGTCGAAGGTCCTTAAACGAGGCGGAGTTGTTCTCATGCCCGTTTTCGCTTTGGGCCGCGCACAAGAAATGCTAGCCTTAGTAGAGCGCTTCAAAACGAGGGGCCTCATTGACGATTCCGTTCCGGTATACACGGCCGGAATGATGAGAGCCATTTCCGACGCATATGACAAATCACGGCAAACAACGCCCCGCCTCAATGAGGAATTTGAGGTGTTCGGAGTCAAACAACGCCGTTTGCCTAGGACTCAGGGCGGATTAAATGAGGCCCTGAAGCAACCTTGCATCTTGGCAGTAGGTAGCGGGATGATGTTTGAGCGCACGATTTCCAATAAGATTGCTCAGATGCTTGTCGAAAACGAAAAGCACGGCGTCTTTTTGGTTGGGTATGCCCGAGACGATTCTCCGGCCGCTTTATTAGCTGAAGCTCGCGCGGCAGGGAAGGGGACTATGGTCACCATCAACAAAGCTCACGGACCCCAGGCTGCAAATTGCGACGTTGAGCGCTTCAGGTTCAGTGGGCATAGCCACAGACGGGACCTACTGTCCATGGTAGACATGCTGCAGCCCGAAAAAATCGTGCTAGTCCACGGAGAAAAAGCGGCAAAACAGTGGATGGTAGACAATATCAAGTTCTTCTATCCTGAGATCGAAGTCATGATGCCTGCCACCAACGACGTCCTAGAAGTCTAACCGGACTCTGATCGTGGTCTATTTCGCGTGGCCTATTTCTCGGGGCCTATTTCGCGTGGTTCACAAACGGAAGGATTCTGAATCGCTCTTTATTGTTGGCAATGTTTATCAGTCCAATCTGATAGCCACTCAGTTTTCTAGCATAGTTTACGATGCCAATCGTAATGCCGTGTTGTTCTCCTTGGATGCGGTTGAACGAAGAAATTGAAAGGCCGCGCATTTCGCCGCCTGGTTGAACAGTGAGGTAGGCTGGAGCGATCGAGAACGCATGGACATCCATTCCACCAGCTGACAAGCCGGCCAGCATGACGCCGCGCACCGTTGAGGCGCCCACAGCAATACCGGCCATGTGAAGTCCTTTAAGAGTACCTCCCGCGCCAGTAGCAATACCGCTCAGGGAGATCCCCGTGAAATCACGACCCGCACCGCTTGCAACGCCTGAAATGGCAAGTCCAACCATATCTCGGCCGGCACCAGCTCCAATTCCAGACACTACAATACCTTTAACGTCTTGGCCTGCACCGGCTCCAAGGCCCCCCACCATAATTCCAATTGCATCCGCTCCTGCTCCCACGCCAAGGCCGCCCATTGCGATTCCTTTAAAGTTACGCCCAGCGCCTGCTCCAAGACCACCGAAGGCGATCCCTTGAACGTCTCGACCGGCCCCAACGCCAAGTCCACCAACAGCAATACCTTTTACATCCCTTCCTGCACCGGCGCCCAGGCCTCCAAAGGCAATACCTTCAATATCTTTATTGGCTCCTATGCCCAGGATTCCATACCCAATTCCGCTCAGGTTGTCGACGCCTGTCACAGGAAGGCCAATCGCAAAACCGTGGACATCCCCTCCCATATTTTTGTATGGCGTCCAGATGGTGGCATTCAGCCCATTTACGCGCTTCATTGCACGGTCGCGATAGTTTAGTCGAATGCCGGTGACTTCTTCGGAATCACCAATAGAAAGCCCAACGCCGCCCACGGTTAAGTCGAGGCTTTGTCTAGCGGTTGCCAATTGGCTGTGACTGACTAAAAACAGGAAGAGGAGAATAAATGCACGCATGGGATTATGTGAGTTGATCCAATGTTATTTACAAACAGATGACCCCCTAGACGAACAAACCCGAGGTAGTGTTACAAAGCTTCTACATCCTTTTGAACAAAATTTCCGCTATCGTTCCCGCTGGGGTAACGACGCCGTTCAGCTATAAAGACTCAAGAATAGCCCGATAGTCCCTAGCCGTCATGTTCATCCGATTGGATGGGTTTGAACCATTTCCTTCGGCCAAGCGGGCCAACTCATCGAATAAATCAGGATTGATATCGAGCGACTTCCAATCAGAAAGCGGTAATTCACGGATTCGTTCAGTCAAAGCGTAAACAAAGACATCCAATTCAACCCCTACTGCAGAAGCAATCCTGCCCAACGGTTCTTGAATGGAATCTTGTTGATAGGAAAGGGTCGGAGCCAGTAACAGCGTATTGAGCAATCCGTGTGGCAGGTCCAGAACGCCTCCAATACTTTCTGATAGGCAGTGAACAGCTCCGACATCGGCGTTTCCGAAGGCCATTCCGGCTAGCGTGGACGCGCGCATAACGCGCTCTTTGGCATGTGTAGCTCCCGTTTCAGTACAGGCATCCACCAAATAAGTCCACAAGAGCTGAATGGCTTCCAGCGCCAAAATGTCAGAAGTGGGATTAGAAGGCTTGCCAATTATGGCCTCGACTGCGTGCGTAAACGCATCCATTCCTGTCGAAGCAATTAAATGATGGGGAAGCGACTCAATCAGGTTGGAGTCTACAAGAGCAAAAGCCGGAAACATACCGTCTCCCTTTACGCTAATCTTGCGTTTTTCCTCTGGTACGCTAATCACCGACACCCATGTTACCTCTGACCCCGTTCCACACGTGGTAGGTATGGCGATGAACGGTATGGAAGGGTTTGGGAACCGGTTTTTTCCCTCAAATGAAGCTACAGGACCGAGGTTTGCCGCCAACATGGACACTGCTTTTGCAGCATCCAATACGCTCCCTCCACCGATTCCAATAACTGCGTCATACGACCCCGCGCGTGCCTGTTCGCCCAGTCTGTCAATGGAATGGTGCTTCGGATTAGGCTCAATTGAGTCGTCCAGATCGTGACTTCCACACAGCGAGAGGACATCATCAAACCAAAGTGCTGAACGAACGCCCTGGTCCGTCAAAACCAACACGTGTTTTGAACCAAGGCCCGCAAGAACCTGAGGCAGCTGTTGGACGGATCCAGGATGAAGAGCTACACGAGTCGGAATACGAAACATAACAAGGTCAATTAGTCCTTGGCTTCCCGGATAGTTCTGCCAAGTCCGCTGCATCTTTCCACATTCCCAACGCAGAATGAATCAGGGGATCAATGCTGTTGAACACAGGATACCAAGCTTCACTACGATACAGACGCTGCGCCATGCGAGCTTTGATGATGATCTCGATTGTACCCCGGTGTGTATCGAGTTCTTCCTGGGTGAATGTTGGGTTCTCCTCTGTACTTTTGCCGCCAATAGTTAAGCCATGCTCCTTGGCAAACGTCAAGTAATCATTCCACATGGCTTCATCGACCTCAAAGGTGTCAAAAAAGACGTCTTTCTTGTCGGCCCAGGTTGCGCGAAGATTGAGACCATCTGTATCAAACAAATGACTCGAATACAAAAACGGAATGCCTCTCAAGATGGTGTACTGAACGATAGGCGTGACGAGGGCAGATGTTGAATCTGGGGCCATTACTGCGTCAGGCATCACCCCGCCTCCTCCAAATACGTCTCTTCCGTGCATCGTCTTGAAGTGCAACGAGTCAGGGATTTCCGAAAGGTATTTTGCAGGATTGTAGGTAGCTTCTTCGAAGTCAGCAAACTTTTCTTTGTAGTAGTCTTCGAAATTGCCCACGTCATAATGCGTTTGGATGAGCCGGCCTGAAGGCATGTAATACCTCGCAACCGTCATCTGAATAACAGATCCGTCTCGCATTTGAAACGGCCGTTGAACCAGACCCTTCCCGAAGGTTCTTCTTCCAACAATGAGGGCGCGATCGTGGTCTTGAAGAGCTCCTGCAATAATTTCGCTACCAGATGCCGTGCTCTCATCTACCAGAATGATCACAGGCTCTTTCGTCAACAGACCGCCGGGCGTGATCTGGTCCACTTCGTTTTCGCGAGCAACTCGGCCTTGAGTCGAAACAATAATACCTTCGCCATCCAACATTTCGTCGGCTATCATGACCGCGGTTTGCTTGATTCCGCCAGGATTACCGCGAAGGTCCAGAACGAGCTGATCCATGCCTTGAGACTTGAGCTTCAATACATGCTCCACAAATTCCTGATGCGTGGTCATGGCAAAGCGCCCAATTCGGATGTAGCCGGTTGTTTCATCCAGCATATATCCAGCGTCGATGGAGTAAAGCGGAATCGTGGCGCGAGTTAGCATGAAGTCTTTAGGCGTCCAAATACCCGGACGGACAATGGTAATCTTGACGTCGGTGCCAATGGGGCCCTTAATTAGGTCTTGGATGTCCAGCGAACCCATTCCGACAATACCGGAGTCGTTTACAGCAACCAAACGGTCGCCGGGAAGCAGTCCAGCGGCTTCGCTTGGGCCGTCAGGAATGGTTGAGGTCACTTTTGACGTGTCCCCTTGAGGCGATTCAAACCAGATGCCGATTCCGCCAAACGTGCCTTGATATTCTTCCCCGACCTTTCGCATCGTTTCTGCATCGATGTAGGAAGAGTGCGGATCCAACTTCTTCAGCATGGCCAAGATTGCCTCTTGGGTCATAGAGGCGGCATCTACCTCCTCAACGTACTGACGGTTAATAAGAATGTAAGCGTCTTCTAATTTTTGAAGCTGTTCAACCGTGTCGTCTGAATCAGACATTTCATCGATTGTGAGGCCAAGCCCCGTTCCCAGAGCAAAAATAGTCAGAATTGGGATAAAATAGCGCTTCAGTACGTGGTTCATGAACATCGGAACAGGTTTGAAGGATTGGCCTCTCGGCGGAAGTCTTGATTCGACGAACCTCCGGTTTTGTTTCTTGATTTCAAGTCAAAAGCGTGTCAATAGCATATTTCTCTTAGATCTGTAACCTTTAGATTGCCCGATACGTTTTGCAATTGAACTCAACTTCTAACAGAACGGAAGCCATTGAATCCGGTCGATTTTAGTCATTGCCTAAAGCAGCACCAAAACAGGGTGTTCAGTTTTTGTGTCCACATGTTGGGCGACAAAGCTGAGGCAGCGGACATGACTCAAGACGTGTTCATCAAATTATGGGAACACGAAACGAAGAAGGATCCGGATCGGATTTTGGGCTGGCTGCTCAAAGTGGCCAGAAACGGCTGCATTGATCTCATTCGAAAGCGAAGGGTTCGAAAGGCGGTGAAAGAGTCAGAGGAGTTTAGCTTGGACTCCATTTCCTCTGACGAAATTTTGCCAGATCGAGTGGCGAGTAATGCGCTCTTTGACGAGAAATTGAAGCGTGCACTGGACACGATGGGGGAGCCTCACAAGTCCATTGTCGTGCTTCGCGAAGTTCAGGATTACAAATACGAAGAGATCAGCGAAATGCTGAATCTTCCCTTAAACACAGTGAAAGTGTATCTACACCGAGCTAGAAAGATGTTGAGAATTGCACTAGGTAATGAAATGATGGAGGGTAGTCATCATGACTTTGTATGACTCTGATTCCCAAGAATGGCTCGATGATCGCATTGAAGCGTACTTGGACGGCTCGCTGCCAACCCAAGATCTAGCACGATTTAAGGCGTTGGCTGCCGGAAATGACGAAGTTCAGCAGGCTTTGGATGTTGCACGCCTCATTTCTGCGTCGCTGCGCTCGCTTCCCGACGAGCCATGTCCTGATTTTGTGTCCCGAAATGTGATGTCGCACGTTCGCCACGACCTTCGCAAGTCTGCGTGGCAGCGCGTCGAGTCATTTTTCATGGGCATACGAATAACCTATTTGAAACCCGTATTTGCCGTGGCTGCGCTGGTGCTCATTGTCGTTTCCTCCACTCAGATTGGAGGTCAGGTCGGTGTTGAAAGTGCCCAGTCTGAAGCGGAAGTCTCTCAAGCATTGAGTGACGTGAAGTGGACGCTGGCCTATTTATCTGGTGTTGGAAAGAATACAGGGACCACAGTGAAAGCCAATGTGATCGAAGATCAAATGGTCGGACCCATGAGCAGAAGTATCAATGTCCTATCCGAAAACTAGTCTGAGAATGATTGCAACGAGTAAGCATATGAATAAGAGCATGCAATGGCGCATTGCCGCATTTACCGCGATTCTGATAGGGATGGCGGCAATGCCGGCGTTGGGTAGACAAAACGTCAGAAACGATCAGGGTTACGTAGACTTGGATCGGGTTGGAGATTGGAGTTCGTTCCTGGACAGAGATCCCAAAATTGACGTCAGCGTTGAAGGCGCACTCATGAAATTGGTGGCCGAGGCCTCTCGAGTCGAAGACCCCGAATTGGCGGACTTGCTGCACAACCTGAAAGGTGTTTATGTGCGGGGATACGATACTCCAAGTCAAGATTACGAGCGCAGCCGTAGGCACGCGAATGAGGTCGGTCGGGATCTCGCTGATCAGGGGTGGAGCAGCGTAATTCGTGTTCGCAATGAGGACGAACATTTTCAGATGTTTGCCAAGTATCGAGGGGAAGCCGTCATTGGGATGGTTGTTCTTTCAGTAGACAAAGCATCTCGAGAAACCACGTTCCTCAATATTGTGGGTAATATTGATCCTGCGCAAATTGGCCGTGTGGGTCAAAAATTTAATATTGGAAACGTGCCGAATTGGAATTAAGAAACTAGTAGAATCTCGCTCCGTATGTGGGGGACTAGGTTCAAGCCGAACCAAGTCACAATTTTCCATCGCGAAAAAACGCATACTATGAGACCCGTCCTATTACTCGTTCTAGGTTTGCTCCTGATTGTCGGAGTAGCAATTCTCTCCGGATTTGGGACCTACAATAAGCTGGTTGATGCAGACGAAACAGTAGCCCAGTCTTGGGCTGATGTGGAAACACAATATCAGCGTCGTTCAGATCTGATTCCGAATTTGGTAAGCACTGTCCAGGGCGCAGCCAATTTTGAATCAGAAACCCTTCAAGCTGTAGTCGAAGCACGCGCTAAGGCTACTTCTGTTAACGTTTCTGCAGGCGATCTAGGTGATCCCGCAAAAATGGAAGCATTCATGGAAGCCCAGCAGTCGCTCTCAGGCGCTTTGGGCAGGTTGCTAATGGTAACCGAAAACTACCCCGACCTAAGGGCTACAGATAGTTTCCGGGACCTGCAGGCTCAGCTCGAGGGAACTGAGAACCGAATTGGGACCTCCCGCCGAGACTACAACGATTCCGTCGCTGAATACAACAAAGCGGTACGTCGCTTTCCGGCTTCAATCGTGGCCAGTATGACAGGATTTGAGCGGAAAACTCCATTTGAAGCGCAGCCGGGAGCTGAAAAAGCACCAGACGTTGTATTTGAATAAGTTCAAACACATACTGTTCTCGATCGTGCTTATGGGGCTGGTCTGGGCATTGCCCGGACCAGCCACATTGCCAGGGTCAGCCGCGTCGGCACAATCAGTAAAAACCCTTCCGCCATCTGGAAAGTGGGTTACTGATGCCGGTGGATTCTTGGATGGTACAGAACGCGCCATTTTGGAGCGGAAACTATCGGGTTATGCCGATTCAACTTCCACCCAGATTATTTTGGTCACCGTTCCTGACTTAGGTGGTTATGATTCTTTTGACTATGCAATGGCCCTCGGAAGGGACTGGAAAGTTGGTCAGGAAGACAAAAATAACGGAGTGGTGATTCTCGTTTCCAAGGAGGAACGAGCCATTCGGATTGTGACAGGCTACGGGATGGAAGGCTCTATCCCTGACGCGCTGGCAAACCGGATTATTCGGGAAATTATAACGCCAGCATTCAAAGCGGGCGAGTTTTTCCAAGGCTTAAATAGTGCCGTAGATATCATAATTGCAGCCGCATCAGGTGAGTTTCAAGCAGAGGATCTCCCAACGCGCAACGAGTTTAGACTGAGCCCTGGCCTGTTGTATTTGATTTTCATCTTCGTGTTTTTCCTTATTTCGGCTATACGAAATAAAGGGAGTGGCGGAGGCGGACGTCGAACTCGGCATAGTAATATTCCTATGATTCTGTGGGGCAGTACCCTGGGCCACGGAGGCGGAGGATTTGGCGGCGGCGGCGGTTTCGGCGGCGGTGGTTTCGGTGGCGGAGGCTTTGGC
>JABMOI010000112.1 GCA_013204185.1 bacterium | reverse complement strand
TTCATACCCTTTGTCCGATTCCTGCGCTAAGGAATCGGAAATCAGCATTAGGAAGGAAAAAAACGAACAGGTTAGCGAAAAAATTAGAGGTTTGGTTCGAATCATGTGGTACTTGCGATCTGGGTGATACGGTCTTTTGCACTCACCGAAAAAGCTCAACCTTTCGGCTTTTCGATTCCAACTCGGCCGCCTGCCTCGAGGTGTTCGTACAAATAGTTGGTCAGCAGTTCTCTGAGGTGACGGCTCGTTCCCGGCCCTTCGTAAATGCCATGAGATCGATTCGGATACGCCATCATCTGAAACGGAAGGTTGTTTTCAATCAGTTTGTTGATGAGGCGCTCGGTGCGCCTTGATAATGCACGTTATCGTCCCCTGTGCCGTGCACAATGAGCAAATCTCCCTTCAGGTTTTCTGCGTGTGTAAGCGGAGATCCCTGCCGATATCCGTCCACATTTTCCTGAGGAAGTCCCATGTACCGCTCTTGGTAGATGGTGTCGTAGAGCCGCTGGTCGGGCACGGGCGCAACCGACATACCCACATGGTACAGCTCCGGATATCGGAACATCATATTGAGGGTCATGGAGCCGCCGCCGCTCCATCCCCAGATCCCAATGCGGCTGGAATCTACATATGGCCATGTGCTAATTTTTTTCAAAGCGGCCGCTTGGTCTATGGACGCTATCGTACCAATATTTCCGTAGATGCTTTTGCGCCAGGCGTTTCCTCGAGGCGCCGGGGTGCCGCGGTTATCGATACTGATAACCAAGTATCCCTGCTCGGCAATCATGTGATGCCATAGCATCTGATTTCCCCCAAAACGGTCCACAACCGTTTGATTCCAAGGCTCACCGTACACGAAGAACAACACGGGATACTGTTTTGATGGATCGAAATGCGATGGTTTGATTATCCAGCCGTCCAACTCCAATCCGTCGCCCACGTCTAGCCTGAAAAAGGACGATTCTCCAAGGGTAAGGGCGCCTAGCTTCGCGTTGAGCCGTTCGTTTCCGACCAGTTTATTGACGATCTTGTGATCAGGAAGTGATACCAGATTGATAGTCGTTGGCGTTTCGAAACTAGAGTGAGAGTGAATAGCCCATTTGGCATCGGCAGAGACCTGATAGGAATTCCATCCCGCTTGGCTAGTGGGCGTAAGTCGCTGGGGCGCACCGCCTTTAATTGGGACGCGGTACAAATATCGCTGGCCGGCATCGTCAAAGGATCCAATGAAATAGAGCCATCCGCCCGCCATGTCGATCCGTTCAATACTCAAGATGTCGTATTCGCCATCTGTGATCAAGACCATTTTTCCTGACGCGCGATCCACCAAATAGGCGTGCCGCCAACCGTCGCTTTCACTGATCCATGTAAAATGCTTGCTGTCTGCCGTCCACATCAAATTGTCTACCGTTTCCAGCCACGCATCATTTCGGTCCGTCATGAGCGTTTGGGCTTGGCCGGTGGCAGCGTTTGCAATCCGAACTTCGTTGGTGTTTTGCAGCCGGTTCATGTGCTGGATGATGAGCTCATCGGAGTTGTTGGCCCAGTCCATGCGCGGCAGGTAGTGGTTTCTGTGATCGTCGTTGTCCACGACCCAGGTTGTCTTTCCGCCCTCAGCCGAAACCACGCCAATGCGCATGGCGGAGTTGGTTGTACCCGCTTTGGGGTATTGAACCGGAATCACATAGGAATAAATGGAGTCGGTATTGTTGATCATCAAAAACTCGCCGATGCCCTCTGCGTCCAGTTGCCAGTAGGCAATTTTCTTGCTGTCGGGGCTCCAACGGAAGGCGTCGCGAAGGTAAAATTCCTCTTCATTTACCCAGTCTGTGGTACCGTTTATAGTGGTCCGCGAGCCATCATGCGTAAGCTGAGTTACGGCGCCGTCCGCGAGCACTTCGACGTAGATATTGTTTTCCGATACGTACGAGACCTTTTTCCCGTCTGGGGCAATTTTGGCGAACATGAGGGAAGAGGGCGTTGCGAATGCTCCAATCTGCTGTAGCCGTTTTGTTTTTCTATCGAGTATCCAATAGTCGCCGCGCGTATTGTCCCGCCACACCCGTTTCGAATTGGTGAAAATAACGGCCTTGTTTCCGTCTGGAGACCACGAATAGTCCTCGATAGACAACGGGCTGCTGGATCCGCTTGGAATCAGATTGGCTGCAGACACCATAACTTCGCGCTTTCCAGTGGCCGGTTCGTAACGAACAATATCCTGTCCACCTGCGCTGGACTCGGAAGCCTCAACCGTTGTGTATCCGGATCCGTCTTCAAGCCACCTGGCGGGTCCAAATTGCTCGCTGGCAAATTCGGATGAACTGAATAACCGCTCCAGTGTCAGTTCTGATTGTTGCGCTTGGGCGGGGGCACCAACAAGAAGGAGCAAAAGGCTCAGAAATAAGGCTCGTTTCATTAGACTCAACGATTGGGTGTCAGAATAGTGCGCCCTTCAGTGTCGAGGGCGGTGCAAAAGGCAGAGTCCACATCTTAGTAAAAAACCATCAAATGATTTCGGATTATTGTTTTCTGGCAGACTAAAACTAGATCAAGTATCATGCTACCAGGTGAGCACGTCTCGCTTCTATTGATCAATTCGCTTTAAGCCCCCAGTTAGCCGCATGCAACAAACATTCAAGGTCGCTTCAGTTCAAGCTGCTCCCGTTTTTCTCGACCTCGACGCAACCATAGACAAGGCAGTTGGCCTGATCAAGGAAGCAGCCGAAAACGGCGCAAACCTAATTGTATTTCCTGAGTCTTTTGTACCCGCCTATCCTCTTTGGGTCTGGTTCATCCCGCCAGGAAAGACCCATCCCTTACGCGAGTTGTATTCGCATTTTCACGCCAATTCGGTAGACATTCAGGGTCCGCACATGTCTCGAATTGCAAAAGCAGCTGGTGAATACCAAGTCAATGTGGTGCTTGGCGTTAGCGAGCTAAATTCCGAAGCAAGCGGGTCTTCTTTGTACAATACGCTCGTTTATTTTGGGTCTGACGGGCAAATTCTGGGCAAGCACCGCAAGTTGGTTCCGACAGGTGGAGAGAGACTGGTATGGGCGCAAGCAGGATCTAGCGATCTTAAGACGTATGATTTGGGTTTTGCGACGGTTGGGGGCCTTATCTGCTGGGAAAATTACATGCCTCTCGCTCGCCACACCCTTGCTGCAATGGGCCAACACATCCACTGCGCGCCCACGTGGGATAGGGGGGAGCCCTGGATCTCCACTCTTCGCCACATCGCCAAAGAAGGGCGTTGCTTGGTAATAGGCTCCTGTCAGTTTTTTAGAAAATCCGATATTCCAGACTCTTTCTCGTTCAAGACGGAATACTTGTCTGACATTGATGATGTCATAAATCCAGGATCCAGCGTCATAGTGAGCCCCGATGGGAAGCTCTTGGCTGGCCCTGCAGAAGGGGAGACCGTGCTCTATGCCGAAATGTCGTCCGAGCAAATTCAAGGTCCTCGCTGGCAACTAGATACAGCCGGACATTACTCGCGTCCAGATGTATTTTCACTGCATGTAGTCACGGAAGAAAAGCCTCAGATCGTTTTAGACAAGAAGTCGTGACGTTAATGTGTAAGCCGTTATCACTCCATAAAGCACCCAATCCATCCACCAGGGAAGCAAATTGAAATACTCTAAAACAGCAGTGTCCTTGTTCGTTCTGTTCGCTTGGTTCTTTTCGAGCACGATGTTCGCACAAGCACAGAGCCGCACGAACGACAATTGGGTTGAACTGGACCCTGAATACACGCTTTACGTCTACGTTCCAGCCGGGCGGATCGACATTGCGCTGTCAAAAGACTTTGCGCAAGACCACGTGGATAGGCTAAAATTGCTAGCTAGAGAAGGATATTACGAAGGGATTCCGTTCCTGCGCGTCATCACTGGTTACATATCTCAGGCTACCGATCCATTTGAGTTTGATATCCCAGGCACTGTAAGACGGCCGTTTAATTCCGTTTCCCCGACTATTCAGGGTCAGTTTGATAGACCTTCGGGCCCTGATCTTGCGTTCGTAGGGATTCGCGAACCGGATGAGTTTCGAGAACAAGAAGGGTACGTAAACGGATTCCCTGCAATGCGAAACCTAGACGATGGCCGAGCCTGGATCACGGGCTGCACCGGCGTTGTGGGCATGCCTCGGGACATCGACCCCAACAGCGGGTCAACCGGATTCTGGATTGCCCATCAGTCCATGCGCCAGCACGATCGAAATCATACAACGTTTGGACGCGTTGTTGGGGGACTGGACCACGCCTTAATGATGCCACCCGCAATAGCTGAAGACGCTTCGACCTGGACGGTCATTGATTCTGTCCGAGTGGCCGCAGATCTTCCATCGATGCAACGGACTCGTTACCGCATCCGCAATACGAACTCCGAGAGTTTTACGGCCCACCTAGATTCCTTGAGAAACCCCCAGACTGAGTGGTATCAAACACTGCCTAGGCGGCTTGATGTATGCTATCCGTGGGTCGTCCCCGTCGAAGAAATAGGCGATGATGGTTGAGGCGTTAGCACTCTGGGACCTTGATAGCTAATTGCGTAGCAAGCGGTTTCAATACGCAAGAGCACGGCTGCCTTGCATTGTTTATCCCAACTAATCCTCGTTTCTTTGAGCTACTTAATCCCGGAATCGTATGGTTGGTCAATCCTTATCGCACTATCAGATCACGAACGAGCTCGGCCGTGGTGGCATGGGGATCGTGTACAAAGCGATGGACACCAAGCTCGATCGCACGGTAGCCATCAAAGTCTTGCCTTCGGCAGCCCTCGCCGATAGTGACGACCGTGCCAGATTCTACAGGGAAGCGAAAGCGGCCGCCCAATTACATCATCCCCATATTGCGTCCGTCTTTGAGATTGACGAAGCCGTCCCCTCGGATGCGCCGCACGGAACGCAGGCCAGTCCGTTCATCGCGATGGAGTACATCGATGGGGAATCTTTGGCCTCGCGCATTAAAAAGGCGCCTCTAAGCATTAAAAATGCGGTCGATTTAAGTATCCAAATCGCCAAAGCTCTTGAGGCGGCGCACGAAAAGGACATCGTGCATCGCGATATTAAGAGCGCCAACGTGATGCTCACGGCGAAAGGGGAGGCCAAAGTTCTTGATTTTGGACTGGCCAAGACCACGCATTCTACGATGCTAACCCGGATGGGCTCAACGCTCGGGACCATCGCGTATATGAGCCCCGAACAAGCACGCGGGGAAGAGGTCGATCAGCGCACGGATCTTTGGGCTCTTGGTATCACGCTGTATGAGATGGTGGTTGGGCGCCATCCTTATCCTGGAGACTACGAACAAGCCGTTGTGTACTCCATTCTGAATGAAGACCCCGAGCCCCTCACGGCCGTTCGAACGGGGGTTCCAATGGAATTGGAGCGCATTGTCACCAAACTTCTTCGAAAGGATGCGGCGCATCGGTACCAGACAGCAGGAGATCTTATTGCCGATTTGCAGGCCATGGATCTGGCTTCGACCGTTTCCACTTCTTCTAGGACTGCCATTCAAGCCCCAGTTGTCCACGACCGGCGTTCCAAAAGCACCGTGTGGCTCAGCCTGGCTCTGCTTGCGATGACTGTTCTAGCATTGGTCTCATTTTTAATGCGGCCGAGCCCCACCCCACCACTCACACTACGGTCTTCTATACTTCTGGGCGGCGAAGGGGGGTTCAATCCTGGGCAGCGGTTTCAATTGTCTCCCGACGAAAAGTCACTCGTGTACGTGTCGTGGCCAGCGCTCGATGGAGGGCGTCTGTGGGTTCGGAACATGGCAACAGGGGAGCAGCGTCCCCTTGAAGGTACGGAAGGAGCGAGGTCTCCATTCTGGTCACCCGATGGAATGCACATTGGATACCTTTTGGGGGATAAAATTGCTGTTGTCCCTAGCGCCGGCGGGCTTTCACAAATAAAGGATACGGGGTCACACGTCATTACAACGGCCGCATGGGGAGCTGATGGGACCCTCCTTTTTCGGACAAGAGAGGGCTTGTTTTCGGTCCCAGTTGATGGAGGCGATATATTTTCCTTCAATGTAAATAGCTTTGGCGGCGCTCTTAATCAGATTGCTTTTCATCCGAATGGGGTCGATTTCTTGATATTCCGCAATCCAGGTATTAAACCCGATTCAGTCTATCAGGGCACCATTGGAAAACCGGATTTGACCTGGGTGTTACTTTCCCAAAACATACACTTTGCCAGTCCGGATTGGTTGGTTTACTTCGACGGAGGAACTGTTTTCAAAAGACATTACGATGTTGCGACTCCCACTGATTTGGGAAAGCCTGAAGCATTATTCAAAGGGGTCTGGATTCCCGGAGGAACTGCTGCAATGTCCGTCCGAGATCGACAATTGTCTACTTAGACAAGGGTTCAGAAAGGAATGAATATGTGGCGTTCGATTTAAATGGGCAAGCCAGCTCAGACACGATTAGGGTGCCCAATGGCTGGATACATTCGGTCTCTCCAGATGGGGCCAAATGGGCCTTTGCCTCATTCACGATGAACATTTACGATTTCGCTCGAATCAATTCTCTAAATTATCAACTCGGAAGATTACCCACAGAATTTTCTTGGTCGTCCGATTCCCAACAAATGGTGCATTTGCAAGGAACCCGTATCAAGAAGTATGATTTTTCTACTCAGGAAGACACACTTGTATTTTCATCAGAAGTGCGGGGTACAAGGAGTGAAATTCATTGGGTGCCGTCTGAAAGCGTGATTCTTTTCACGTTAAAGAACCATGAGAAGAATCGCCAAGAATTATGGAAGGCAGATCTAGAGAAGAATGAAGAAACCCAATTGCTCGCCTCCGAGCCCAATGTATACCGTGCCCAAGTTTCTCCCGATCGCAAGTGGATTGCGTACGAGTCAGGAAAGAGTGAGTCCAATAAACAAGTCTTTCTGAGGTCCTGGCCGGAGTTAGGAGCTCCGATTCCCGTTTCACGTTCAGGCGCCAATCAAATTATCTGGAATGCTGCGAGTAACAAACTATTTTATGTTAATGGGAACGGGAAAATGGAATATGCCAGCCTTACGGGGTCCGGTGGCCAACCGCAGATTTCAACTCAAATCATCCCGGTTAGTCAAATTCAATTCGATCCTTCCAAGCGGACGACGGCCTTTGCTTTAGATCCAATTAGAGATCGAATCTTGCTTGATGTCAACCATGTTGAGCGGCAAAGTGAACGCAGCCGATTGGAAGTCTATCGGGATTGGTAGTCAAAACGTAAAAGTCCCATATCTGCAATCAACAACACCTAGTAGGAATGAATCTGATTCTTCGCCTTTGGATCAATTAGGTTGGCGATGAACTCAATGT
>JABMOI010000111.1 GCA_013204185.1 bacterium | reverse complement strand
GTCGTTAGGAGCGCGAAGGAATCAAATCATTGAGCAGGTCTTCATTTGTTGGAGCTTGCTGCATGTGCCGTAGCAGCGCGAGCATGGCATCGACAGAACTCCGGCTATTCAACGCTCTAAACAAGCGGTGATGCTGATCGATAAATTCGTCGCCAATGAGGAGCTCTTCGTTTCGCGTACCCGATTTTCTAAGGTTAATGGCTGGGTAAATTCGTTTGTCCGCCAATTCGCGGTCCAGAACCACTTCGGAGTTTCCCGTCCCTTTAAACTCTTCAAAAATCACTTCATCCATCCGGCTGCCCGTATCAATAAGAGCCGTTGCGATGAGCGTAAGAGAACCACCGTCTTCAATATTTCTGGCAGCCCCGAATATTTTGCGGGGGATGTTCAGGGCGCGAGAATCCAACCCACCTGACATCGTGCGTCCAGATCCCTGAGAGTAAATATTGAAGTTTCTTCCCAAGCGAGTGAGAGAGTCGAGGAGCATGACCACGTCTTTGCCCTGCTCTACCAGTCTTTTTGCGTATTCAATAGAAAGTTGAGACACACGGACGTGGTTGTCTTCGTCGCGGTCGTTAGAGGAAGCAAAAAGCGTGGCCGAAGTGGACCTGCTAAAATCGGTGACTTCCTCAGGGCGTTCATCCACTAACAAAGCGACCAGTGCAACTTCCGGATGATTCTGCGTGATAGCAGCAGCAATCTCTTTCAAGAGATACGTCTTTCCAGTCCGGGGCGGCGCCACGATGAGTGCACGCTGTCCCTTCCCAATGGGCGCCGTCAGGTCTACGATCCGAGTTGTATAATTTGTCGGAGACGTGACCAGATTTAGCTTTTCATCCGGATAAATGGTTCTCCCCTCTTCAAAGTCGCGCGTTCGTGTCCACTCAATGGCAGGAGCATCCATCACACGGTCAACTTGATAAACCTGGAGGTCGCCTTTTCTACCAGGGCGCAACGTCCCTTCGACAACCACACCATCGCGTAACTTATGGCGTTTGATGAGTGACGGGGAAACATAGGCGTCCTTGTCTCCTTTAGGGATATCGTGACGAAATTCTCGGATAAATCCGAATTTTTTATCACCAATCATCTCAAGGATTCCGCGAAATGGAATTGTAGCCATAAAAATACGAGTCGAAGAAAAACTATCGGGAGAAGGGCTATTTTTTGATCGATATCCGAAATTCGGTGCTTCGATCACAAGAACCCACACAAACTGTTCTGTATCTTTCCGTCCGGGGCCTGCTTGCATCAAATAAGCAAAAGGGCGTCGGACTATACAGTATTGGTTTATACAGTATTGGTTTATACAGTATCGGGAAGGATTCTGTTTAATATTCAGAATTCTCCGCCCACCTGCTTATACCAGCAGGGTCAATTTACAATATAGAAGGCAAACTACCCTCTAACAACGAAAAGAACGTTTGGGAGTGCGAAATTCAGATTCAGAATCGAGCCTGCGATTAAAGATAGCTGTGGGCACAGAGTCTACGGAGGTCATTGTTTACGACGAAGGCCCGCGGGAAGGCTTTGTTTTGTTCATTTTGCACGGTTGGGGAAGTTCTGCAAACCTAATGTCGCCTCTTTCCAGCCGCCTTTCGCCCTATTGGCGAACCATCCGCATAGACATGCCAGGACACGGCGCCTCCCCGCAGCCACCTTCTGGATGGGGAGTGCCGCAGCACGTCGAGCTTCTTGAAAAAATTGCTGAGGAGCTCAATATTAAAGATTGCGCGATAATTGGCCATTCAAACGGAGGTCGAATTGCGCTCGAGTTAGCATCTCGGGAGGACAAGAAATTGGATCCGTCCTTTTTAGTGCTCAACTCTCCATCTGGAATCAAGAGAAAAAGAAGCCCACAATACTACGTCCGGCTATGGACTGCCCGCGTTCTTAAGCTTCCTTTTTCCATTTTGCCAAAACCTCTGACAGAAGCTGGCCTGGACTGGTTGCGACACTCCCTCGTGTGGAGTTGGCTGGGCTCTTCTGACTATCGTTCGCTCAGCGGAGTGATGCGGGAGACCTTCGTACAGACGGTCAATCACTACGTTACCCCAAGGCTCACTCAGGTTACCTGCCCCGTATTGGTATTTTGGGGAACGAAAGACGATGCTATTTCACGAGGCCAAATGGACGAATTAGTATCCTTATTGCCTGATGCAGGGTTTTTTGAGCTAGAAAACGCTGGGCATTACGGCTATTTAGATCAGCCTGAACCCATTGCTGCCGCCGTCAGAGATTTGGTTGGAGGTTTGCCTTCATGATTGTCTTTACCTCCATTTGTATTGGTATTGGAATTGGATTTGCGCTGTGGCGAATTGCTAAGCGTAGTCGATTTTTCTTCCACACATTTCAGTTATTCGGCTACAAACAGCCTGCGTTCCACAAATGGTTAGCTGAGCATGTTACGGATGTGGGGATAAGAACATCGCACCTGTTCGGTCTTGGTGTATTGATTGGCGGTTGGATTCTAAGCGTTCCAAACTGGGCTCTGTTCATGCTATGGGCCTTTTCGTTCGCCTCCTCGAAGCGATATCGAAGAGATAAACCCAAAAAATGGTTGGTTTGGACCGCTCGCATGAAGAGAATCGCAGGATTATCCGGCGTATTGGGACTTTTCGTCGTTTTTCTTCTCGTTTTTGGAGCTCCATTCCAGCGATGGTCCCTTAATTTGCTGCTCGGGTTAGGCCTAATTGATTTGCTCTCGCCGCTCATTGTATCCCTGGCCGCCCTCCTGCTGGTGCCCGTCGAACTCCGCATACAAGAAGGCTTCAAGCGTGAAGCAAGAACTCACCTAGCTTCTCGGCCCGACCTCTCGATTGTTGCAATTACAGGATCGTATGGTAAGACTTCTGTCAAATTTGCCATCCTCGAAATCCTTTCTCAGCGATTCCCGACGCTAGCCACACCTGGCTCGTTCAATACCCCAATGGGAATTTGCAAGGTGGTTAATAACGACTTGACGGACGAACACCGATATGCCGTGTTGGAAATGGGCATGCGGCATCCTGGGGACATCGCAGAATTGTGCAAGATTGCTCGGCCAGACATTGCCATTGTAACCTCGGTTGGCCCTGCTCACCTCGAATACATGGGCTCTATTGAGGCTATAGCCAAAGAAAAGGCCTCCATTCTTTCCTTTTTGCCTTCAGGTGGCGTGGCCATTCTTAACCAGGACGACCCCTTCGTTCGAGCAATGAAAGAGGGCCTCGATTGCCGGGTCCTGACAGTTTCCGCCTCCGGAGATCAAGCCGATTTTTTCGCTACTGAAATTGAATACGGTAAGGATGGCGCTTCTTTTATCATCCATTCGGGCACGGAGTCTCACTCTTTTAACACGAAGCTACTGGGTAGACACAACATTTTGAATATCCTTTTGGCTGTCGCAGTGGGTAGCGAAGCGGGGCTTTCGCTGCGTCAAATGAGCCATGCCATTGCTAGGCTGGAGCCCATTGACCATCGGCTCAAATTAAACGAGCGCGGAGGGCTTTTTGTGCTCGACGATGCGTTCAATTCAAACCCGGTAGGGGCCGCCAATGCAGTCGAAGTACTCGGAGCCTTTAAGTCTGAGCGGCGCGTCGTGGTGACGCCTGGCATGATTGAACTAGGAGAACAAGAGGCCGCGTTGAATCGAGTGTTTGGTACCCAGATTGCTTCTAGCGCAACAGATGTGCTACTGGTCGGGCCACTGCGCACTAAACCTATTTACGAGGGACTTGTGAGTGCTGGATTTGATACCCAGCACATTAAGGTGGTAAATACCCTTTTTGAAGCTCAGGACTGGATCCAAGCGCACGCCCAACCGGGCGACGTTGTGCTGTATGAAAACGATTTACCTGACCAATTTACCGAGGCATGACCGCAATTGAACAGACCGTTCTCTCCGAAGACACCCAATCCCTAGACGACCACGCCTACGAGCGGCCGTGCTGGGATCGGGGTGAGGCCGTGGCTGGCGTCGACGAAGCGGGCCGAGGTTGCCTCGCTGGGCCTGTGGTAGCTGCAGCGGTGATCATGCCTCCAAACTTCCGTATTGAAGGAGTGACCGATAGTAAAAAGCTTTCTGCAGCAAAGCGAAATGAGTTGGTAGACCAAATACTTGAGACTTCACTATGTTGGTCTATCGGAATCTGTTCGCCAAAGGAAATTGACTCCCTCAATATTTTGTGGGCCTCGATGGAAGCTATGCGAAAAGCCATCGTAGGGTTAAACGTTCCGCCAGACTTTGTCCTCATTGACGGCAACACCGCTATTCCGAATTTGTCTTTGCCATCTAAATCTATTGTTAAGGGGGACCTAAAGAGTCATACCATTGCAGCAGCTTCTATTTTGGCTAAAACGCATAGAGATCGAATCATGCTAGATCTGCATGCGCAGCACCCTCTCTACGCATGGAATACCAACGTGGGGTATCCAACCGCCGCACATTATGAAGCGCTCCGAAAGCACGGCCCTACACCCCACCATCGAACCACGTTTAGACTAGCTTAACACCGATTCCTTGCCGTCCGCTCCCTACATATCTGTACTTATTGTTTCTTGGAACGCCCTAGAAACCATAAAGCGCTGCCTTCCCAGCGTGGCAGCAACGCAGCATAAGTCTTTTGAGATCCTGTTTGTAGACAACGCTTCAGAGGATGAAAGCGTTGAATGGGTCAGGCAAACCTATCCCGAGATTCGCATCATTTTGCACCCAGAAAACTGGGCATATTGCAAAGGGAATAATAGGGCCGTAGAGCATGCACGTGGCGAGATTCTCGTGTTGCTAAACAACGATGTAGAAGTCCCTCCTACCTGGCTCGATGCCATCGAAACCACGTTTCGCGCGGCCATAGACGTTGGGGCGGCACAACCGAAGATCTGTCAGTTCACCAATCGAACCATGTTCGAATACGCGGGCGCTGCAGGTGGTTTTTTAGATAGAGACGGATACCCGTTCACACGAGGTCGGATCTTTGAGACACTAGAGGAAGATCACGGCCAGTACGATGCTCCAGAAGACCTCTTTTGGGCTTCAGGAACGTGTCTCGCGATCAGAAAGGCTCTTTTTCAGCAATTGGGCGGATTTGAAGAAGCCTTTTTTATGCACATGGAGGAAATTGATCTATGTTGGCGTCTCAAGTCGTTGGGACATCGCATCGTGCTCATTCCTGAGTCTAGCGTCTATCACATTGGTGGAGCATCACTTTCCAATCAAAGCAGTCGGAAGCACTATCTCAACTTCAGAAATAATCTGCTCATGCTTTATCGCAATCTACCACCTGCGCTGTGGCGAAAAGTCTTTCTGAGAAGGTGCGTTTTAGACTCTGTTGCGCTTCTGAAGGCGTTGCTCTCCCTTCAGCCCCGACACGCTTTTGCCATTCTCCGGGCCTACAAAGACGCTTTAGGGATGATGAAATCGTTTAGCCATAGCCGCCCTCTTCCAGAAACTGCAGCCGCGTTACCCTATCAAGGATCCATTATATTCGACTACTACATCAAGGGCCGAAAACACTTTTCAAGTTTACCAGCTAGCCGTTTTCGTGCCCCCTAGCCCCAAGAGCTAGGCAGGGTTTCCTTTAGACGCAGTGGTTTCAGGCGCGCGCATCGCCAACGAAACAGAAATCAATATGACCAAGATGGCAAAGCTTCCCAAAACGCTTGGCGATTCCCCAAAAAAGGCAAATGCTAGTAGCGACGCACCTACGGGTTCAAAAAGGCTAGCCAAGCCAATAGTGGCAGCAGGAAAAAAGCGAACTACGTAGTTCAGTGAACCGTGGCCTAGCAACTGCGGGACCACTGCCATTGCCAGACACAAGCCATATACATCCCACGAGTATCCCAACAAAGGAATGCCTTTGAAGTAAGCAACGGCTAAAGTGGTGATGGCGGTGGCTAAATACAGTGGGGCCACATACGCTAGCCAAGACCTGGTTTGCCGAACCACTCTTCCGATGAGCAGGTACACCGAGACCAATACGGCGGCAAATAGAGCCATCGAGTTACCCACGATAGGATTCGTCGCGGTCTGTGATTGGTTTTGAACGTCTGCCCAACCCAGCAAGATGGTACCGGCGGTAGCGACTACAATGGCGATTATTTCTCCGTTGGTTGGCCTCTCCTTTAGAACGAAGAATCCAATCAGCGCGAGGAAAATGGGACTGAGTGAAACCAAAACGGATGCGCTTGCAACCGTTGTGTGGTACAGCGATCCAATCCAAAACACGAAATGAAGGCCGAGAAATATTCCCGCAATGGCAATCAGGATAGATTCCCGAGTTGAAAACGAACGTATTTCAGCTCTGGACTTTACCAGTGCAAATGGCAAAACGAGCAAAGAAGCGAAAACGGTTCTCCAGACGGCTAGCGCTTCACCTGGCGCATCAGCAGAAGCCCATCGAATGATGATAGCGCTTACTGAAATACTTGCTAGGCCCAAAATTAGCAGCGCGTAAACGTATTTTGGCCGGACCTCTGTAGTCTGCACTACCGGAGCCGATCCATGGACCGAACCAAAGCAATGTCCTTATCAATGGCGCGCCGGGCCATCATAAGCATCAGATAGGCTAGAACGGGGCATGCGAGAGCAGCCCACGCTTCAAAAGCGATCACTGAGGTGGCTACCGTTGGAAGCGAGTTCGTCATAAACTGCGCTCCAAAAAGTATTAAAAGACCCAACAGTGCAATCACCTGAGAAACGACGACCAAACTTCGTTGACGTTTGCGCTGTGAATACAGGAAAATAGCACCAAGTGCTCCAATAGCTGCCAGCGTAAAAACGCCAGTGGTAACGGGTACAAACCAAGAATAGGCCGCGGCCGAGGGACCTTTCCATACTGAATCGAAAGTGTACTCTAAACCGAGCATGGCCACGGCCAACAGCAAATAGAGAGATTGAATACGCTGAATCATGTTCGTGGCATGCTAAATGTGAGACTTTACACGCTCAGCCAATCGCTGAGCAAACTCGACCGTTCCAGTTGTACCGCCTTGATCGCCTGTCATATACTTTCCTTCGGTATAGATTTCGACTAATCCATCATGAAGTGCGTCTGCCGCCTTGGTTTCTCCCAAGTGACGAAGCATCATTTCTCCAGAACGAATTAAGGCTGTTGGATTGGCTTTGTTTTGCCCTGCAATATCAGGGGCACTTCCATGTACGGCTTCAAATACTGCGTATTTTTCGCCGATGTTGGCACCGGCAACGACACCTAGACCGCCAACCAAACCTGCAGCCAAATCACTCAGAATATCTCCAAACAGGTTAGTAGTCACAATACAGTTATAGTCCTGTGGATGTACGACTAACTGCATACACATATTGTCTATGATTCGGTCGTTGAACTGAAGTGTTGGATACTTCACGGCCTGTTCTTGGGCCAATTTCAAAAACATGCCCGAGGTAAGTTTTAGGATATTGGCTTTGTGGACAACGGTAACTTTTTTGTAGCCGTGAGTCTTTGAGTATTCAAAACAGAAATTGATAATGCGCTGTGATCCTGCTTTAGAAATACGCGCAATCGAATCTGCGATATCGTGCCGCTCGTCATAAGACTCCAAGCCCGAATACAAACCCTCTGTATTTTCTCTGAAAATGAGGAGGTCAATGTCTTTAAACGGGGTTTTTATCCCCGGCAAAGATTTACATGGTCGAACGTTCGCATATAAATCGAGCTTTTGACGCAGCTGGACGTTGACTGACTTAAATCCCTTACCAACAGGCGTTGTCACAGGACCTTTCAGTGCAATGCCAATCTCACGGATAGAATCGATCACGTGTTCAGGTAGTGGCACTCCGTGCTTTTCTACTGCATTGGCACCCAATTCACTGTGCGTAACCCACTCAAATTTCACGCCTGTAGCTTCAAGAACGTTTACAGTTGCTTCGGTCACTTCAGGACCGATTCCGTCACCAGGAAGGAGGGCTATTCTATAGGACATGAACTTTACAGGACGATCAGTTAAAATTTTCTGGGAATCTGTAATGTACGTGTCGTATAAACGAAAAGGGCCCCGCATAAGCGGGGCCCTTTCGATTTCAGTATTGATTCACGATCCGGGGACAAACACTTTTGATGTATCCCTAAGGAACCCGAACAACAATACGACCAACTACATCGGCAACTCGCGTTTAGAAGAATAGTTGATGCGCAGCGTTCCGGCCTCCCGCAGCTCCTGCTGAACATCCAACACAATTCCCATCTCTGAAGTCTGATCGACTTTCAAAGAAACGATTAGCTTAGGCTGTTCGATGAGCTTCCGATACATAATTGTACGGACGTTGCCCATATCCTCTACCAACGCGTCATCAATCTGGACGCCTGTTTCACCAAGTCTGGTCCCGTCCAACTTTCGAGGACCGATATAGACATAGGTGACAAGTCGTTTCTGATCAATTTTAGTCAACGCCTCAGCTTGAGGAAGCATCGTTCTAACTTGAACGGTTGTTTCACGAAGCACGGTCGTAACCATAAAGAAGATCAGCAACATGAAGATAATATCCGGCAGCGAAGCTGTAGGTATCTCCTGTTTAGTACTTGTCTTCTTTTTAAAGTGCGAACTCGCCATTTCGGGTTCTCAGTTTATCTAATTCAAAAATGCGCTACTGCTTGTCAGGCTCAGCTATCGAGATAGCAGCTTTAATCTTCTCGCGAATAGCGTTTTCACCACCCTGTTCGTTGATAGCTGCGGTATACGTAGCATAGTCAGCGTAACCGAGGCGACGTGCTTCAGAATCCCACAGTTCGAAGTATGCCATCCAAACTTCGTCCAAAACACCAACGTACGCATCGTACGGGGTTTCGCGTGAGGTTTTGATAGATACCAATGCTTTAGAAGCTGCTTCCGCATAGCGGGGGTCAACTCCCTCATTCATAATGTGGGTCTTCACTTCGTCACGAATAAGGCGAATGGCAGAAGGTTGATCTTCAACCAACACCTGACCCGTTTCATTGACGAGGATTTTAAGCACGTTGCGCTCTTTAATCGGTGGCGGCTCTACATCTTCTTCCAACTTGGGAGGCAAAACCATCCCAATACCTGTATCCACGTCAATTGTCGTGGTCACAAGGAAAAAAATGAGAAGCAGGAACGCGATGTCTGCCATCGACGCTGTGGGGATCTCTCCCTCTTCGCGCTTTCTCTTTTTAAGCAATCCAGCCATCTTGATTCCTCTAGTTTATTGTCTGCGAATTATGCTCCGAACAGTCCTTTCAGACCGGACAGGAGTAGAACTGCAGAAGTCAAACCGAATGAAATCAGAGCCGCTAAGATTGCAGCATGAGCCCAGTCTCCTAGCACCAAACCAAGAACTCCGAAAAGCACGATTGGTGTGAGAGTCAGACCAGCAGTAAGGGGATTAACTTTCCCCTGTGCCAGCGAGCGCAATCCAAATAATGCGATTGCTACCATACTTAGCAGGGTTACGACAACCACTGCCCAGATAGCGTAAGGTACAATTTCAGCCATTTCAGTTCTGTTTTATTGGTCGAGTTTACCACTAGGTGGTAGCTCATCCAGGTCAGTGGCAATTAGTTCTTCGGGCTACCGGCTTGCATTAGGACAAGCGAATCGATTAGCTCGAGGGATGCTTCTTCCATATCGATAACAATTCGGTCAATTTTTGACGTGATGTAGTTATAGAAGAACTGCAGAATGATAGCTGTAATCAGACCAAAAACCGTCGTAAGAAGGGCCACTTTGATACCACCGGCCACGAGGGACGGGGAGATATCGCCAGCAGATTCGATGGCGTCGAATGCCTCAACCATCCCAACAACGGTTCCAAGGAATCCGAACATCGGAGCCATGGAAATAAATAGCGAGAGCCATACCAAACCTCTTTCGAGGAAGCTCATTTCGATTGAACCGTAAGAAACTACGGCTTTCTCGACTGCATCAATTCCTTCGTCGTGGCGAAGAAGACCGGCTTGAAAAACGGAAGCGACAGGACCACGCGTATCTGCGCAGACCTCTTCAGCAGCCGAAATTCCACCCTCTTCAAGAGCGCCTTTAACTTTAACGATAAACTTACGAGTGTTGATATCAGCTCGATTCAACGTAATAATGCGCTCAAATGCAATGGCCAAACCAATGATCAGAGAGACCAAAACGGGCCACATGTATTCACCACCCTCATTGAAGCGGACCACGAGGGCATTGACGAAACCATCATCGGCGGCCACTTCCTGCGGCAACATCAGAAGCAGGTTGAAAAGCGTCATAGAAGTTGTTCCTCCTATTCAGAACAGATTTGTTGAAGTTGGACTAGAAAACTGTAGACGGTAGGTCAACAAGTTGACACTAACCTCTATCACTCAGAAGGCCGCTCACCAGTAAACTTACTAGTTTCGAACGGCCGATTAAGCAGGTCGAATAATATCCAATCTACAGTCGTTTGTCAATGCACGTTTTGCTCCTTACAAAACGTTTCCGAGGAAGCAGTATAAAATGCCCCCTTATTTACGCTAGACACAGCACTTATTGCTAAGTTGCTGTCCAAGCAATGCAAAGTACAACATACGATGCACTGAGTCTATTGTGCGGACGTATAATGTAGGGCAAGATCTTCTGCGGGTTTCCACAAAAGATTGGCCTCCAACAGGAGATGGTCAACTTCAGACCATACTGGATACCAAGCACTCCGATCATAAAGGCGCGTTGCTAGGCGACCTTTCAATAGAGCCTTGATGTTCTTGAGATCAGCTTCAAATTCTGTATCGGAAAAAGTGGCTGGATCGGCCGAGTCTGTGGCGCGAGAACCCACGACAACCCCTTTCTGAGCTGAAAACGAAAGAAATGCGTTCATCATATCAGGGTCAACTTCAAAGCCCGAAACGAAATTATCTTGGTTTTCGCCCCATGTAGATTTGAGGCTGGCGCCATACAGGTCGACCCAATTTCGGACAAAAAGGTTCTCCAAACTTCTGGTTAGAACCGCCTGAATGAGTGGCGAAAGACTGTCAGGTGACACCATGAAGTCAGGAATAATACCACCTCCTGCAATAACCGTTCTACCTGAGTCCGTCTTGTATTTCAGTGAATCTGCAATACCCTCAAGGAGGTCTGTAGAACTCTTTGTGCCATCTTCTTTCCGACGCTGCGCTTTGCTCGAATAATAATCTAGTTTATCTCCTTCTTCATAATTAGTCTGTATTAGACGTCCAGAAGGAGTGTAGTAGCGCGCAACGGTAAGACGCAAGGCACTGCCGTCTCGGAGTAAATACTGCTTTTGAACCAGACCTTTACCGAACGAGCGACGCCCAACGATGAGCGCACGGTCGTGATCCTGCAGCGCCCCTGCAACAATTTCTGATGCAGAAGCAGAACCGCCGTCCACCAGAACCATCACCGGACCCGTTTCCCATAATCCAGACGACGTCGCATAAAAAGATTCGTTCGAATCGTCTGTTTCTCCTTTTTGTGAAACGATTAGTTGGCCGTCTTTCAAAAACTCATCCGAAATGCGGATGGCCATTTCCATATACCCTCCCCTATTTCCTCTAAGGTCGAGCACAAGCCGCTCCATTCCCTGTGCTTTTAACGTCCGTAGGCTGCCTAAGAACTCCTGGTATGTTGTGCGAGCAAAACGATTAAGCCGAATGTAACCTGTCCCATTTTCAAGCATATAGGATGCGTCTAACGTGTAAATGGGGATCTGGTCGCGGACAATCTCAAAATCAATGGTATCTACAACGCCTGGACGTTGAATGGTAATCAGCACTTGGGATCCGCGTGGACCTTTTAGATTCTTGCGAACATCGTCGTCCGTGTAACCAATGGTGCTTCGCCCGTCTACCTTTACGATTCTGTCTCCAGACTGAAGTCCGACTTCTTCACTTGGGCCTCCGGGCAGGACATTGAGAACAGCTAACGTATCTGCGCCGTCTTTTCCTGGCAGCAACTCAAAAGAAATTCCGATTCCCTCAAATGATGCATCGAACTGCTCATTTTCGGCTTGCATTTGGGAGACATCAAAATACATGCTGTGAGGATCCAGCTTCTCCAACATGCCGGTGATCGCATTTTGGGCGACCAAATCTGCATCCACCTTATCTACATACCGACGGTTTACAAGTGTAAACACGTCTTCAATCTTGCGAAGTGCCTCAGAGGTATCCGCGCTAAACACTCGTGCTTCAAGCTGAACCCCCATCATTACGGCTGCCGCAATCAGCAAACCGAACAGAATAGGTCGTTTCATTTCGTTTAGATACTTCATAAGAGGTGTAATTCTCGGTTGACAATCCCTTGGGTTCTTTGCAGCCTAACTTGTAGTACGAGAAAAGAACGCTTGCGGTTGCCTTTTGTGCTGTGGCCTAGATATCTGTCGTGCATATTCGAACAGAACGGGAAGAAATTAAAGATTGATCCCAGTCGCTCAAAAGGATGCCGCACTTTTGCGTAGATTCGACGACTGAAACGATCAAAAGTTGTACTGCAAATTATTGATTTGAGATGATGACCAACAAGGCGATTGCAAAACCCTTAAAAGAAACGGCCTCCCTTATTGAATTAACGGGTGGAAATCCCTTTCGCGCCCGAGCTTTAGCTAACGCAGCTCGCATTATTGAGCGATTGGAATCTCCTGTTCCAGATCTCATTGCTTCTGGCGAACTGGCGCAAATTAAAGGCATTGGAGCAGGTCTTGTTGCTCAGATTGAGGAAATCTTGGCCTACGGGTCGTTTGAAGTTCGGGACGACATACTCGGTGGACTGCCCCCTGGTTTGCTGGACGTCCTTTCCGTGAACGGACTCGGTGCAAAAAAAGCTCGGGCACTGTGGCAAAAATTAGGCATCCAATCCTTAGACGACCTGGAAGCTGCCGCCATAACAGGCCAAATTGCAGATTTGGAGGGATTTGGGGAGAAAAGCCAACAATCCATCTTAGACAATCTTCAGCACATCCGGACGTATCAAGGAAAACGAAGAATTTCAGATGCTTGGATTGACGCTCAGGCTTTGATGGATCGTATTGTAGCGGTACCGGGCGTGGTAGCCGCTCGATTTGGAGGTGATATTGCTCGGCTCATGGATATTGTTGAAGAGATCCGAATAGTGGTGGCGTGTGAAAGAATAAATATTCCGAGCATTTGTGATGCGTTGGGGCTGAATGCCGAACGAACAACTGAAACGGTGGGAGTTCGCCTAGCCACAACATTTCAAGATGGACTGGGGCTGAATATTTTGTTTGTAGATGAGTCGAAGTTTGGAAGCGCCCTCGTCAAGGAAGTCGGGCCCGAGGTGTTTGTGGAATCTTTTTCAACTGAAGCTTTCACACAGTCCGCGGAGTCAGAAGAATCCTTTTTCAAGCTCCACAACGTACCGTACGTTCATCCCGAATTGAGAGACTTGCCCGGCGCCTTTTCACGCGCCGAAGAGCTGTCTAAATTGGACCTCCTTGCTTACCCAGAACTCAAAGGAGTACTTCACAATCACTCGACGTATTCCGATGGCGCCCATACACTTAGGGAAATGTCTTTAGCTGTCAGGAGCGCGGGTTTTGAATACTTTGGCATTTGTGATCACAGCCAATCCTTAAAAATTGCGAGCGGGATGAGCGTTAAGACGGCGCTACAACAAAAGGCAGAAGTGGATTCGCTGAATGCCGAATTTGCTGCCGATGGCGGCCCTCGCTTCAAGGTCTTTTTTGGAGTAGAGAGCGACATTTTGGCTGATGGCCAGCTGGACTATTCTGACGATATACTGGCCCAATTTGATTTTATTGTGGCAAGCATTCACGTGCGGTTTAACATGACGGAGGAAGAGGCAACAGAGCGTATCAAGCGCGCCGTATTCAACCCGTACACGACCATACTAGGCCACCCTACCGGACGCCTACTGTTAAAGAGAGAGGGCTATCCCATTAATCATGAGGAAGTTCTGCAGGCTTGTGCTGAGGCGGGCGTTTCAGTTGAAATGAATGCAAATCCATACCGGCTCGACTTAGACTGGCGTTGGATAGAAACAGCCGTCAAACTCGGAGTGCCCGTATCCATTAACCCAGATGCACACTCGGTTGAACAGTTGGATTTGATGAAATGGGGCGCTCTCGTTTCTCGCAAAGGTGCGCTTACGGCAAAAGGGTGCTTGAACGCATTGTCTCTGGATGAGTTTGAGACCTTCTTAGCAGACAAACGAAAAAAGTTGGGCGTGGCCTAAGTCTATGCTCAAGCGTTCTCTAATCCTCATATTTAGCACCCTTATCATCGCCTTACTGCTTGGCGTCGTGGTTTGGTACCTCGCTTTCATGGCAGGCCCTAAACCTCCGGAAACCCTAAGTATGAGTACGATATCGCGTTCAGCAAGAGTGGACTGGGTTGAAAACGGTTTGGTCAGGGTGGATGCCGAATCCATGTCCGATGCAATTGTCGGATTAGGATATGGAATGGGTCGATCCCGAGCCTGGCAGCTCGTCCTGTGGCGGCAAGCGGCGCTGGGCAACCTGAGTAAATGGTTCGGTGATGATGCGGTGCCCATTGACCATTTATCACTGCAACTAAATCTTGCAGATCAAGCCAAAAGCGACTTCCAGAATCTATCAGAATCGGATCAAGAATCCGTCCGTTTGCTTACGAGTGGCATCAACGAAGCCATTTCTGCGAGCGATGTTGCCAGAGGTACTTCGTTTCTACTTCTCGGGGTTGAGCCAGAGCCTTGGGAAGCGTGGCACGGCTTAGCGATTGAACGCTTGTTTTCATGGATCGCAGGTCAACCATTTGCACTGACCGATACAAGCTACGCGGCCGGTGCTGATCGCGCACTGAGGGAAATTCTTCAAATGGATGGATTCCAGTACAATTGGCTTGCGAGCAGCGCCGGCGATTCGACATCGTTTGTTGCTGCCCGGTATGTAACCGGTAAGACCGCCATACCATTCTTCGTCGAGACCCAGATAAACACGCCTGACCGATTGATTTTGGGTCTTTTTGTGCCCGGCACATTCGTTAGTCCCATGGGATTCACTTCGGCGCCCACCTCCGATGAATCCTCCCTTTCCTGGGCCTTTTTACTTAAGGGATCTGCGTCTCTGTCTCATGAGCGCGTTGACCCAGGGCGTATATCAACTTCATTCAAACGCATAACAACAGATAATCAGGAGAGCTTGGTTCAAATACATAGAATGGACAATGAGATGCCTCTCGTGTATTCGGTTAGAGATGTCGGGGCAGAACCTGTCCCTGTCTTAACATGGCCCGCATTTTCGCTACCATCTGATTATCCAAGTTGGATTGGCTTGTTACGGGGCGTTAAAGCCGAACCTGCTCTCATCCTTTCTGACGGAATAGTCATGGAAGGCGGGGTTTCGTTCGTTTCGGGATCGCCCCTCGTTCAAGTGCGAAACGAAAACGGAATTTTGTTTGTTGCCTCAGCACTCTCGGACAAGACGCCAGAATTTGGAGTCAACCGTTTTGCTGCCTCTGTTAGTCCAGAACAACTATTATCCAACACATTCAGCCAATCTGCTGCCCAAACGCTTTCATCCTATCTGGTTCATTTGCCGGATTCTCTCCTAACTGGGGCTCGCTTAAAAGAAGGGATCCCTTACCTCGTAAACTGGAATTTCGAGTACGATGCTTCTGAAATTGGCGCCTCAATCTTTGAGATGATGCAGCAGGAACAAATTAGAGCTGATTCAACACTACCGAGTCAAATGACCGTTTTGCTGGACAACATGATTTTGGAGAACGGACCCGACATGAGTTCTTGGCGGTGGGAAAACATTCAAGATCGAACGCTTCACTTCCCAGGGACAACCATGAATCCACCGGACGGAGGTCGTCCGGAAGCATCGTTTAGTGCCAAATTTCACCCTATCAACGTGGGTGGTCCAGGGCATCCTCAGACCTTTGTTTGGGGCACAGCGCATGAAATCAACTCTGATTCTCTAAGTTCTGCGTGGGAAGGCGCCATTGATTTAAACGAACAAGAACTCTTGTTCAGAAGACCATTTATTAACTACGCTGCATTTTTGGGTTCATTTCTATCTTCTGATCGCCCGATTGAGTTAATTCGGTTCTCAACGACGCCTTCGTCCTTATCCACCTTGCTGCTACCTCTTTCTGAGAATGAATAATCGGATCCACATAGGAATTGACGCAGGCGGATCGAAAATTGAAACGGTCTGCAATTCAAATGGAAAATCAATTTCATGCAGCTTTCCGAGCGTGAACGCGCGCGTAGCTCCCGAAAGCGAAACCATTGAACGCATTTGCACCTCGATTGAAACAGTTCTCTCCTCGCTTTTTGAGCAGGACAACGATGCCCAAGGACAGCCTGTAGTTGTGTGCTTAGGCATTGCCGGCGCAGCGTCGAGTCAGATCCAAGGTTCGTTACGAAGCGGCATCTCACGCGTATCAGGGATTCCGAGCTCAAACATTTCGGTGGTCAGCGACGCTCGGATTGGATTCGAAGCCGCTTTTCTGGACGATTCCACCTCTGAATCTTCCACCTCTGCATCTTCAAGAGATGGCCGAATGCTCGTCATATGCGGAACGGGATCGGGCTGTTACTCCTTCGACACGGACGGCCAGATTCTGAGAACGGGAGGTTGGGGGCCCACCATTGGGGATCCAGGGAGCGGATTAGAATTGGGCAAGCGGTTGTTGCGCCATGCCATAGCAGATATCGAGGCAGGTGAAGAAACGCCATTTACTAGGGCAATCCAGTCCGTATTCGAACAAGAAATGAATGAAGGCGCCCTCACCGTCCCTTCTATTTTGGACAAGGTCTACCGAACGGAGTTCAACGCAGCATCGCTAGCTCCGGCATTGCTTCAATTGGCGATCGCAAATAAGATCGCGAGAGCCCACCTAGAGAACGAGTGCGCTGGCTTGGTCACTCAAATTTGTAGGCTCGCCGGAGTCTTAAAAACGAAAAACCCTACGGTTAGGCTAACCGGAGGGCTTAACGCGAACTCATTGTATTCCGACGTTCTTACGCTAGACATAAAATCAAAGCTACCTCAGGCGCGAGTGAGTGTCGCTAAACACAAACCTGTGCAAGGGGCCCTTCATCTAGCGCAACTCATCGACTAGAGACCCTGGACCTTAGATCTTGGGTCCAGCAGAAGCAATTTCAGCTGAGCTACCTTCACGGTACTTTTCAAAGTTTGAATTGAATAATCCTGCCAGTTTGGCCGCGTTTTGATCAAAGGCTGCCTTATCGGTCCACGTGTCCCGAGGAATTAACACTTCTTTAGGCACTCCGGGAACGGAAGTAGGAATTTCAACACCGAATACAGGATCTGTAATGGTTTCGATGTGGTCCAGTGTTCCGTCGTGGATCGCATCAATGATTGCCCGAGTGTAGCTGAGCTTCATCCGAGAACCAGTTCCATAGGCTCCACCCGTCATTCCGGTGTTAATTAGCCACGCTTTGGCTCCGTGTTGTTCCATTTTCTCTGCTAACATTTCCGCATATTTACCAGGGTGAAACACCAAAAAGGCATTGCCAAAACAAGCAGAAAACGTAGCTTGAGGCTCTGTAACGCCCATTTCTGTTCCAGCGACTTTCGCCGTGTACCCAGAAATGAAATGATACATGGCCTGGCTGGAGTTCAATTTTGAGATAGGAGGTACAATACCGAACGCATCGTAGGTTAAGAAGATGATGTTTTTCGGATGGCCTCCAACGCACGGAATTTTGGCGTTGTCAATAAAATCGATTGGGTAGGCAACGCGCGTATTCTCTGTGATAGACGTGTCGTTAAAATCGACTTTGTGCGTGTCTTCATCGTAAACGACATTTTCAAGCACACTACCAAATCGAATAGCCGAGAAGATTTCAGGCTCAGATTCTGCGCTGAGGCCAATAGCCTTCGCGTAACATCCGCCTCCAATATTGAACACGCCCTCATCAGACGAGCAATGTTCGTCGTCTCCAATGAGTGCGCGTCTTAGATCTGCCGATAACGTTGTTT
>JABMOI010000110.1 GCA_013204185.1 bacterium | reverse complement strand
TCGGTCGAAAACGAGCCATCGACCTTGCTTGGGGTCGGTACGACGATGAAGCTTATGTCAGATGACGCAACAGCCTGGGCCAGATTCGTGACCGCGCGAAGACGCTCCTTGCCGCTGTCGATCATATCCTGAAGGCGGGGCTCTTCTACCGGGGCTTTCCCGGTATTGATGGCATCGATAAATCCAGGATTGACATCCACACCCGTTACAATAAATCCCTTTGCAGCTAGGGTTGCGGCCAATGGCGACCCTAGTTTTCCCAGGCCCACCACGGTTATATTGCTTGCTAGGCTTCCCATGATATCTCCGTGCAAAGCGTTTGAAGTAACGACTATATTTCGTTGTGGCCGCAATATGAGGAATTTGCCTGGTAGAGGCAACCAGAACATTCAGCAAAAAAAACTTTAGCCCTCATCAAACGGGCACTGTTATTGCGTCAGAGGGCCAACAATGCGCTTGATACTCTGGGCTGGGCCGCATAAAACTATCCATTGGCGATGATGACCGTCGAGGGTGGGACTTTTAACTGTTATTTTGAAAATGGGTTTTCGAGCGAATTGACTCTCAGCTCATTATGGACTCGGTTGAAAACAGTAGGTTTTCCGTAGCCGTGACGCAACGCCAGCAAAGCCGGGTCAATCAGCATGCCGCAGCAGATGGGCGTGGCCATCCATTTCAAGGCCGAACCATGACGTTTGAATCCGAGGCCAGCATTCCACTCTTGATTCCACAAATTGATGGCAATGAGGAGCGTTACCTGCGGCAATGCGTAGAGACGAATTTCGTTTCTACGGTTGGCCCTTTCGTTGAACAATTTGAGCAGAAATTGGCCGAGGTCGTGCCGGAACCTTGGGCTGTGGCGACATCTTCGGGCACGGCTGCGCTGCATCTTGCATTGGCGGCATCGGGGGTCTCGCGGGACGATCTTGTAATCGTGCCATCCTACAGCTTTATCGCTACCGCTAACGCAATCAGCTATATGGGAGCCAGTCCCTGGTTCATCGACATTGAACCCACAGGGTGGACAATGGACCCGGACAGCCTCCGTCGTCTGCTGCATGAGGAAAGCTATCGGGTCGATGGTGTTCTTCGCCACAAGGCTACCGACAGGCGTGTGGCGGCAATTCTGGCGGTCGATACGCTTGGGATTCCGGTTCGTTTGGATGCCTTGTCCATGATCGCGAGCGAGTATGACCTTCCGCTTGTGGTTGATTCGGCCGCCGCTCTCGGGGGGGGCGTCGAACAACCGTCCAGCAACATCCCTAACTTGCTGCGAACCTTTTCATTTAATGGCAATAAAACCTTCACCTGTGGTGGTGGTGGCGCAGTGGTCGGGTATGATGCAGAACTTAGAAACGCGCTGAAACATCTTTCCACTACGGCACGTCTCTCTCCGGCCTATGAGTTCGATCGTGTCGGCTACAACTACCGTTTGACCAATGTGCAGGCAGCGATCGGATGTGCGCAGCTGGAGCGTTATGACGAATTTCGCGCCATCAAGCGTCGAATTTTTGAGACGTATCGCGATGCGTTGGCGGACTTGCCGGGACTAGCGCCTTTTCCCGATCCTGAATGGGCGCGCTCTTCCCACTGGCTTTCGGGTGTTGTTTCCGATCCGGGCGAGGTTGAACGACTGGAATCCCTGCGTAATGTCCTGCTCTCTGCGGGAATTGACGCGCGTGAGTTCTGGCGACCGATCCACAATCAGAAGCCCTATTTGTCCGCGCCACGCGCCGATCTATCGGTAAGTGAGAATCTTTGGCGGCGAGTCCTTCCGCTGCCCAGTTCGACGTCCTTGAGCGATGATGCGCAATTGCGGGTGATCGAGACTGTGAGAAAAACATGGCGGTAATGGCTAACAACACAGACCGTCCGGTGGTGGTCATTGGCGGTGGGGGGCATGCGGAAAATACAACAATCTGTCGGAGATAATGGAGATGTCTAGGGAGCAGCATTTAAGTTTTGAAGAGGTGTATTAGACATGGCAAAGCACAATATCTAGTGTCTATTTGGTCGAATGTGGTGCACTAGATATAATGGGTGTGGGTATTAACCGGATAGGCACGAATTATTCCTTAACCTTATTATTGGATATGCTAGATGGCGGTTAACTTACTGGGCTTAAATCATGGGGAAATTAATTCTTCAGCAGCTTTGATTCAGGACGGGCGCCTAATCGCTGGGTGCCCTGAGGAACGGTTCAATCGTCAGAAACGTTCAAAGGCATTTCCGACGAAATCTATCGAATTTTGTCTTGAAGCGGGCAACATATCATTGTCAGATTGTAATGCCATCGCTCAGGCGTGGAATCCTGGTGCGGCATGGACCAAATTTAACCCCACTATTTCTTCGGGTAGGGCTGGTAGGGATCAGTACTTTTATGCAATTCCAGATAACCTATTTAACATCTGCGGACGCCAACCTTCTGATTGGGTGAAAATGGAGTTGGCACCTGAGTCCGGATTGCCACCTATCTATTACGTCCAACACCACCGTTCCCACGCTGCCAATGGGTTCTTCCTCTCTCCTTTCGAAGAAGCCGCCATTCTCACATGTGATTGGCGGGGTGAATTCGAATGTACCACATTCAGCCATGGTCGCGGCATCAACATTGAAGTGCTTCAGACCCAGAATGTCCCGAATTCCCTAGGCATGTTTTATGCTACTTTCACGGAGTTTCTTGGCTATATGCCTGATAGCGATGAGTGGAAGGTTATGGCGCTTTCAGCCTTCGATTTGGATTGCACGGAATTCGAGCGTAGGATTCGTGAGACTATCCGTCTGAATGAAGATGGTACCTTTGAGCTCGACCAAGCATTTTATAAAGGTGCGATTCTTGATCAGCCGAAAACCTATACAAACAAGTTTGTCGAAATGTTTGATGGGCGAGAAGGCATTCCTGGTGAGGAGGCTCAGGAATGGCATTGTACCATAGCTAAGGCGATGCAGAATGTTGCTGAAGATGTTGCCGTCCATTTTTTGACTCATTTACACGGACAGACTCGGTGCAAAAACGTCGCATTGAGCGGAGGGTTTTTCATGAATTCGGTATTTAATGGCCGCGTTTTGGATAAAACTCCGTTCGACGAGCTTTATGTTTCTTTTGCTCCAGCAGACGTGGGCAATAGCATTGGGGCGGCACTTTACGTGAGTCACCAAATTTTAGGCATCGAGAGGCAAATAGAATTTACTTCCAGTTCTATAGGGCCTCAATTCAATAATACTGAAATTGAATCGGCGTTGAATCGGCGTAAAATTGGATTTAAATATTTTAAGAACATCGAAAATGAGCTGGCTCGCTTGATCGCAAAAGGCTCGATCATCGGCATCTTGAATGGCTCTATGGAATTTGGTGAGCGTGCACTTGGAAATCGCTCAATTCTTGCAGACCCGCGCAATCCTGAGACTAAAAACAAAATCAATTCTGCAATAAAATACCGTGAGGCATATCGACCATTTGCACCTGCAGTCCTGATCGACCGGGTATCTGATGTATTTGATGTGGCGGAGGGGTTCGAATGCCCCTTTATGGAAAAGGTTGTTCCTATCCGAGCGGATTGGAGAGAGAGGTTAGGCGCGGTCTGCCATGTTGATGGATCTGGACGTGTCCAGACCGTTGATACATACTATAATCCGTATTTCCACAAAATTATTTCATCTTTTGATAAATTAACGGGCGTTCCTGTCCTGTTGAATACTTCATTTAATATTAATGGGGAGCCTATTGTGTTATCGCCGGATGATGCAATTTCGACATTTTTCAACAGCGGTTTGGACTACTTAGCTCTTGAAAATTATCTGATTTCCAAATCCGATTGTTGATGAAGACCATTGAGAATACATTTGCCCTTCTTTCGAAGGCTATCTATGGAGTTTCAACTAAAATGACTACTGACGAATTTAAAGTGAGAACACGCAACGTGTTCCATGAAATTCATAAAGGGCAAATCGAAAATTCTACCCAAATGAAGAGAAAAGCTGCAGAGGTAGATTTTCTTAAGATAGGATTTTCAGATAATTTTTTTAACGACAAGGTGTACTTGGAAGCAGGCTGCGGGTCACTTGCACCGATGGGGCAAAGTCTTCTGAAGCTCGGAGCAAAGAAAGTCTACTGTATAGATTTAGATGAATCCATATTCGAGATCGCTCCTAAACTGCTTGCGCCATACCAAGGTAGATATGAGCTGCAAGTCGGGGATGTCTTGGACCTGCCATTTGACGATGACATGTTTGACTTCGTCGGCTGTGCAGGGGTGCTGCACAGTACTGGCAATACGTTTGAAGGGGTCAAGCAACTGGCAAGAGTTACAAAGCCAGGCGGGGCAATCTACCTTTCCATGTTGGGGCAAGGCGGATTGATGGAAGAATTCATGAATTCAGTCCGGAACCGTTATATCAACGATCCGGAGTTTAGGAACCTTATCGACAACCTTGATAGTAAAAAGCTATTGGATGGGTTTTGCTGGCTGAAAGAAAAAATGGAGTCTAATGATGACAAGAGTGGCGACTTGGTGTCGGAGTCTTTGTTTGCAGAGCTTTTTGACCAAGATTTGGTGCTGACCATCAAGGACCGTATTCAAGCCCCAGTCTATGACTATACCCGTTACGATGATCTCATAGAGCTTCTTGCATCACTTGGATTTACCAATTTTCAGCGTGTGAGAGGGGAATACTTTGAATTTCCCAATATTCGTAGGTATTTGGCTCCTCTGTATTCAGATTTCGAACATCCGTTTTCACAGATATTGGGTGGGGACGGAATGTTGAAGGTAATTGCGGTAAAAAAGGCGGAATGAATGGGATTGGTTCCGTGGGGAACACGGCTTCACGCCGGGCGGTGTTTGATCGCTTTACGCAGCTTGGCTTCGATTTTGTGTCGTTATGCCATCCGATGGCTATCATATCCGAGAGTGCAGATGTCGGGGCGGGGGGTGTTGTTCTTCGCGACGTAGAACAAAAGACCGTGCTGCGTAACCAGAGCCATGACGGCAAATTGAACACAACGAACTTATAGGAGACCGAGGATGCATCCGGATGCGATGATTTCCGATCAGCAAATGCTGGAGCGCGCGATTACCGGGCGCACGGACAGTCTGTTCGCCGAAGATATGGAAATTGCAGCAGCCGCGATTCGTGCCTGTTTTGAAGGCGCGTCCGTGTTGATCGTGGGGGCGGCGGGCAGCATTGGGCGGGATGTTCTAAGGTTGGTGTTGCAACAACGCACGGCGA
>JABMOI010000109.1 GCA_013204185.1 bacterium | reverse complement strand
TAACATTATCCCTCCCCGCCTTATTACGCGTGCCCAGTGGAACGCCAAACCCTTTGTGCTTGGTAATCCAGTACCGCTAGCTAACGGTCCGTACGAGTTCATGACCATGCACCACGCAGCCGGCTATTCAGCGGAAACCGAAGCTCAAGGCAAAGCGCAAATGCTGGCCATGCAGGACTTACACCAGAATGTCAGGGGGTGGAGTGATATTGGGTATCAGTTTGCTATTGACCGTGGAGGCCGCTTATACCAGGGGCGTCCGTTTATGGATAACAGTACTTCCCTGTCTCAGGTGCCCGTGTTGGCTCGCGGCGCGCACGTCGGGGAACAGAACACAGGAAATATTGGCGTGGTCATTATGGGGTGCTATCATCCGCCAGAAGGCCCGAATTGCCTTCAGCAGATAACTCCTGCAGCGTATGAAACCTATAAAGTCTTATTTGCCTTCCTGAGCGAACGCTACGGCGTTGCCCCGACCCTTATTAGAGGTCATAGAGATTTCAGTAGTACGTCGTGCCCTGGGGACACAATTACGTTTTGTTGCCTCAACTGCGCATACAAGTAGCCAACCTCCTAGAAGTAGGAAACGAACCGCTTGGTGACGCCGAAATGACGGCGTCTGTGGGCTCCCAAGGCGGCGTAGAATTAAACTGGAATCTATCTCAAGATTTTGGAATTGATTCTCTCTACGTTGAAAGAATTACTAGCCTGGGCAGTTCTCGCCTAGTTTTGGATGCGTTTGAAACGAACAGTTTCTCCGATGTGGCCCAAACCGGAGAAACGAGTGTTACCTACTTACTCGTTGCCAGTGGCTTGGATGGGCGTAAACAGGAACTAGCGCGTATCGAGCTTCAAATTGAAGACCCATCTACCTATCTCTTAACCTCTGCTTTTCCCAACCCTGCCTCTACTTCCGCTCAATTCAGGTACTTTCTTTCCGTTGAGGGAATTGTCCGTCTGTCACTAATTGACGCAATTGGCCGGGAAGTTGAAAGCTGGGAAGCTGGGTTTCAAACGGAAGACGCGTGGTACACGCAGACGGTTGACGTCTCGCGATTGACGCCAGGCATGTATTTCTTCCGGATCGAAGTTTCAGGATTTAGCGGAACTGCGTTCGACAAAGCCCAACCGCTGATCATTTCTCGATAATCACGTCCCTTCGAATGGCTCAGAACGAGCTAATTCCGGTTCTGGGATCTGCCTAAAAAAAGCATACCCGGCCCTTTTGAAAGACCGGGTAGCTTCACCCAGAACCAATCATCACTGAGAGGTGATGTACCGACTCTTGGCAAACATAATTGGAATTTGCCGGCCGGTTTCGATAAATAACGTACTAACAGACCGTTTTCGGATATGTAGGTCTTTTTATCGTTATTTCGTAGTGCAATTCCTTACCCAACTAAAGTTCAAATCAATTTCGGTCGTTTCATTTAGTTAATGATCGATTGGTCGATAAAACAAATGTAAGTATTCGATAGGCCTTACGATGGCGTCCTTTCGACATTTTTGACTCACAACATTTGTACCTCGACATGGCGACGAACCCTTCACGTCCCAACATTCTGATCGCTGGCGGAGCAGGCTTTATTGGCTCTCATCTTTGCGAACGCTTTTTAGCTGATGGTTTTCACGTTACATGTGTCGACAATCTGCTAACGGGTCGTTTGGAAAATGTCGATCATCTTTTAGGAACCCCGCATTTTACGTTCCTGCATCAGGATATATCTACCTCGTTAGATGTTGGGTCTGACCTAAAATATATCCTGAACTTTGCATGCCCGGCCTCCCCCATCGACTATCTCAAATTTCCGATGGAAACGCTGGCTGTAGGTTCGACAGGCATGAAGAACCTGCTGGACCTAGCCATGAGAAGCGGAGCCAGAATCCTACAGGCTTCTACGAGTGAAGTGTACGGAGACCCGCTTATTCATCCTCAAAAGGAAGATTACTGGGGAAATGTCAATCCCATCGGACCTCGAAGCGTGTATGACGAATCGAAAAGATTTGCCGAAGCACTCATGAGTTCTTATCACCGAGAATTCGGCTTAGAAACCCGCATTGTTCGCATTTTCAATACCTATGGTCCTCGGATGAGGCTGGATGATGGTCGGGTTCTTCCCACATTTATGCGTCAAGCGTTATCTGGTGAGCCCATATCCATATTCGGGGATGGAAGTCAAACTCGTTCTTTCTGCTACGTCGACGATCTCGTAGAGGGTATTGTAAGGTTGCTCTATAGCGACGAAGCAGACCCTGTCAATATTGGTAATCCTGAAGAAGTAACCATTAGTCAGTTTGCTGAAGAAGTGGTGGCGCTTACCGGAAGCCGGAGCACGATTACCTATCACCCCCTTCCACAAGACGACCCCAAAGTTCGTTGCCCAGAAATTTCGCGTGCCAAATCAATCTTGAATTGGACTCCGACGATGAATCGAAGCACAGGCTTGGCAACCACCCTAGATTATTTCGTCCATGAAGTAGGCAAGCTAACTGGTGTCAAAACACAGTTTAGAAAATCTGACCGTCCGATTGGAAAAATGGGCCAAAGAGGCGCCATTCAGAGACGCGTCCGCTCAAAGCGCCGCATTAAAACCCTCGATCCAAGAACATGAATCAAAGTGAAAACTTCGATATCGGTTTAAACGGATCACAGGATCCGCGAGACCGACACCACGATTCGCATCGTGAGACTTCCAACAGGCTACCTGCACGAGCAGGCCGGCGCAAAGGAGTGCGCCCCGATGTGGACCCGGATCTCGAGCAATTTTTAACTTCGGCTGAATTCAAAACTTGGCCGGATTGGAAGAGCATTAGTTCAGATCCCATCGAGGTATTTGAACCAGAGGAAATAAAAGCTGAGGCTACCGCCCAGCCGTTTCCTACGTGGCAAAAACTGAGCGACACCTCGGCATTTGGACAGGCACCTCCTGCCGTGGAAACTGTTCATCAAATTGTGCATGTCCCAGCGCCTGAGCCATTGTTTCCTGACATGTTCGGGACTTCCCAGGACGCGCCTTCCGATCCAGACCGCGCTGTACGAGTCATTGTTCGCCGTTTCCCAATTTTTCTATTTGTCGCCATTCTAATCTGGTGCGCCACAGGCCTTTACGTAACCTATGTTGCGCCCGGCTATCAATCTGAAACAACGCTTTTAGTTGATACCCAAGGATTTCAAAATGAAATTAAAGACCTCCCTCGGCTGAATACGGAAAGCGCCCCACTTGGAAGCTCCAAGCTCGCCAACCAAACATTAATACTTCAATCTTCCTCTGAACTTTCGACCCGAGCTGCGGCCGAACTATCTGCAATTCGTGCGGAAACGCCCGATGCTGCAGACTGGACAATATTCGATAAGCAAACTGAACGGGCTCATAACGGCGTTACCGTGGCCTCCCTGCTTAGAAACGATTACGTTCAAGTAGCGGGAAGCGCAGGAGACTCGAGCGAACCAGATGCCATAATGATTACGGTTTCTAGTACCGACCCTCAGGAAGCGGCCTTGATCGCCAACGTGTACGGGCGCACGTACGTTCAGCATGTAGATGTACTCATATCTCGGCATTTTCAGGAAGCTCTAGATTACTACAACCTGCGCAGAGACAATCAGTCTGACAAAGTGGAGAGTGTAACAGAGGAGCTAAAAACCTTTATGCGCTCTGACGGCAGCTTATTTGGTCAAGAAGAATCCAAGCACGTTCTAGATCAGATTTCATCCTTAACGTCTTCCATGGATGATACAAGCATTGAAATTGAAGAGCTGAAGGCTTCCATTGAGACTCTCGAAACAGAAATGAGTTTGATGGATGGGCAGTTAGTTGCAGAGCGGACCGCTCATGGTATCGAAGATCAGTTGAACCAGAGCTATGAACGCATTGCGACCTTAAACATTCAGATCGAGCAGTACTATGTAAAAAATCCGGAACTTCGTTTGGACCCGTCTGCGAGTAAACAGCTTGTAGACATGCTCAGCGAGCGCAATATGCTCCAGACGCAAGTTGGCGGATTGTCACAGGATTACTCCGATTCAATTACCTCAGTAGGTGGTGTCGATCTTCGCTCCTACGATGGTGCTATCTCCTACATGGCGAAGCTGAGGAGAACCCTTTCGGAAAACAGAGTATTGCTGAACGCAGCCCGAGCCAAGGAGTCCGCTACGCTTGTCCGCTTAGCAGACTACGAAGGCAGACGGAAATCCATGCCAGAACGGGAAGTTGAATACAAAGACATCAGCAGCCGCCACCAGTTTGCACTCGATCAGCTACAAGATGTGGAAGAGAAAATCCGAGTAGTCGAAGAAGCATCCGATGCTCGCCGTGCATTTGTTCGCGTCCTGAATCCAGCTGTGGTACCTATAAATCCAAAGACGAACCCCAAACTTATCCTCATTTTGGGTGGATTGTTTGGCTTGTTGGCCGGGATTGGCGCTGCGTTGGTCTCAGAAAAAACAGATAGACGACTGTACGAAGAGACTGATATAGAAAAACTTGGACTCGATGTTATTTGCACGACGCCCAATATTCGGAACGTTTCCCGTAAATCTAAACGCGTGTATTACGATCGGAAGATCTCTTCTGAGATGGTTACTATCCTTAACCCGGATTCGCCTGCAACTAGGTCTCTGAGATCCATTCCGCTTCGTTTTGTTGGAAATCGACTTAAAAACAGCATTTTCGTGTTCACCGGGATTGAAACCGGAGTTGGCACAAGTTTTCTGGCAGCAAATACGGCTGCTTCCTTGGCCAAATCTGGAGCACGAGTCTTGCTTGTAGATGCAAACATCCATAGGCCATCCATAAAAAACATCCTTGGACTCACTGCACAGGCAGATTTCGACCTGGAGGCATTTTCGTTCGCTTCCGGAAAAGGAATCGAGGTGTTCTCATCCTACTTGCCAAATCTATTTGCGCTATCAGTCGATACGTCAAAACATGTTAATCAGGATATCCTACTGTCAAACAATTTGATTCCGCTGATCCAGCAGGTTAAGAGTCAGTTTGACGCTATTGTGGTGGATACCGCTTCCCTTTCGACGTCAACAACGGCGTTGGGTCTATCAACGATTTCAGATGAACTCATCTTGGTTGTTCGTTCTGGAGCATCAGATGGAAGGCGTCTCAAAGACATGGCAGATGATATTCGTGGCACGACAGGTTCGTCCGTTCGAGCCATCCTCAACGGTTTTGACTCCGTCCGCCTAAGCAACAAGAAGTCGTAAGCAGTACGGTCTTCCAAATCTGAACGTTTAATGGCGTGAAATTGAGTCCATCCAACATAACATCGTCCATACAAGGCGCCGTCAGGCACCGAGGCGCGCACGCCGTTTTGGACCAAGCTGTGATTAGTGGGCTGAATTTCGTTACGTTTTTGCTCTTGGCAAAGTGGATGACCACCGAAGCATTTGGCGGCTACATCCTAACATTTTCCGTTCTTCTTTTCGTTCAAACGCTTCAACATGCGCTCATTACGCGCGCTCATAACGTGTTGGGAGCCAAGGCGGAAGGCCAAGAGTACACGGAATTAACCCAAGGTGTTGTAAAGCTTGTTTTTGCTTTTTCAGTCGTCTTTACACTACTCGCTCTGGTTGTAGGGTATGTGTTTCACTTGCTGACCCTCCCTACTTGGGGTGACGCGGCGCTTTCCCTGAGCGTAGCCATTATACCCTGGCTTTTTCAAGATGCCGTTCGGAGAATCCTTTACTCTTCAAATAGAATTGCTGCAGCTGCTTTAAATGACCTGATTTGCTACGGCCTCCAAGTGGTTCTCATTCTTGCTCTGTTAGGAATGGGAGTATCGGGAAGCATATTCTTGGTTTTTGTGGTTTTTGGAGCCTCATCCCTCATTTCCGGATTGATCGGAATCCTCCAGCTTCGAACTGAGCTTTCAGGCACCTTTACCAACAACGGCAATTTGTATGCGGTTTGGACTCGGCTATGGAATTTCGGCAAGTGGCTAACCACGGGTGAATTTATTGGCTGGATAGGCCAAAACGGTAACACATGGATTGTTGGGGCCCTTCTTGGGGCTCCTCTAGTCGCAGGTTATCGCGCTGCAACGTATGTCACCAACCTATTGAACCCTCTCGACCTCTCGGTTTCTAACTATTTGCCGGTCAAAGCGGCCCAAGTTTTACAAGCAGAGGGGCACC
>JABMOI010000108.1 GCA_013204185.1 bacterium | reverse complement strand
GGTCGTCTGGGTTGGTGATATCTCCGACCGAAGCCACATCAATCATCATCATTTGGCCGACTTTCGATTCTAAGTTGAGTGAGCTCAGAACAGAATCAGCCCAGACGTAGGACGGCTCAGGTGGCGGAAGTTCAGCAATGGGATCAGTGCAGCCCCACAATAAGCCCCACGATAGGGGGACGAATAAGATTAAAAACACTCGATAAGTGAAGACGCGCATTTGTTCAGAATAAGGGGGACAGCAGTTCAAATCAGAATTGTCGGTTAAGACAGAGTGTGTACAGTTCATCAGTGGAAAAAACTGAGCATTTGAGTGTACCTTTGCTTAGAATTGTTCACATTTGTTATCGTTTCAATTGTAGCATTTTCAAAAAGTGCAGTTTTTGCACACGCAAGGCTGCCGGCACAAGGTTCACCGCCGGCGCTTGTTTCACAGGCGCAGCGCTCGCTCGCCTGCCTGATCGACACACCCTGAATCTAATAAGTATAAGTTATAGTGGCTGGTACAAATAAGCAGACACCGATTTTAATCGTTCTTTTTCTTGGCGTGCTCATGGCCGCCTTGGACATTGCAATACTTGGACCAGCTATTCCCGCTATCAGGGATGCTTTTGGACTGAGTGAGCGGCAAGTTTCCTGGGTATTTAGCGTATGGGTTCTTGCCAACCTAGTCAGTGTACCAATCATGTCTAAAATGGCAGATCGATTTGGTCGGAAGGCCATCTATATTTTCGATATTGCCTTATTCGCTGCAGGAGGCGTGGTCGTGGCCGCCGCGCCTGGCTTTGAAGTGCTCCTCATTGGCAGAGCGATGCAAGGCGCGGCGGCATCTGGAATATTTCCGGTTGCAGGAGCGGTAATCGGAGATGCCTTTGAACCCGAAAAGCGGGGGAGGGCGTTCGGAGTGTTGGGATCTGTCTTTGGCGTAGCTTTTATTATCGGCCCCATATTGGCTGGTACTATCTTAATGGTCGGATGGAGGTGGCTCTATCTGATTTTTGTGCCCATATCTTTATTGGTTATCGGTTTGGGGTGGTTCATTTTACCCAGTCAGACTCAACGAACGGATAAACCTGTCGATAAAATGGGGCTTGTGTCACTAGCAGGTATCCTCTTGGCAGCTGCTTATGCGATTTCAGTTCTCGACACGGCAAACCTCCTAGAAAGCCTGCTTGGATGGCGAGTTATCAATTCTGGAATCGTCATTCTAGTTCTAATTCCGTTTTTCATCCGGTCAGCTAAACACGCTGTCGATCCTGTTATTCGGATTGATTTGTTTCGGAATCGTCAGGTAGCCATTGCATTGCTCATTGCCATCGGGGCAGGTATCAGCGAAGCAGCGTTCATTTTTTTCCCCACAATCGCTCGATTGGCCTATCAGGTCACCATGTCCGAAGCCTCATTTATGTTACTGCCCCTTATGATATCTGTGGCCATCGGGTCTCCGTTGGCGGGCAGGCTTCTCGATAAAACCGGCTCGAAACTAGTGGTTTTGCTGAGTATGGTGCTGTTAGGACTCGGTATGTTTGGTATTGCAACCAGCCCAGGGGCGAAGCCCGTATTTTACGTAGCTTCTGTTTTTATAGGACTTGGTTTGGCCGGACTTCTAGGTTCAGCTCTGAGCTATATCCTGATCCACGAGGCTAAAAAACAAGAGCGCGCTGTCTCTCAAGGAGCCATAACCTTGTTTATCTCAATTGGTCAATTGCTGTCCGCTGCAATGGTAGGAGCAATCGCAGCGTCTAGCGAAATTGAGTTGGAAGGGTACAAAACGGCGTTTTCAGTAATCGTCGTTATTACGTTTGGCATGACTGCCTGCGCGTTTTTTCTGAAGAATAAACTGGATGAGCGAGAAACGGTCTTTCGGGACGAACGCTAGAAGTCTATTTCTTTAAGGAAACGTCAGATGGTTTCGAATCGACAATGGTTCGGGCTAGTTTGTCTGTAAGCCAACCAGCGAGGGCTAAAATCAAGAACTCTCGGATTGACTTTACTAAGACTCTTCGAACTAAGAATTGAACGGTTCGAGGAATAAGTGCGCCCACGATCAGCGCTACGATGAAACCCGTTACAGACTTTGAGAAATCAGTCCTTAGAAGTGACATAGATAGTGGTTTCTTCTCGGTTGCCATTTTTGTTGCTCGCTCGAGAGCTTAGTCGTTTACTTTTGTTGCCAATTGTCCGCAGGCGGCATCGATATCCTGTCCTCTGCTTCTACGCACAGTTACGCGCACACGATCCTCTACAAGTCTCGAAATAAACGAATTGAGGCTGTCTTCACTTGATTTGGAGAAACCAAGCCCACTGACCGGGTTGTACATGATCAAATTGACTTTACTCGGCGCTCTCCGAGCCAGTTTAGCCAACTCGGCAGCATCTGAAATGGTGTCGTTGAACCCCTCAAACATGCAATATTCGTAGGTCACTCCGCGTCCAGTTTTAGACGTGTAGTATTCGATGGAATCCATTAGGGCAGCCAGATCGGTTTTGGCTTTTCGATTGACTGGCATAATGGAAGAGCGTTTTGCATCGAACGGTGAGTGTAGAGACACGGCCAGGTTAACTCGCGTGTCCTGATCGGCTAGTTGACGAATACGCATGGCCAACCCAACCGTTGACACGGTGATTCGCTTAGCCGACAGCCCCATTCCATCCTCAGAGGTTAGCTTTTCAATGGATCCGATGACGGCTTCGTAGTTAAGCATGGGCTCGCCCATGCCCATGTATACAATGTTCGTTATTCGACTGCCATAAGTCGATTCAGCCAATTCATTAGCCAACCGAACCTGGTCCACGATTTCTCCGGCGCTTAGGTTCTGTTGAAATCCCATGACTCCGGTGGCGCAGAAAGAACAGGCCATGGCGCACCCAACCTGGGACGAGACGCATACGGTGAGGCGGGATGGATCTCCCTCTTCGTCAAAATCAGGAATCAGGACCGTTTCGATATGCCGCCCTGAGGAGAGCTCAAACAACATTTTGACGGTTCCGTCGGAAGATGTTTGGATTTGGGCTGGTTTGAGAGTTATTAATTCAGCTTCAGCGTGAAGTCTGGTCCGAAACGAGTCCGGTAAGTTGGTCATTTCATCGAATGAACGCACGCCTTGCTTCCACAACCAACGATAAAGCTGATCGGCTCGAAACCTTTTCTCGGTTTTCTCCACCCACGTCTGGAGCTCGGGCCTGGAGAGAGCTAACAGATCCTGTTTCGTTTGCATGGTGGAGTCGGGGGATTGGCTGGTAACTGAGCCTAGGTTGGTTGCAGTGTCGTTTCTATCCGACTAGCCGGTCCACAATAATGGCAAGGAGAAGAAGAGGGATGTACATAACAGAGGCCTTCAATACACCTCTGGCATGAACAACGGATCGAGAGTAATGAAACCTGAGTACGGGTACCATGAACCAAGCACCCAGAACTAAGGCTCCAACCAAGTAAATCCAACTCGAAAGGCCAAGTGCGACGGGGGCAACAGAGAACACAATCATTCCAATCGAAAAGAGGAGCATTTGAAGCGATATCGCATCTCCTTTTGGATCTTTAAGGGTCAACATCACATAGCCACCCTTTTCATAGTCTTTCTTGTACATCCAAGCCAGGGAAAAGAAATGCGGCATTTGCCAGCACAGCAACACGCCAAAAATGGCCCATCCGCCAAGTCCAATTGAGCCAGAAGCTGCCGTCCAGCCGCCCAAAACAGGTAGAGCTCCAGGAATAGTGCCCACAAGTGTGTTCCAAACCGTTGTACGCTTCATGGGCGTGTACACAAATAGGTAGAGGGCAACGGTCGCCAATGCCAACACTCCGGTAAGTGGGTTGGTTAGGGGGCACAAAATCCCAACACCAGCAGCAACAAGGATCATCCCAAACCATTTCGCGTGCTCAGCATCAATGCGTCCCGAAGGAATAGGCCGATACGCCGTGCGTTTCATGGTTGCGTCGAAATCCCGCTCTAGATAGTGGTTTAGAGCACAACCACCGGCGGAGGATAATAGAATACCCACCATCGCCCAGGTCAGGCGCCACAAGTCAATTGCGCCAACAGATCCCAACACGAATCCAGCAAGGGCCGAAATGGCAACTAGAAATGTGATTTCCGGCTTAATAAGTGAAAACCAATCTCTCCATGTCGCTTCCAATGAAGCGGCAGGAGTCAAAGCGGTTTTGGCTATGGATTCGGACATCTGGTAAGAAATAGTGATGGCAGCGCGAGGACTAACCAACAACTTAGACTAAAGTTGTTTCGGCTGTTAAAAAGGAACTACAGGTCGGGTTCTAATGCTAACTCAAGATATTGGTAACGCCGGCACAGGACACTTATAGCAACAGTGCTAGCAAACAGAAGCGCTCCAATTACCATGTGAGAGGTATTGGCTATAACCTGAACGTTACTCGCTTTGACTAGGCCTGACTCGTCAAGCAAAACCAAATAGGCAAACAAGCCCAGTGCAATTTGAACGCTCAATACGCCGAGCATTACGTTCGAAAGTTTTTTTACTACATGCGCATAATCTGGAACAGTTCGTAGTTTGGACCAAAATACGACCACGATAGAAGTCGCTACAAAGGCCCAACCCAAATGTAGGCCAACAAAAAACGGCTCGATTCCTGTTCCTGGATGTCTCAAAAGGGCACCAAGGAAGATCTGTATATAGACGATAACGGGGGCGAAAAGGGAAATGCGCATTAGAGCTGCAAAGGGCATGAAATCCCTTGAACTGGAAGGCTCATTCAGCCATGCCCGCGATGTAAATAGAATCATGGAAGCCAGCAGCGCAAAAAACAGCTGAGCTACCATAGCGTGCACTACCGCTAAATCAATTGAAACGAATAAGACCCTGAGCCCTCCAAGGACTCCCTGCAACACGACAAGGACGAGAGCACCCAATCCAAGTCTTTTCATCCAGACACGCGATTCGGTAACCCAGGTCCAAACGGCAAGCGAAAGTGTTAAAAGGCCAACAAGCGCACCTAATAACCGATGGCCGTGCTCCGCAAATACGGGAGTGATATTCCACCATTCTGGCCAAGGGTTGAACGGATCGTAGGAATTGAACGAAGTGGGCCAGTCAGGGACTGCCATACCAGCGTTTATAGACGTCACAAAAGCTCCCCATGCCAACAGGCCTATGGCGACCGTGAAGGTGCCAATCGTAAATCGTTTGCGGGCCGTGCGGTTTTCGTTCACTTGGTAGGCTGTTACCATGCCGTCCTTGCTCAAAATAGTAGATGTCAAAAAGTAGGAACCAGCGGCAATCGGAAATATCGGTTCGTGTAAAATACACGCGAAAAAACGCGTAAATATCGGATTGGGATCAGAAAAAGGACTTGGTTCATGCTCAATTGCATTGTAAATTATGTAGCTGGACTTGGGGCGCATTCAGGGCCCATCATTTTCTCAGCCTTCAACTTGTTTACAAGCAGTTTTTAAACCTGTGGTTCACTTTTCATCATCCCAATACGCTCGTCTGATCGCACTTTTGCTGCTGGTCAGTTTGGTGACAGGATTATTGGCGCCAGCTGCGGTTGCCATGTCTAAAGATGAAATGTTGACGGTGGTGAAAACAGAGGGGCTGTCTTCGAAAGTCAAAGACTTCTTGAGTGACGCCCTCGAGGATGCCCTCTCTAGATCGGTTTCCGTTGCCCACTTTAGTTTAACATCACCCAATCGCGTGTTCGAAGGGGATCGATTGTTATTTGTTCTTGCCGGTTCAGTTGACTTTATGAGCGCCCAAGCAAGGCCCATCTTAAAGCCAATCGCTGATTTTGACGAGCGAACCGAGTATCTAATCTTTTCTTCGGGCACCTCAGGCTTACAGCCGCTTGGTCCCTAGCCAATTCTCTGTCCCCTGTAACCTCTTTTCCGTACTGGTCGGTATCCGTACCGAAGAACGGCATCCGGTTTCCAATTGGAAACCACTTAATTTTCTCATCTAATACAATCCAAAAACCATGCAAGGAAGCGGATTTAAGATATTCCTGACGGTCTTTTTCTTGGCCTTGTCCGGATACTATCTGTACCCATCGGCACAGAACTATTTTATCAAAAAAGAAATTAGTAGCCTCAGCGCAGAAGATGCTGCGACCTACGAGCAGGAGAACTTCACGAAAATGCGAAACGTGGAGGAGAAAGCACTCAAATTGGGTCTTGACCTTCTTGGCGGTATGCACGTGACGTTGGAAGTTCGAGTGGAAGCTCTAATCGCTGAACTCGCATCTGATACGGATGCAGCTTTCACCGAAATTCTGAATGCGGCTAGTTCTCAGGCTGAAACGAGCGATGTTTCAATCATTGACCTGTTTGTTCAGGAATTTGAACGCAAAGATGCAAGCGCTCGTCTGTCTCGTTACTTCAGAAATGAAGCGGCTGGCATTACACGTCGTTCATCAAATGAAGACGTGGCAGCCTATTTGCGAACCGAAGCCGACGAAGCCGTTACGCGCGCCATTTCTATTATTCGAGACCGCGTAGACCGTTATGGTGTTACCGAGCCGAGTATCCAGAAGCAGGGAACGCGCCGCGTTATCGTTGAACTTCCCGGTATTGACGACCCAGACCGTATTCGCGGCCTTTTGAAAGGTACCGCACGGTTGGAATTTCGTCTAATGGTAGATCCGGCAGACAACGTCCGGACATTGCAGCGCGTGATTGAATACTTCGAAACGGGTGTCGATTCAACGGCAACTGGGGCGGATTCAACCATGGCTGCTGCGGCAGACACAACGCTAGATATCAATGATTTATTGACATCTACAGAGCAGAGCTCAGGCAACGCACTGTTAGACGTTATGCAGCCGCTAGGGCAAGGCGTGACGTTTGGGCGAGTAGCTGAGCAGGACACGGCCAAAGTAAACAGAATGCTTAGTGAGGCGGGCGTCAAAGCGCTAATGCCTCGTGGCGTTACGTTTATGTACACGTCCTCGGCAGTAGCCACTACTACAGACGGTCATGAAGTTTATGACCTGCTTGGAGTTCGCGACGAAATTGAGCTCACCGGCGACGTGATCACAGATGCACGCGTCGATTTCGAGCAGCTTACCAACGTTCCTGAAGTGACCATGACCATGAACTCAGAAGGTTCTCGGACATGGGCGCGTCTAACGGGAGCAAACGTTGGAAGTAACGTGGCCATCGTACTTGACGGAGTTGTGTATTCCTATCCTAATGTGCTACAGCGCATTACAGGTGGACGCTCGAATATCACAAACTTGGCAAATCAAGCTGAAGCTCAGGACATTGTGACCGTATTGAAATCTGGAGCACTTCCTGCGCCGGTTGAAATCGTTCAAGAAAGCACAGTTGGTCCGAGCCTTGGTCAAGCCTCTATTCGCGCTGGTCTCAACTCCGTGTTGTTCGGGCTTATGCTCGTGGCGGTGTTTATGATCATTTATTACCGTAGCAGCGGTGTAGTTGCCGATTTGGCTTTGATTCTAAACCTGATTTTCATTCTTGGGATTTTGGCTGGATTCCACGCGACACTTACGCTTCCAGGTATCGCTGGTATCGTTCTAACCATTGGTATGGCGGTCGACGCCAACGTACTGATATTCGAACGTGTTCGTGAAGAACAGTCTACCGGTAAAACGCTGAAGGCCTCTATTGAAGGTGGTTATAGTAAAGCTCTTTCTGCCATCTTTGACGCGAACATTACAACGTTTTTCGTTGGTGTGATTCTTTATTCGTTTGGAATCGGGCCTATTCAGGGCTTCGCCGTTACGTTGATGGCCGGTATCCTATCGTCGATGTTCACAGCCATTGTATTCACACGCATCATCATGGACTACGTGGTGGTGGAAAAGAAAAAAACAGTCAGCTTCGGTTGATTCTTTTTCGTGAACTAAAAGTTTGAAAGGCCTCCAAGAGGCAAATACACTGAGAAAAATGCGTATTTTTGAAAACAAAAATTATGGGTTCATCGACAAGCGGAAAACCGGATATATTGTTTCCGGCACTCTGATTCTGTTGAGCCTGATTTCCTTTGCGATTAACGGCATTGAGCTGGGAATCGACTTTAAAGGGGGCCGAGAGTTCGTTATTGAAACGAAAGACGTGCTAGATGTGACTGAGGTCCGTTCGGCACTTTCCGCTGTGTTATCCTCTCCGCCAGAAGTTAAAACCTACGTGGTCGACGGAGTCGATCAGTTGTTGATTCGGACGGTAGGAGAGGAAGACATTGATGTTGTAAAAAGTCAATTGATTCGAGGACTTGCCGATGCATTTCCCGGATCTGAACCTGTGATTGAAAAAACCTATGTGGTTAGCGCCCGCTTTGCCAAGGATTTGGAACGCGGTGCCATCTATTCCATCATCGGTTCCCTCCTTGTTATTTTCGTCTATATCCTGATCCGCTTTGAGTGGCGATTTGGTGTGGGCGCCGTTGGAGCCCTGTTCCACGACGTTATCATTACGCTCGGTGTTTTTTCCTTGCTTCAAGGAAGAATCGGGTTTTCACTTCAGATTGATCAAACAATTGTAGCGGCCTTCTTGACGATTGTTGGTTACTCTTTGAACGACACGGTGGTTGTTTTTGACCGAATTAGGGAGTTTACGGGGCTTTTTAAGTCAGAGAGCTACGATTCCATCCTTAATCGGTCTATTAATAGCACACTAAGTCGAACCATTATCACTTCGGGCACAACCTTGCTCGTGGTGACCGTCCTATTTATATTCGGTGGAGAGGTCCTACGCGGTTTTGCGTTTGCCCTACTAGTCGGTATAGGTATCGGTACATATTCTTCGATCTTTGTTGCTTCGCCAATTGTGCTGGAGCTCAGAGAACGGACAGCAAAAAAGCGATAACTTCGTTTTTGAAAGTCGACTAAGTCTTCCACAGTTTCTACGATAAGCGAGGAAAAATGAATTACAACGTAGACGAACGTTACAATAGCGTCGTAATTACACTCAAAGGGAACGTCATGGGCGGCCCCGATGGAGCCAAACTACACGATACTCTACACGACCTGAAGGAAAGCGGGAAAACCAATGTGGTTTGCGATCTTTCTAAAGTGAAGTTTATGAACTCGAGCGGTCTCGGGATGCTCATCAGCGCGATGACCACACTGCGCAATGCAGGTGGCGATTTGCGTCTGGCGAATGTCGCTGACCGTATTCAGTCTTTGCTGGTCATTACCAAACTTATTACGGTTTTCAAACACTTCGAGTCCATCGAGGATGCAGCGAAGAGCTACGAAGACTAAGCCGGTTTTACCGTTCTCTCGGGCCCTCTGGATTGGTATATCCTTTTCGGACACGGCCGTTAGAACGAGTATAAGTTGGAAAGTTTGAAAGGTGAGGCGGCGGGTGAAAACCCGCCGCCTTTATCTTGTTTTATATTTTTTGGACACATTAAGGCGCATCAAAGAGGCTATTCAGCATGCCGGTTTCAGTTGTCATTGGGAGTCAGTGGGGAGACGAAGGGAAAGGAAAAATTGTGGACCTCATCAGTCAAGATGTGGACATCGTAGCTCGCTATCAAGGTGGAGCAAACGCGGGTCACACCATTTGCTGGGAGGATAAGACGTTTGTTCTTCACCTGATTCCTAGTGGGATTTTTCAGGAAGGCGTGGATTGTGTAATTGGAAACGGAGTTGTAATTGACCCTGTTGCCATGATGCAAGAGATTGGAATGGTCCGGGACCTCGGTTACGATGTGGAAGGCCGACTTTTTATTTCTCACAACGCCCACCTCATTATGCCGTACCACAAACGGATCGAAGAGGCACGGGAAAAATTCAGAGACGGCGGCGCAATTGGCACGACTGGACGAGGCATAGGTCCGGCCTACGTCGACAAATTTGCTAGAACGGGTATTCGAGTCGTAGACTTGTTGGATAGAGATGTGCTCAGGAAGAAAATTCTGGCTTCCATGGAAGAGAAAAACGCCATCTTAGAGAAAATCTATGGCGCCGAGAAGATCGACGTAGAGGCGCTCATCGAAGAGTATGTTGAGTTTGATAAGCTCATTGACCCTTATATCACGGATACAACGGAGTTTTTGTGCAGATCATTGAAAGAAGGAAAGCGCATCTTAGCGGAAGGCGCACAAGGATCTTTGCTTGATGTAGACTTCGGTACGTATCCGTTTGTCACGAGTAGCCATCCTACCGTTGGAGGATGTTGCACGGGTCTAGGCGTGCCACCAACCGCAATTGATCGAGTGATCGGCATTGTAAAGGCATACAGCACCCGCGTTGGAAACGGCCCCTTCCCAACGGAATTAGACAATGCACAAGGGGAGGAATTGAGAAAAACAGGTCATGAGTTTGGTGCCACGACTGGCCGGCCACGACGCTGTGGTTGGCTCGACCTCGTCGCATTAAACTATACTTCCATGATCAATGGATTTACAGAACTTGCGATTACAAAACTAGACGTACTGTCTAATTTGGAAGAGATCAAGATCTGCACGGACTATAAGCTCAATGGAAAAACGATTCGCCGTTTCCCGAGCGATCTTCCTAGCTTGGCGTTAGTAGAACCGCAATATATCACGATGCCTGGGTGGAAAACGGACATCACGGGTATTACTGACTGGGATGCATTACCAATTGAGGCACGAAATTATCTAAACTTCGTTACAAACTATCTTGAAGTTCCTGCTCATATCATTGCAACGGGACCAAAAAGAGAGCAAACGATCGTTTTGTAATTGCCTCAATAGGTTTATATGAAAGCATATCGCATATCAGTCAATCTGAAACTGGGCTTGATCAGTTTCGCCATTCTGATTGCGGTTGCCTCCCTGTGGTACACCACAAAGCTTGTAGATCGGCTCAAAGAGCGAGAAACGTCTGTGGTGCGGTTATGGGCCAAGGCATTAGAGGAAATCCCTAAGGCACCTCAGACAGGAGCTAGTACACCCTACCCGGCAGACTTGGACGAGATTGCCTCTGTTTTGCAAGGGGTAAGTCAGCTCCCAGGAGTTAAAGCAGCTGTCTCCCCAGACGATTTCGAACGATATGCTCAGGCTTTGCGCTGGGCAAGGAATGTCCCGGCCCCCAGAGTCATCGACTTTATACAGGAAGCAATATTGTTTCCAGATTTAGTCGGGGAGATTCCTGCCATCGTGGTTGATTCTGCGTCAGGGCAGCCCGTGCAGTGGTGGAATACTGGTTCAGCGGCGACCACGTTCGCAGACCTGACCGAAGCCGAAGCAGCAATTCAGACGCAGCATTTACTTGAGCAGGTGCCAGAGATGGCCTTGTTGCACGATCCAATTCCAATCGTTGTCACGTTTCCAGGAACGGCAGAGTACCCTGCAATCCGTTTTGTACAGTATTTGTATTACGGAGAATCAAAATTGGTACAAGGGCTGCGAAGCTTCCCGCTTGTTCAACTTTTGTTCATGTCGCTGTTCGTACTGGTCGGATATATTGGCTTCTCTTACATCCGAAGAAGCGAGCAATCTAGTCTTTGGGTAGGGATGGCCAAAGAAGCAGCCCATCAGCTTGGTACGCCTATCTCAAGTCTAATGGGCTGGTTGGAGTACATGAGGATGAGGGATGGAGAACGCCAAGACTCGGTTCATGAGGAAACGTATGTTGAGATCGAGAAGGACATCGAGCGATTGACTCGAGTGGCTAGCCGCTTTTCTGATATTGGCTCCTTGCCCAAACTTGAAGTCCAGCCTATTGGCCCCGTCATAGAAAGCACGACCGATTATATGCGACGAAGGCTTCCGCAAGGAGGGACATTTATAAGGTTAAATGTGGTCACCGACCCGGGTTTACAGGCTCCGCTCAACTCGGAGCTCTTTGAATGGGTAATTGAAAACCTGCTAAAGAACGCGTTGGACGCAATTGAATCCGAACGAGGCCGAATCGATGTCTTAGCGTCGGCCGTAGACACGAAGATTCGAATTGATGTACGGGACACAGGAAAGGGTGTTGACCGACGCAATTGGAAAAATGTGTTCCGACCAGGTTATAGCACTAAAAAAAGAGGGTGGGGACTTGGGCTAAGTTTAGCCAAGCGCATTGTGGAGGACTATCACGGTGGTACGCTCGTGCTGGCTCAGTCGAAACTGGGGCAGGGCACCACATTTAGGATCGAAATCCCGGCAGGTAGGATCGAAATCCCGGCAGGTAGGATAGAAATTCCAGCAGGTCGGATAGAAATCCCGGCGGGCTGAGCGCCCGTTTACTGATCGAATCGAAACAGGCGCCTAAAATCCTGCGGGTTTTCTGCCGCAAACGTAATAAATATGTCGTCTCGATTTCGAAATACGATTCGAGACTTGGAGTCTAAAACGTGAATGTCGAGACCCGCCGAAGTAGAGATCTGATTAAGTACGGACGAATCGAAGTCGAGAGACTCGGAAACGAGTTGTATGGTTCTGTAATCCAAGATGAATACGGGGACGTCTTCATCGTTTAGGGAATAGTGAACCGTAGGAACGGTAAGATCAGGAGTGATGGATTCAAGAGAAAGGCCCGTGACCGACCCCCCAGAAAGAAACGGTAGAGCTACACGTTGCCCCGAGCGCTCTTCGATTAGTCGTTCAATCTGACTTCTATCAGAACCCTGAAACACAAGAGATCCATCGGGTGAATAGGTGTCAATCTGGGTCAAAATGTCATTTCGACCCTCAGGAGCAACGGGAAGCCGGCTGGGCTTGGCAATCCAAGTTCCAATGGCTGAGGCTGCGAGAATAAGCAGAAAGCCAGCCGCCAGACGAAATAGGACAGGACGTTTTTTTGGAGGAGCAGCGTGCGAATGTAAAGCAGAAGCTGGCTCTGAGGACGAAGCATATCTGGACTCCAATGACCCTCGCAGACCAGGAGATACGGGTGTGAACGTTGAATCTACGTAATTCTGGATGCTTCTAGACACCTGAGCTTCCGTAACCATTTCTGCAGAAGAAGCGTCGCCGTGTGATTCGAGAGACCGGCGAATGCGATGCATAAAGGACGAACGCTCGACTCCATTCGAATGGTGGCCCAGAAAAGCTTGAATAATATCGACGCGTCGGCTAGGAGAAGTTCGTGCAATTAGCCGAGGCACAATGTGTGCAAGATCCGTTTCAATTTGTCTGGCCTTAATCAGGTTGCTGTTGCTTTGCATCTGTTCGGGCGTGAGGACCGAACGCAACAAGTCAGCTGCAGGGAGTGGAGAACCCCTGAAACGCCGTTCGATTGCGCGCTCGACTACTTCGTTTACATCCTCATTCCGATTGACGAGTAGCTGTGCGATCAGGTACAGTTCATCAAGATCCGAGAGCAAAGAATGGGGGTCAGGCTGATTGTAAGGGCCTGTTTTTTGAATATCTGTCAACCGAATTATCCTCTTTCGTCTGAAAAAACGAGATTTACGGGCGTTCCTTTTCGTATATCGAGCATTTGAGCAGCGGGTCCCCGGTGAATCGCTATTTCAAGAAAATCATTACTGTTTAGCAACAGCGTCGCATCGCCAATGTCTACATTTCCGTACGTGGTGCTAAGCGTATCAATGATCGCATTTCCAGCATAGCACTTGAACAATCGATCTCGGTGATTAGCCAAAAACTGAGCTTTGGTAATATTGGTGATGCAATTTCCAAACCGATCGACGTGAACGACCCAGCCTTGAACGCCGCGTTCGTCGGTGATGGGCAGAGCCCAGTGAAGGCTTTTCAACTCGTTCAGCGGCACACCAGCGGCATTTAGGGCCAATCCAGTGGACAAGTGCGCTGCTACGGGTGCAAATATGTCTCGGCCATGAAACGTGGGACTTGGCGTCTCAGATCGCCAAAAACGTGACCTGGTTAACTCAACTGCCGCTTCAGGCTTAGATCCAGATAGCAACAATGTAAAGAGACCGTTATCGGGACCAACGAAAAACTGATTGTTGTGCCTAACTGCGATGGGTTTACGTGGAGTCCCAACTCCAGGGTCAACAACTGCTAAGTGAACGGTTCCTTCCGGAAAGGTAAGCGCGGCATTCCTGAGCACAAACGCACCTTCCATGACATCCTGAGGCGTAATGTGATTGGAAATGTCTACAATCCGGACGGCTGGATTTATGCCCAGAATTACGCCTTTCATTGCAGCCACATATCCGTCCTTGGTGCCAAAGTCCGTCGTGATTGTCAAAATGCCAGGAGTTGCGATCAACGAAAATATGTGTCTTAAAGGGTGAGCGCTGTTTCGATTCGTAAGATACACCGTTTAGGTTCGATCAGGAACACCTTAATTAAGCACGTGTTGGGGGCTGAGGTCAAACATGCCGTCAGGAAAACAGATGAAAGGATTTGCAGGTGAAAAACTGGCCGCCGCTTGGCTGGAAGAAAAGGGATATGTTATCCTAGAAGCGAATTATCGATTTATGAAAGCAGAGGTCGATTTAATCGCGTTTCTGCCTACCAAGCAATACGATCGGGGAGGGGACCTCGTATTTGTCGAGGTGAAATGGCGCCGAAATGAGGACTTCGCCACGGCAGAATCCTCGATTGGATCGACAAAAAAAAGATTGATGATTCAAGCCGCTGAAGCTTTTTTGCATGAGCGAAAGCTTGAAGGCACGCCGTGTCGGTTTGACGTAGTGACCCTGGTTGGTTCTCCACCAAGCCTTAAGTACGAACACATCGAGTCTGCTTTTATAGCCTAGCCCAGACGAGAACAGCCAAAACGAAACAGGCCCACCTAGCGTGGACGGTATTCTTTTGGAGGATCGTCGGCAACGCGTTCAAACGCCCAGTACCCCATGAAGACAACTCCATAGGGGTCTAGCGTATCTCCCTTATAGTCGACCACTGCGGGGCCGTGGTCCAGAAACGTCCAAGACGTCTGGAATCGGGGATTCGACCGTTCAGGACGCATAGACCAGTCCAAATACGACTCGTCTTCTTTTTCGCCCATAAAAACAATTTCCATATGCCCTTCAAAGTCGAGGAAATACTCATTCTCGGCTTCGCCAGGCTTCAGGATTGACGTCGGATCGAGCGGGAAGCGTTGTTCGGCCATAGCCGCGCTGCGGTTAAATGTGTCTCCAACACCTCCGCCTACTGACGGCCGGGAATAAGTTTTGAAACCTTGCGCCTCACTGCGACCCGCAATAATGGCGAGCATAAAGTGCCTGAAGGATCCAATAAACGCGGCTCGCCGCTTTTCTTCCCAACGGGTGGCTTCCTCCTCTGATGAAGCGTCCATTTCTTCATAGAGTCCCTCTCCATCATAGCGAACGCGCGACGGCGTGGATTCGAAATCCTTGAGGAAATACTGAATACGATACCCCAGAGCCCGATTCTCAATGATTAAAGGAGCGGCAGCAACTGCAGTGAAGCTTCCACGCTTTTCATCAAAGTCTAGTACTTCTGGATTGGTAATGGACGTTTCAAGCGCATTTGGTGTTTCTCCAATGAACATGCGGGTGAACTTTTCCAGTCTCTTCTTCCAATTCTTGTCCCGTTCTGCTTCCACTATAATTTCGCCGACGTCCAAAATGGATTCTTTTAGTTCAAAGTCGAACTGATAATCCTTGCCGGTTCGTAGCATGATGTCGCGGAAATCAGGTTCAAATCCTAGCATCGACACATACAAACGATGCGCCCCGACGGGCACGTCGTGCAAATTGAATTGGCCGTCGGTGTTTGTAACCGTTCCAATCATTGAACTAGCAATGAACACATGTGCCCCAGGTAGAGGCTGTCCTGTTTCGGCCTCTACCACCCGTCCACTAATGAGGGCACGGGAGCCGGCTTGACCCAATGCGCTTATTGCTACAAAGGTCAAAAGGAACGAGAATAGGAGGAACGAGCTCGATTTATTTGTCATAATCCCAATGAGTGATCTTCTTTTTCAATATCGAGCAATTATCGGTCCCGATCGCGGAAAGAGACTAGGTTTTACCCTATTCAGTTAGTTTGCATTTCGAATTGCTTCAATTGAAGCCGGGTCTTCTAGGCTAGAGACGTCGCCGAGGTCCTTTTTCAAATAGATGGCTTGAATCACTCTGCGCATGACTTTGGCATTTCTAGTCTTAGGCAAGGATGAGCAAAACCTAATGAAACCGGGTTTTAGGGGTTTGCCCAATTCGTCCATCACAGACTTAATCAGCCTAGACCGAAGTTCTTCGCTTGCGAGGTCCTGTTTGGCTAGCACGACATACAAACCCACTTCCTCTCCTTTCAAATCGTGTGGGATGCCAATAGCCGCGCTCTCCTCAACATCTGGATCTGCGTTAATGATAGCCTCGATTTCCGCAGGCCCTAAACGTTTACCGGCAATTTTGATGGTATCGTCGCTGCGGCCGAGTATGAACCAGAGCCCATCTTTATCGATTGCTGCAAAATCTCCATGCACCCACACGTTGTCAAAACGGCTCCAATACGATTCGATATAGCGCTGATTGTCATTCCAAAAGCCTCGGGTCATTCCGATCCACGGTTTGCGAATGACGAGCTCCCCGACGGACTCTCTGACCGAGGCACCTACTTCGTCGATTACATCAGCCGCCATTCCTGGAACGGGGCCGCTGAAGGAGCAGGGCTTTAGCGATTTGAAAAAATTACCGCACACAATGCCTCCAGATATTTCCGTTCCGCCAGAGTAATTTAAGATGGGACGCTTCCTATCTAAGACATGATCAAAGGCCCACAACCAGGAGGCAGGGTCCCAGGGACTACCTGTAGAACCAATGGCTCTCAGCTTATTTAGATTGTGCTTTTGAACCCATTCAACTCCTTTGGGCATCAGCGACCGAATCAGAACCGGCGATAGCCCAAGATGGGTAACATCATGCGAGTCAACGAGTTGCCATATTCTGTCAGGCTCTGGAAAATCAGGCGCTCCGTCATAGATTAACATGCTGGCGCCAATGGTGAGGGTCCCAAATACGAGCCACGGCCCCATCATCCAGCCCATATCGCTCATCCAATACATCGTTTCACCAGGCTTGACGTCCATCGCATGGTACATGTCTGATGCGCCCTTTATGGGAAAGCCGCAGTGCGTGTGAATGGCTCCTTTAGGCTTTCCTGTCGTTCCTGAAGTGTAAATGATCATCATCACATCTTCGGCCGATGTGTTTTCAGTGGGCGCGGTAGGGGCCATTCCATCGACAAAATCTGCGTACGTCACATCACGTCCTTGAAGCATGGGAGTATCTTCGCGGCCCATTGGCTGAGACACAATAACTTTACGAACGGAAGGGCAGGAGTAGAGGGCCTCATTAGACATTTCTTTCATGGCGATGACGCGTCCACGCCTCGATGCCCCATCTGAGGCAAAAAGGGCCACTGCATTCGCGTCTAGCAGCCTTGTTGTGATGGCGCTTGGGCCGTACCCCGAAAACAACGGTAGCACCACTCCACCAACTTTAATGATGGCCAGAAAGGCGAATATCAGCTCAGGCGTCATGGGCATAAACAGCCCAATTGCATCTCCTTTGCCAAATCCGGAAGCCCTTAGCGCATTCGCGCATCGGCTTACGTCCTCTGACAGTTCAGCATAAGTCCAATACTGTACTCGCCCACCTTCCGATTCGAATTTGAGCGCGATGCGATTAGCGCTTTTTTCGTTCTTCAGCCATTTGTCCAACATATTATGGACAATGTTCATTCTTCCGCCTACACACCACTCCGGAAACTGGGGCCCGTCCTTCATGACCAAAACGTCCTGATAGGGCTCATAAAACTCAATATTCAATTGCTTCATCACCCCGTCCCAGTACCAGGCCACATCGTCTATACTTTTGGCGTAAAGATGGTCGTAGGTCGTGATGTCATGAGCCTTCATAAAGGCCATCAAGTTGGATTCCGAGATGGTCTGTTCATCCGGAACCCATGCGAATTCCTGGTCGAATGGAAAGGTTGCGTGGGGCGCTGAGCTTAAATCGGTTTCAGAAGGGGACATCATTGAAATAGGTAGGGAACAGGAAGTGTAGAATAGCTAGGAAGATACGCTGGACATTTTAGGCTTAATCGAATTGTTTTTCACACGTTACTTTTGCAAAAACCTTATTTGGATCAATTCGTTCACACGGCCTATCCCCGCTATTCTGAGTCTTAATTAGCAATATGAAAAACACGTTTTACGCCTTATTAATTTTTGGATTCCTCAGCGGCTGCTCTTCTCAGCCAGCGACAGACGGAATGGTTTTAGATGCCTTACCAGGTATGGATGCTGGCAACCCCAATTCGCTGATCACATTTGACGGGAAGATATACCTTCAACTTAGTGATGCTGAGTATGGTTCGGAATTATGGATGTACGATGGCAAGAAGCTTGAGCGGATCACAGACATGGAACCAGGGGTCGGTAATGCGCTCCCAACTAGGTTTTTCGTCTATAACGACGACCTTTTATTTACTGCTTTAAAAGAACCATATGGCAGGGAGCTCTTTCAGTTAGACGGAAAGCAGGTACGGTTAGTGAAAGATATCGGCGACAGTGCTACAAGTTCTCGACCCGGCGGTTTTTTTGTTTTTAACGATGAAGTCTATTTCTCCGCTAACGACCAAGTCACGGGATTTGAGTTATGGAAGTGGGATGGGAAAGAAGTAACTCAAATAGCGGACATCATGGAAGGATCAGGTAGCTCAAACCCGAGCAAGTTTGTAGACTTGAATGGCGTTCTCTACTTCACTGCAGAGCAAGAAGGGTACGGAACAGAGTTGCATAAGCTTGATGGCTCATCCGCCCAAATGATTCAGGACTTGAACCCGGGTCCTTCTGGTTCAAGACCGCAAGAAATTACCCGACTCGGTAATTCGCTCTATTTCTCAGCCTATCTGCCTGAATCAGGAATGGAATTGTGGTCTTTTGATGGCACGTCTTTTAAAATGGCGGCCGACTTAATGGAAGGGACTGAAAGTTCTTCTCCGAGAGATCTTCGAGTCATTGGCGATCGGCTCATGTTTGTGGCTAATACAGCCGAAACAGGAATAGAGCTGTTTTCAATTAAAGAAGGTGAAGCTGCTACCTTGGTAGTGGATATCCGGCCTGGAGAACGCAGTTCAGAGCCAGAAGAGTTGTTTGTCCATGGAAATAAGTTGTATTTCGGGGCTGACGATGGGGAGCGCGGATTGGAATTGTGGCAGTGGACCGAGGCTGGGGGCGCAACCATGGTCGCCGATTTGAATGAAGGGGCCACTGGATCTGAACCTCACGCCTTTATCGACCTAAACGACGAATGGACATATTTCTCTGCACGAACAGAGCAACATGGAGTAGAATTGTGGCGAACAAACGGTACCACGTCGGAACTGTTAATGGATATTTGGCCTGGAACCGACGGATCTAACCCTAACGATTTCGCAGTGTTGGAAAATCGGATTTGTTTCTCTGCTCAAGATGGTAAGCATGGGCGCGAGTTGTACTGCATCAGCCATGACACAGCTACCGCCATCTCAACTCGAAACTAGGCGCCAAAGCGTTTGCGGCTGAATCTCTTGTTTTGGGTAAGTTTAATGTGGGGCAATCTTTGATTGCCCCACAACGCCTACTCAGGGCATTCTAATCGTAGATTTCTGGGCGCCAGGACAGCATGTAGTCTGGGTCCTCGGATGCAACAGCCGTCTTGGTCATGTGCAACGGTTTAAATGTATCGACCATCACAGCCAGTTCCTCGGTTCGAGTCTTTCCGATGGATGCTTCCACCGTTCCAGGATGAGGACCGTGAGCAATGCCGCCCGGGTGCAGTGTAAATGAGCCCCTGTCTATATTACGCCTGGACATAAAGTCACCCTCGGCGTAGTACAACACTTCATCCGAGTCGATATTCGAATGGTTGTACGGCGCAGGAATGGCGTCTGGATGGTAATCGTACATCCGAGGTACAAAAGAGCAAATCACAAAGTTATGCCCCTCGAAGTGCTGGTGTGCAGGAGGTGGCTGATGGATTCGGCCTGTAATGGGCTCGAAATCATGGATTGAAGTCGCGTACGGGTACATGTATCCGTCCCACCCAACGAAATCGAAGGGGTGATGGCGAAAAATAATGGGGTGTAGGTACCCATGTTTTGCTATCCGAACTTCAAACGCGCCCTGTTCATCATGTGTTTTTAATTCGGTTGGGGGCCTGATATCTCGTTCACAATACGGTGAATGCTCCAAGAGTTGCCCCGACGAGTTGCGATATCGCTTCGGAAAATGAATCTCGGAAAACGATTCAATAACTAAGACGCGAGCTTTGGGTCCATTGAATTTCCAGCGATGAGTTATTGTTCTTGGTACGTGAACATAATCTCCCTTTCTAAAGGGCACGTCACCAAACGGGCTTTCTAAAACACCCTCGCCGTCATGAATGTATACCATCTCATCGGCCACGGCATTGCGATAGAAATACGTCATTTCCTCGGTGGGCGAGCTGAGAGCTAGCCGCACATCGCTATTGCCCATGATGTATTGTCTAGACTCCAGCCACGCGCCGCTGGAAGGGACATGGGCTCCTTTTACGTGTCTGTGACGCAGGAAATCCAAGTCCACATACTCCGGGCCGAAACGAATCGGATCCAGCACTTTATCGACAACAGTGGGTGGGTGAACGTGATAAGCGATGGACGAAATACCGCTAAACCCTTCTGCCCCAATCACTTCCTCGCTGTAAAGTGAGCCATCGGGTTTGCGAAACTGCGTGTGTCGTTTGTGGGGCAACTGTCCCATTTTAACGTAGTGTGGCATACGGAGTAGATAATCGTTTTTCTGTCTGTTAATAGCGAACTACAAGTTTCCCCTACGTTCTTGCTCGCGTTCGATGGATTCAAAGAGTGCTTTGAAATTTCCTTTTCCAAAGGAACGAGCACCCTTTCGCTGAATAATTTCGTAGAAAACGGTTGGCCTGTCCTGAACAGGCTTTGTGAAAATCTGCAATAAATACCCTTCTTCGTCGCGGTCAATAAGAATGCCCAAGTCCCGAAGCGGGGCAAGATCCTCGTCAATTTTTCCTACCCGGTCTAAGACAGAGTCATAGTAGGCGTCAGGTACATACAAGAATTCGACACCACGTTTTTGTAAGGCCGTCACGGTTTCAATGATATTGTTGGTAGCCATGGCCACATGCTGCACGCCTTGTCCATGATAGAAGTCGAGGTATTCTTCTATTTGGCTTTTCTTTCGACCTTGTGCTGGTTCATTAATAGGAAATTTAATCCGATCGTTTCCATTTGCCATCACTTTCGACATCAGGGCCGTGTACTCGGTCGAGATGTCGTTGTCGTCAAATGACTTCAAATTTCTGAAGCCCATGACATCTGCGTAAAAGTTTACGCACGTATCCATTTCGCCCAGATACACATTTCCAACACAATGGTCTACGTACTTCAGACCAACTTCCTCTGGGGCGTAATCCGGCTTTTCGACCGGTTCAAACCCTGGCAAAAAGATGCCCGTATAGTTTTTCCGTTCAACAAATGTGTGAATGGTATCGCCATATGTTTTGATGGCAGCGCGAACAACCGTCCCATTGGAATCAGAAGTAGAAACAGGCTCCATAACAGAAACTGCGCCGCGTTTCATGGTTTCGTTATATGCGCTCGTTGCGTCATCGACCCACAAGGCCAAATCTTTGACCCCGTCGCCATGGCGCTTTACATGCTCGGAGATTTCGCTATCTGGGTGCAAAGCCGTCGACAGTACAAACCGAATTTTGCCCTGCTGTAAGACATAGCTCGTTTTATCTCGGATGCCCGTTTCTAAGCCCGCATATGCAACCAGCTGAAAGCCAAAGGCCGATTTATAGAAATGTGCTGCTTGTTTGGCGTTGCCGACATAAAATTCAACGTAGTCGGTTCCGTTGATGGGCAAAAAATCTGCAGCCTGGGAAAGGTCCTTCGCTGAAGTTGTTTTGGGATCACTCATGGCAATGTAAAAACGAAATGTGATGATGCGGGAGTCCTGAATTCGGGTAAAGTAAACCCCAAAACCAGCATACTTGAAAGAACTTCGCAGTTAATTCGGTTCATAATCCTGGAGAGGAATAAAGTTCGATGTCGGGCCAAAATCCAAGGTTCCTTTGCAAATCTTATTCGGGATCTGCTGTAAGGGATGGCCGTAGGGACATTTTTCAAGCTTGCCCAATTTAGATCTAACCATATGATAGAACATTGGAAGGTTAAGACCTCTCGGTATATCCTTGATCGGTGGTGGCTGAAAGTACGCGAAGACCATGTCGTTTTGCCTTCCGGAAAAGAAATGCCGGAATTCCATGTCTTGGAGTACCCTGATTGGACGATGATGCTGGGGCTAAACGATACCGGACTCCTCGTGCTGGTCGAGCAATATCGTCATGGTATTGGACGTTTGAGTCTTGAGTTTCCTTCTGGAATGCTGGAAAAAGGGGAGCGTCCCGAAACTGGCGCTCGGAGAGAATTTGAAGAGGAAACAGGCTATTTATGCGGTGAGGTACGTGAGATTGGACGTTTGGTGGAGGATCCGTCCCGTCACAATAATACCGCTCATGCTTTTTTCTGTGGCTCAGCCGCTCAATCTGGAATTCAACAGCTCGATGAAACTGAAAACCTTCAAATCGTATGCATGTCCGTAGCAGATGTTTGCCTCGCTATTGAATCAGGACGGATGGTTCATGGTTTGCACATAGGCACCTTTTACAGAGCGCTTTATCAGGGATTAATCTCGCCTTGAACCCCGACTCTAGAAATATGAAACGACCCTGTTCACCACATTATTTGATACTCGCATCCATGTTTGTGGGAGTGGTGATGGTGGTTTCAGCTTGTTCGTCACAACCTGATTTTGCAATTGATTCTTTTGAGGTCGAACAGAGTGGTTGGGATTCTCTTTTGGTACAAGCCACGTTTAAGCATCAATCGTCGTTAAGCTCTGCAACAAGTGTTGCGCCAGATGTTATCGTCTACACGGTCTTTGACGCCAGATTTGACACGTTGTACGTTGGGGATGATGGGCATATTGCTATACCCGACAAACGACTATTGGATAGAGAGCGCTTACTTATTGAGGTCTGCGGATTTTATCAAAGCTCTTCAGCTTGCGAGCAAAGGGTTCTTTCGGCATCGCCTAAAAAAGTGATGGCCGAATACGAAGTGTTCTTCCCAGTGGAGGATCAGGTGCCTGTTGGGAGTCAATCCTATGAGAAGGGCGAAGTGGAATTAGCTACCACGTTATACCGGCAAGTGTTCGATTCCGCTGAGTGGGAGGAAATTCGACAGCCAAGCGGCAAAGAACTCTCGATTCTGGCTTATGTTGAAGATGCACCGGAAGACCGGCTTCGGATTCCAATAAGCAGGTCTCGCACGTCGTTTGTTTTGAGCCGTTATGACGGCAACCGGGATTTCCGCTACCACATTCAGTCTTCTCTGATGGATGCAGATTCCGCCGTCGTCATGTTTGACTTATACGCGTTGTCTTCCACGACGCCGGTTCTAGTCGCTCAACAGCGCATTGTTTTGAGATCAAAATCGACAGAAGAAAGGTCTTCTGAAGTCCGGGAATTGGTCGAACAGGCTGCAGCCCAGATTTTGGAGCGAGTAGCCAGCCGTTTTGGATCCAGACGGGCTTACGTCTTTATTAATGAATGGTCCTTTGAGGCGATCGACAAAGCCTACAAAACCGAGTTTGAGCTGCATTGGCAAGACGCTTTTCAAGGAGAGTGGGCAGACATGTCGGGTCAGCTATACGTGAAATCAGATGGGTCTGATGGCTCGTTTCGGTTTTTGAGGGGCTCAGAAAGAGCCGAAAGTAGGTGGGACGATCGGATTGGTGTTAGTACCATTGAGCTCGAGGCTTTTTACCCTAAAACAACCCCAGAGTCGGAAGAATCCAGCCGAAGAAATTCTAGGAGACGCAATTGAAATCGTTTAATGCTCTTGTACTACGTGAATCGCCCACCTTTTCAAGTTCACTGGAAGAAATAACCTTAGAGGAAAACCCCAATTCGTCGGAGGTGGTGGTTCGTGTTGAATGGAGCGGTATCAACTACAAAGATGGCCTGGCAGTTACCAATTCGGGAAAAATAATCCGAGGGGCCTTTCCTTTCGTGCCCGGAATTGACCTAGCAGGGGTTGTCCATTCATCAGAAAATCCTTCCTTCAAGCCCGGCGATAGAGTCTTGTCTACGGGATGGGGCTTGGGAGAGTCACATTGGGGTGGATATGCCCAGTTTCAGCAACTTCCGGCGCAGAACCTGCTTCACATCCCGGACCATTTGACTACTCGTGAGTCCATGATCATTGGAACGGCAGGATTCACAGCCATGCTTGCGGCCATGGAAATTGCACGTGGACCAGGCAAGAAAGAGGGGAAGTTTGTAGTTACGGGCGCTTCAGGAGGCGTGGGAAGCTTTTCTGTTATAGCGTTGGCGCACATGGGATTAGATGTGGTTGCCGTTACTGGAAAAAAGGAAGCGGAATCCTATTTGTTAGGACTAGGAGCATCTGAAGTTGTCGATCGAGGCCTCTTTTCAGGTGGCGCTTCGGCTGCGTTGGACTCTGCTCGCTGGGCTGGGTGTATCGATTCCGTAGGATCAACCACGCTCGAAGCCGTGCTGAGTCAGACGGCTAGACACGGTACGGTTGCGGCATGCGGTTTGGCTGGAGGGGCTTCGCTAAACACGAGCGTTTTCCCATTCATTCTACGCGGTGTGAGACTGGTCGGAATTGACTCAAACACCTGCCCAAACGATGTCCGTACGAAAGCTTGGAATAAACTGGGTGACCTAGCCCGGAAGGTCGACTTGAATCAATTGGCGCACGAAATAAAGCTGGATCAAGTGCCGGAATCGTGTCAGCGCCTCATGAAAGGCGAAGTAATGGGCAGATATCTGGTCGACCTATCGTAGATAGCCTACTCTTTTCTGCGCTTTTTCTTACTAGTAGAAGGCGAAACGTCCGTCATAATGGCCAATACCAAGACGACAATCTGAAATAGTCCCCAGGATCCATTATAAATCTGTTGTACAACGCTATACCACAAAAGCGTTGTTGGGGCAAAAAATAACCCCAGAATAGGCCAGAGAAGGGAATTGAAGACGCCCACGAACCAATTTGACAAAAACCAAAGGTAAAGGATGGTAAGTCTTGGAAGAATGAGTGCGCCGAGTGCGAAAAAACAAGGCATGAAGCGATTCCGGTTTAACGTCTAATCTGCAATTTAGGGACTCGTAGCTATAATCTGATCTTCATCTTGAAAAAGAGTCTCCAACTTGATTCTGGACGGAAAGGTGGTTCATAGGTTTCATCTTAACAAGTCATATTGTTGACCGATACCACAACTTGAACGGTATTGAACTATTTACACCGAATTAGACCTTAGCAATCATGAAGAACGGACTCTTCAACATTTTCAAGAAGGCAGAAGCCCGGCCCTCGGACGTTCACATTCGTCCGGATGCGTCTGGACAAGCTGGGCGGACTACGGAAAGCTTAATTGACCAGAAACTGATTCGTGAAACGGTTCAAGATTGGATGGCCGAAAAAGACGGCGATGGGCTAAAATTAGACCGGGTGTTGAGCAAAGCTCTCGACGAGGGCCTAATTACGGTGGACGACATAACAATGTGGTGCAAGTTGGACTCCCTCAAAGAGCGTCTTGAAGAAACGGGCTTCATGATGTGGAGGGACATAGTTCGGTGCGACCCATGGCGCTCACTTCAGATGGAACGTGTCGCTGCAAGAGTTTATGGATTTCGATCCGTTTTAATTTGCCAAATGAGTACGCTTGTGCTGGCAGACATGATGGCGCCCAAAGTATCCCCCAAGATGTGGGATCAATTATTTGAAAAAGGTCTGGCTCCAGTCGTTGAACATGGGAATCCACCTGTTGTAAACGGGCGCATTGTCTGCGTTTCTAAAGATCCGTCTAATCGGGAAATACGTGGATTTGTGAACTCACTTACAGAGTTTAAGGCTGAATTGACGTACGCAGATGCTCCAGTGGTAAAGGGAGTCTTGGAAATGGTAGCGCAGCATGTACCGCTAATTGGAGCTGCTGTCTATACATCTCGTCCTGCACTTCAAAAGGTTCTTGTATCAGTGGCGCCGACTAAGAGGGCTGCCTAAACAATCTCATTTGGTACTTGAATGCAATTTGATCCAGAAACAGAATCCAATCGACCGGAAAACCGACTGCCACAGGCGCCGGTGGTGGAAGACGTAGATTTTGTTTCTGTACATCAGGACCGCGGCGCACGCCCTCTTGCATCAAACCGTGGCCTCGAACAGCATCTAATTGATGCTAGGCGTGATCGAGTTGTAAGCAGGCTTCTCGACAAAGGCGTGATTGGAGAGCATCAGGTCAAAGCTTCTTGGAAAGAATGGCAGGTGCTGAAGAAGCAAGATTTGCGCGTGCCCTTATGGCGCGTACTTGCGATCAATCCAGAATTGGATTCCCAAGGTATTTTCATTGAGGCCGCACGGCTCTATGCCTTTACTGAATCGGTTATCGAAGAAAGTGCTGCAATTGAGTTTATCAATCAGCAGCGAAATTCGTTCTCAGAGGAAATGTGGACCGAAATGGTTGAGCATTTTATCCTTCCCGTGCGACGAGAAAAAGACCCTTCTAGCGGTGAGCTCAAGTGGATTTTCGTTACTCACGACCCCACCCGGCCTGAAGTTCACCAGATTATCCAGCGACTTCGAGTGCGCAGATTCGAACTTCAGTTCATCAAGGAGTCGCTCGTTGGAGTCTTGATTTCAAGTTCGTTTCTGGGTCGAAACACCTTTTTGGAACGTTTGAACGAACAGCAGACCGCTGTCGACATGGGTCTCTCTTACGATCAAGAAGACCATCTGGTGGATGAAAATGCGCTGGAAGCGGAAATAAGCAGATCTCACCTCATTAACCTTTTCGAAGGAGCTCTAATTGAGGCAGTTAAGCTAGGCGCATCGGACTTGCACATCTATCCAGATGCCGATGGGAAAATTCAAATTCACTTTAGGGTGGATGGTGAACTGTCTGAATGGCACATTGAAGACCGATTTAGGCCAGAAGCCTTCCTCGCTGTCGTGAAGGACAATTCGATGAATGTCGATCGGTTCGACAGAGACATCGCCCAAGATGGATTTATTCAACGTTGGATAGACGACGTCTTAATTCGATTTCGTGTATCGGTGCTTCCAATCGCATCCCCTCAGCAAGACATGCACGCTGAAAGCGTTGTAATCAGGGTTCTGGACGACAGAAAAGTACTGACCGATTTGCGCCAGATTGGATTGCTAGAAGATGCATACGCACGGTTTCAGAAGGCCATCAGGCAACCTCATGGAATGATAATTTTGACCGGCCCAACTGGATCTGGGAAGAGCACCACGCTCGTGGCAGCGTTGCATCAAGTTGTGACCCCAAAAGTCAATGTCCTGACGGTCGAGGACCCGGTTGAATACCTCATGCGAGGCATTCGGCAGATTAAACTGGGTCCGCGTTTAGGATTGGAAGGAGCCTTGAGAGCCATCCTCAGGCATGACCCAGATGTAGTTATGGTCGGGGAGATGCGCGACAAGGAAACAGCGGATCTTGCAATAAAGCTTGCAAATACGGGCCACCTCACGTTTTCAACCTTGCATACGAACGATGCTCCTAGTGCTGTTTCCCGTCTGTTTAAAATGGGGGTGGAGCCGTTTTTGATTGCGTATGCCATCAACATTGTGGTCGCGCAGCGATTGATGAGAAAGCTCTGTCTTAGTTGCAAAATTCCAGATCCTAAACCCGATTTTGATTTCCTACGGCACTTGGGATTTGTGGACGAGGACTTTTATCAAGCCACATTCTACCAAGCAGGTGGCCACGAAAAATGTAAAACATGCGGTGGTTCAGGCTACAAGGGTCGGAGAGCTATTGCGGAAACCATGCTCTTCACTCCCAAAGTGCGTGCCCTGATCTTAAAGGCAAGTGATTCGATTGACGAACTTCGATTGCGCGAGACCGCTGTTGAAGAGGGTATGACCACGCTTCAAAGTGCCGCCAGGCGGCTAGTTTTGGTTGGTGAAACCAGCATTGAAGAGGCTATCCGCGTAACGGGTACCTAAGTTTGTTTTTCGGCCTGCATAGAAGGCTGCTGAGCCGTCTTTTTCCTAAAATAGCCGTACCAGGCTCCCAGCAAGACTGCTAAGTAGGCAAGCATAAGGCACAGCACAATCAGAAAGCCTTCAAAATCGCCATCAAAAACCGTAAACGGCATGTTAATCAGAATAAGCAAAGGGAATCCTAAGCTGAGTGCCATGCCACTTGAAAGGACTAATTCCTGCGCAACAGGTGAACGGTAGTCCGGATCCGTAACTCGAATCAAAGCCAGCCCGGAGCTAATTGTGCCCGTCATTTGGGCGAACATGCCGATGAACCGTTCAAATTGATGTTCACCAAAGACTTTCCAACAGGCCCATTTTAGAAACTGATACGTTAATGTGGCTCCAACAACGCAGACAAGAGCCATGGGGATGGCAAAACGCAACGCAATGGAGAGGCTGATTGCCATGATAGAGGCTGCAATCAAATACTCCGCGAACGACCCGGTCAATCGATGGATGGTTCCGTTGTCAATCCACGCTCCACGACCACCCTTCAACAGGACTCTTCGGACACCAAGCGCAATCACATTGGCAAAAATAAAATGAAATGACCAGAGCACTGGGATTTCAGCTGCAAGGCCGGCTTGATTTAACAAAAAGGCTAAGCCGCTTGTCAGCCAGTAGGTCATAAGGTAGATCGCCCCAATCAGCGCTAGATGAACAGCAAATGGCTCTATGGATGCGTTAGAGAACGTTTGTAACGAGCCCACGGGGCGATCACCTTCCTCTCGTACACCCGTTCTAATGTGGGTTGCTAATTCGCGTCTGGGATGTTTTGCGACTTCTTTGTTCACCAACATCATTCCAAAAAAATAGGCGACCAGGAACCCGACAGCGGCAAAGGTTAGGCCCACGCTCCCTCCATTTTCGAACCCAAAAGCAGACCATGACTGCCCAATGGAATAGGCAATACCCGGTCCCATAGCAAATCCAAGGGGTAAAAGTATTCCAGCGGCAGGGTTAAAGTCAGGAACTATCGTTATGACCACAATAAGGGCAATTGACAGCCCAACAATTCCTTGGATGAGCATGACTACAACCTGCATAAAACCGAGGTTCACAACACCCCATGAGTGTTTTTGCTCTGTCTTAAACAGTCCAACACAGATAAATGTGAGCGCCAGTAAATGATATACATAAGCCCCCATACGATCTGCAGCGAAGGGTAGGAGTCCGAACACTTCTGATCCCAAAACTAGGCCCATAAAGCCAGCAATGAGGCTGCTAGGTATAAGAAAACGCTGAAAAAAGGGGATAAACCGCCGAAAAGCTGTACCGCATAGCAGGAGGAGGCCAATCATTGAGAAATCGATTAGTAAATCGCCGACGCTGATTTGTAACTCCCAGGCTTCCATCATGCTTAACAGTTGAGTTCAGGAATTAAGGTATTCAATACATCCTGCCACGCCAAAACACTTCCATCGAAAAGTTCGATGTGAAAGGTGCCAATGCGAGTCATAATCCAAATGATGCTGCTTTTTTCAAGGCCTGTGTAGAGAATGTGCTCGAATGGGATCGATTCGCCATCAGAAGCCTCTCCATTAAAGAGCTTGATATGATCACGTCCGAGTTCTGCAATCACATGGCGATAGGTCTTTAGGTTACCATCGAGGCTTTCAAAGCGATACCGCCCGCGATGCCTCAGAATGTGGTCTGCTTCCGATGGCAACGGAAGGCTCTTAATCTGAGCGTACCAGTTACTTGTTAGACTAATTTGGCCAGTTTGCTCATCCATCAGCGTTGAGTCAGGGAGAACTTTCCAGCTGCGGGGACGGCTTTTTTGGATGAGGTGCGTGCCTGTTTCTGAGTATCCGCCAAAAGAGCCTGTCTCTAGGTCGCGATACAAGAGCTTGGTAATTCCTTGGGCCGGCTTATATGCCCACCCCGGTTTAATGTGGTCATCAACCACATTTTCATCAAACGAAATAGGCTCCTTCAACAGCTTGATCCCTTGCTGGAGCGAGGGCGATCCTGAAAAGTCGATTGCAGGACATACTTCAAGTTTAATGTGAGCAGGGCGAGGGTAGGTGGCCCATCGAGGCCAGCCAACGTAGGACCCGTGAATCCGAATGGGGTAAACGGGAATTCCCAGCTTCATGAAAAGCTTGGCGGTGGATTCAATCCAGGGCGCGGGCCTTCCATCCCAGCGACGACCACCCTCTGGGAAAATGACAATTCGGCGGCCCTCGTTCGCCATTTTCCAGATTTGACGGATTAAATGAGGTTCAGGAACTCTTTTTTGCGTGCCCACAATTCCGGAAGCCTTAAAAAGAGACGCTAGGGGACCTCTTCTTAGATACTCCAGCGTCATCACGCCTGCCGTGCAACCACCCAATTCGGTGAATGCATTCAGAATAAAAGGATCGTAATTATTGGAGTGGTTCCCGTAAAAAAAGCAAGGTCCAGCGGGCAGTACACCTCCGCCCAACAATTCCACGTCCCAAAACGCTCTGCTGAACGGAATAATTGTACTTCGGAAGGCCATTTCCGAACCAATCTGTCGAAGTGGGGTGTGAAAGTACATGTAAGTTGGCTTAATCGTTGAAAATCACCGTTGCCAATATAGGCTTCGTTTTGCATCTTGCAGATTGCGATCTCGTAATCGCTTGATACACAACCACATACGCTCCTCGCGGAGGATTATCGTGACTAAAGCAGACATCATTGATCAAATTTCAGCTGGCACTGGGCTAACGAAAATGGAAACCGAAGCCGTAGTTAACGGATTCATGACCGTCATCAAAGCTGAACTTATAAACGGCGGTCGGGTAGACCTTCGCGGCTTTGGATCGTTCTCGGTTCAACATCGTGCGGCTCGCACTGCTAGGAATCCTAGAACGAACACGCCCGTTCCAGTAGCCGCTTCAAATATACCTTCATTCAAACCTTCTAAAGAGTTTCGGAAGGAAGTGGATGATTCCATGAGCTAAAAGGATAGCATGTCAAAAACTTGTGATTCGTGCGGCGCTCGGTTGAGCGACGGTTTGGATATCTGTGATTTGTGTGGAACACCGAGAGAAGGTGTGATTGATGCCGTATTGGATCACAGCACTGAGGAATCTGAGATTCAAGATCCCGTGGTTTCGGAGATCACAGGTGTGTTTTGCAACACCTGCGGATGGAAGAATCCGCAGGAATCCAACTTTTGTAGTAAATGTGGATCTGCGCTTCAGGCCGTAAGTGCAAGCGATGAGCCCCGCGGGGCAAAGGCAAAGGCGAAACCTGTTGTCGCAGCTAAAAAGGAGCCGGTAGCGCAGAAAAGCGTGGCGGACAAACATCCTGAATCGCAAAAAGCAGTGGGTCGTCAAATCGGCATCATTGTAGCATCTGCGTTGTTGGTTGTGCTCGCTCTATACGTAGTCACTACAATGAGTAAAGCAGGTACGGAATCGAGCGCCACCTCTCTTCCTCCAGCACTTCGCGAAAAAATGGCCGGGCTTTCGGGCGAAGAATTGGTTGCAGCACAGCGCGAATTGGTGGATCTCTATTTTGCTGCAGGCAGATTTGACCTTGCTGCCGAGGAAACAGAAGTAATGGCTGGAAGCCTCAATTCGGAAAACGAATGGGCGATTGCAGGTAATTTGTATTACGACTGGATGGAACGTCAGGACCCATCATTACGGACTCCATGGGCGCGTAAAGCCATAGCTGCCTACCAAGAAGTGCTGAAAATCAATCCAGCTAATCTGGACGTGCGTACAGATATGGCCATTGCCTATATGTACGACCCGCAAAACTCGATGATGGCCATTCAGGAGACCAATGCGGTTTTAGCGCAGGACTCTTTGCATATGCAGGCGAATTTCAATCGTGGAATCATGCTCATGCAAATCGACAGAACTGTTCAAGCTGCTGAGCAATTTCAAAAAGTTATGGAGCTAATCGGCGATCCCGATGATGCCGTTTACATTCGAGCCAAAGAACTAGCGGATCGTTTGAAAAGCGAAGCTGCCGCAACTAACTCCTAGTAGCTCTGTCTTCATATAGCCGTTTTAAGAGTTGAATCTGCGCGACATGGTAGGTGTCGTGAATCGCAATTCCTGTGATCTGATCTAGTAGCCGATTTCCACTCGGGTAGGGTCGATTCAACTCATTTGGGTCAAGTTCTCGAATGGCCTCAATCAACGCCTGATTTTCAAACCTCAGGAGAGCAACATCTAGTTCCCAGGACTCGCTGGATGGCGGGTCCGCAGGGGACGGAAAGTTGTCTGGCTCCCTCGTGAATACGATGTCCTTGCGCCCTGTAACCTGTTGTCGCACATAATTTTTCCAATATGAAATGTGCAGCACAAAGTGCCAGATTGAGCGGGTATTAGGAGAAGCGGACCACCTCGCTTGCTCGGCCTCGACCCCATTGAGGCAGGCTAAAACGCTTGGTCCTCCATGCCACAAAGCATACCGTTCTGGAGGGTTTAACAGGTGAAGCACCTCTGCGATTCTGATATCGTCGTGCTGTCTATAAAAAGCAGTTGTCATCTCGCATTCATTTAGTTAATCTACTATATACAATCTTCGTTACATAAACCATTGAAGAGCAGGTATGCCTTATATACAATCGAATACTCCGTACGATGTGTGCATTGTTGGGTCGGGCGCAGGAGGCGGAATGGCCGCTTACGTGCTAACTAAGGCCGGCGCCAATGTGTTGATGCTGGAGGCTGGAGGCGACTGGGATACCGTCCGTGATGGCGATATGCTAAAGTATAACTACGAGTCGCCGAGAAGGGGGAGAGGTACCAAAGATCGTCCATTTGGAGAGTTTGATGCCTGTGACGGGGGCTGGAACATAGAAGGCGAGCCTTATACTAAGGTTGAGGGGACTGAATGGGATTGGTGGCGTGCTCGCATGGTGGGAGGAAGGACGAATCATTGGGGACGTATTTCTCTCAGGTTTGGCCCGGACGATTTCCGTCGCAAATCGATTGATGGACAAGGAGACGATTGGCCAATAGGTTATGATGACCTCAAACCGTACTACGACCGGATAGATAAGCTCATAGGGATTTTTGGTAGCGTTGAAGGAGTCTATAATGAGCCCGACGGGCACTTTATGCCGGCTCCAAAACCTCGTTGTTATGAGGTAATGGTCAAGAATGGTGCTAGTAAGCTGGGAATTCCAGTAATTCCTTCCAGGTTATCCATTTTAACACAACAACTAGGCGACCGTCCGGGATGTCATTATTGCGGACAATGCAACAGGGGTTGTAAGACGCGGTCCAACTTTTCAACTCAGACCGTTCTATTGCCTCCTGCATTGGCCACAGGCAAGTTGACTATCGTGACCAATGCAATGGCCCGGGAAGTCTTAACTGACCAGGAGGGCAAAGCCAGTGGCGTCTCCTATGTTAATACGTTAACAGGTGAGGAAGTGCAGGTCAAGGCAAAGGTCGTAGTCCTGGCTGCTAGTGCCTGCGAATCGGCCCGGTTGATGATGAACTCTAAATCCAGCAGACATCCGAACGGACTCAGTAATTCAAGCGACATTTTGGGTAAGTATCTGACCGATTCCACGGGCGGTGATGTAATGGGCTTCTTTCCTCAATTGGTTGACTCGCCAGCCCATAATGAGGATGGGGTAGGCGGCATGCATATTTACATCCCATGGTGGCTTGAGAAAGATCGTTCACTTCCTTTTGCCAGGGGGTATCACATCGAAACTTGGGGCGGAAAGGGGATGCCCGGATATGGATTCGGAGGTGGAATACAGCGCACCAATGGTAAAATTAGTGGAGACAGAAGCCGCGGCGGTGGAGGATATGGCCTGCAATTGAAAAACGATTATAGAAGATTGTGGGGCGCTTTCATTGGCATGTCAGGGCGCGGGGAAATGATTGCTCGGAAAGAAAATTACTGCGAGATCGATCCAAGCGTGGTCGACAAGTACGGCATTCCTGTTCTTCGATTTAATGTCAAATGGAGCGACGACGAGTTACTTCAAATGAAGCATTTCCAAGAGACCGGCAACGAAATTATTAGATCGATGGGAGGGGAGCCACTTTGGGATATCCCCGGTAAGGAAGACAATTACGGTATTACTCGACCCGGCCAAATTATACATGAAGTCGGCACGACTCGCATGGGCAAGGATCCGAAGAATTCGGTTTTAAATGAACATTGCCAAGCCCATGAAGCGGCCAATGTTTTTGTAGCGGACGCAGGTCCTTTTGTCTCTCAGGCCCATAAAAATCCAACCTGGACTATTCTGGCTTTGTCCATGCGGACATCAGAATTTATTGTAACCGAAGTGTTAAAACGAAACCTAGCGGCAAGCTAATGAACAGAAGAGAATCGCTTAAACTCATGGCTGTGGCGTCATTGGCAGCTGCAATCCCAGGTTGTACCGTTGGCAAGGTCGATGAAGCTGCGCTCAAAGCAGAACATGCGGCGGCCAATGGAGGACTTGCGGGTTACCAGCCGACTCAGTTGTCTGCCAGCGAATATGCCACTCTTGGCTTATTGGTTAATTACATCATCCCAGCTGACGATCGCTCGGGCAGTGCGACCGACGCTGCGGTGCCGCTATTCATCGATTTCATGATGGGAGATGCCCCTGAACTTCAAGAACCTGTTCATGCAGGCTTGGCCTGGATTGACGAGACAAGCAGGCAAATAAGTGGTGTTCCGTTTGCTGAGAGCACAACAGAACAGCATTTCGTACTTCTGGATCAGATCGCTTTCCCTGAAACGGCGTCGCCAGAGGTTTTGGAAGGAGTTACGTTCTTTTCAGCCCTCCGCGACCTAACTGCTTCTGGTTTTTGGTCGAGCAAAATGGGTATGACCGATCTCAACTATACGGGCAATACACCTCAAGCCTCTTGGGACGGATGTTCGCACGACGCCATGGCGCACCTTGGAATCAGTTACGATAGCTAAAGAGCGCGCGGTAGAGCCTAGTTTAATTCGCTTGGCCACTTATGTAGTGCGGCAAGTACCATTACCCCGGCCAGAAACAGGATTCCGGGGGCCAGCAGCGGGCTGGCCCCCGAAATGGTTTCCATAAAGACGTTTGTCCAAACTGCTCCCGGCCGTATTTCCAGCTCAAATTCTAAATTGTGCTGGAAATGTTTGATTACGCCGAGAAAGCTGGCCGCGCACGAAACAAGCATAACTACGCGCGTCAACCAAAGGCTCCAAGACGATTTGCGAAACCACCAGACACCAATCATTAGCAGAGACAGGCCCGAAACCACAAACGGAATAAGCTGAAAAAACCCTTCAGTGTGGCCGGTTAGCGCTAGTTCGGCGGGGATTAAGCAAAATGTGCTGATTGCCAGAACCAACAAAAAATGTCGATACCAGCGTTCCATCTTATTCCTGGATTATGTAATAGCGGGCAAACTGCTCACTTATTCCACCTGACACTTCCAACACTTTCGCCAGGAATGCTTGTCGTGATTCATACGGGCGTGCGTCAATGAACTGCTCGGCCATTTCCGCATTCACGCCCGGTATTTGCTCAACGGTCGCTGCGTCCGCTTCGTTGTAGTTGACCGGCACATACAGGTATTTTTCGTAACCTGTAATTTCTTCAGCATCTACATATTTAGCCATTTCACGGCGAAATTGGTCGATACTGATATACGGGCGGTATTCAATAAATTCGCGCACCATGCGGCGACCGACGCCCGGGATGAGAGCAAAGTCTTCTTCCGAGGCGTCGTTAAGGCTCAATTTGTTGATTGGGCCAAAATTTGGTACCGCAACGGAATCAGGGGTTTCTGCAACTGGGTCAGCCTGTTTTTCTGCATCGCTAGTACAAGCGGCAAATACGGTTGACATTAAAACCAGAGCACAAGCAAGAACAGTAATCTTATTCATCGATGTTGTAAAATTGGTGTAAGCCCTCAACGTGGAGATGCATGGCCTGCAAGAGAAGGAGTGGAATTCAACACGCCAAGTTCGATTCGGTTTTCCATGGAGCCGGTCGAAATGAGCTCTAAGATCGTGTGTTTTGCGTTAAACCGGGTGTTTATCACCCCAAAGAGCCAGACGCCATGCTCAAATTGAGATCTGTAAATAGGAGCAGAAATGGTAGTAAAGCGGGGAGGCGTTAAGGCCGTCCGATTTAAACAGCATTCTGAACTATTTGTCCGGCCAGTTCTTTCACAAACTTGGCGGCAACCATAGCCGTTTGGTCATGACGGTCCCGCGTGGGATTGTATTCAACGACATCGGCCCCAACGATCGGGTTTGAGATCTGATGTATCAAACTCAGTACGTCTCGGACAGAGAATCCACCAGGCTCATAGTGAGAGATGCCGGGAGCGAAGGCCGGATCTAAGACATCAAGATCTAAACTGATGTACACCGGCCCTTTGATATCCAGAACGGAAGGAGCGGGCAAGTCCCGCATCTCAAATACACGCACACCGAACCGGTCTGCCTGCATCTGGCAGTGAGGATTCATGGTCCGTATTCCAATCTGAGTCAGTTCGATATGTGGAAATTCCTCAAGTAACCGCGCAAAGGGGCAGGCATGGGAGTAACGATCCCCATCTAGCTCATCGTACAAATCTGGATGAGCATCAAACTGAACAACGTGGAGTTTTTCGTTGGCAGCTGCATGGGCTCTAATTACGGGATATGAAATAGAGTGATCTCCGCCCAGTACCAACGACTTTCTTCCGCTTGAAATAATTCCCTTGATTGCGGTAGTGATTTCGTCACGGTGCACGGGACCCTCAGAAAGGGTAAGGTCTCCTTCATCTCGAATTACACCACCTAAGTCAAATAGGGTGCCATTTTCAATCGAAAGATTGCTCGACGGGCTAAGCAAGGCCGCACGAATCCGTTCGGGCGCCTGTGCGGCTCCCGTTAAAAACGAGGACGAGGAATCGTATGGAATACCAAGCAGCGATATCATGCTGTAAGGTACGTCGAAGAACCGAACTATTCAGCCGCTGCTTTGCGGGACATGTCCGCGCGCTTACGCATATGAGGGTCCAAATAGCGTTTTCTCAAGCGAAGCGAGATCGGAGTGACTTCGATTAGTTCGTCTTCCCGAATGAATTCGATGCTTTCTTCCAAAGAGAAGCGACGAGGTGGAATGAGTTTTTGAAACGCGTCAGAAGAAGAAGCTCGCATGTTCGTAAGCTGCTTTTCTTTGGTGATGTTCACTTCTAAGTCCACATCCCGGCTGTTTTCGCCAACAAGCATACCGCAATAAACTTCATCCGTTGGGCCTAGGAACAGCTCACCGCGTTCCTGAAGGTTGACAATTGAGTATCCGGTAACCTTTCCTGTGCGATCGGCAATGAGGGCTCCAGAGGCACGGTGTGCAATGTCGCCAGCCCATGGTCCATATTTGTCGAAAAGGTGGGTTAGGATTCCCGTTCCTTTTGTGTCCGTCATGAATTCGCTTCTATAGCCGATAAGGCCGCGGCTTGGGATTTCAAATTCGAGACGAATCCGACCCGATCCATGATTCACCATTTTCGTCATCACGCCTCTACGGCTGCCAAGCTTCTGAATCACAGCGCCCATAAAATCTTCGGCCACATCAATCAGTGCCATTTCATACGGCTCGTGACGTTTTCCATTGACTTCCTTCGTAATCACGTTGGGCATTCCGACGGAAAACTCAAATCCTTCTCGACGCATTTGCTCAATCAGAATAGCCATTTGAAGCTCGCCCCGTCCGTAAACGAGGTGACTATCGGCTGATTCCGTCGCTTCGATCCGCATGGATAGGTTCGTTTCACCTTCCTTTGCCAAACGGTCTTTCAGGTTACGAGAGGTGACATACTTACCTTCACGTCCCGCAAATGGAGAATCGTTGATGCGGAATTCCATTGACATGGTAGGTTCGTCAATGTGAAGTGGCTCCAACGGGATTGGATTTTCAGCGTCCGCGATGCTTTCGCCCAAGCCGATTCCCACCATGCCTCCGATTGCAATAATGTCGCCAGGACCTGCAGATTCGGCTTCAATGCGCCCTAATCCTGAGTATTGAAACAGAGCGGAGACCTGTACGGGGGTAAATGTGCCATCTCTGTGGCAAAGAACGACACGCTGACGGTTTACTAGCGATCCGTTGATCACCCGACCGATGGCCAAAGGACCGCGGTAGTTGTCCGGAACTACGTTCGTAACCAACACCTGAACAGAAGCAGTGGGATCTCCGACGGGTGCAGGAACCGCACTTAGAATGGTTTCAAACAAAGGCTTCAGGTCAACCAGTTCACCGTCGATGGTGTCCTTGCACTGACCATCCTTGGCGACGGCGAAGATCACCGGGAATTCAATTTGTTCGTCAGACGCATCGAGGTCAATAAACAGGTCGTATACTTCGCTCAATACCTCTTCTACACGCGCGTCATCCCGATCAATCTTGTTGATGACCACAATGGCTGGCAGATTCAATTCTAGTGCTTTAGACAACACAAAGCGGGTTTGGGGAAGGGGGCCTTCCGCAGCATCTACTAGAAGCATAATGCCGTCAACCATTCGTAACGTACGTTCTACCTCACCGCCAAAATCGGCGTGACCAGGCGTATCAACGATGTTGATTTTCACATCGCCGTACTGGACGGCGGTGTTTTTGGCCATGATGGTTATGCCTTTCTCACGTTCGAGGTCCATCGAGTCCATGACCCGCTCGGCAACGTCTTGATTGTCTCGAAAAATCCCACTCTGCCAAAGCATGGAATCAACAAGTGTAGTTTTACCGTGGTCAACGTGAGCCACGATGGCAATATTTCTGAGCTGATGAGACATGAACGTAAAATAAAATGGTGAAGCGCGTTGAACACTGTAGTTTCGGTTCAGTCGCAGCGTTCTCGCTAAGAGTGTGAGAAGAAGTGAAAGAAGTGTAATTCTCCAGCGCGCTCGATTAGCGTCGGTCTTTTTTGGCCTGAATAACTTTTTTGTAGAATTTGGCCTGATTGCGGTCTTTTTCACGCCTTTCAGCCAGAGACATATCGTTTCGAGCTGCTTCTCTCAACAATTTGAGGTAGGAATCGAGTCTGTCTTGAGACAGCTCATCATTCTGGACGGCTTGACGAAGCGCGCACCCAGATTCAACCGTATGGCTACAATCGTTGAAACGACATCCCGATATTAATTCTTCGATTTCCGAAAAAGTTTGGAGTAATCCGGAATCGATTCCGATTGCGCCAAATTCCCTCATTCCTGGAGTGTCAATTAGAATGGCTCCATGATCGAGGACTAGCAACTGCCTAGAAGTGGTCGTGTGCTTGCCTTTGCCATCGTTTTCTCGGATCGAGCTCGTTTTTAATAACTCGGAGCCAATTAGGCGGTTTGCCAAGGTAGACTTGCCAACGCCTGATGAGCCTAAAAGGCAGTACGTTTTGCCGGGTTCAAGTAGTTTTGCTACCCGCGCCGTGTCGTTTTCATTTTCATTTGAGAACGGGAGCACGGAAAGAAATGGTTCTATTTGACGAATTTCAGCGAGCCGCTGGGCTAGCTGATCTGAGGTAGCCAAGTCACTTTTAGACAAAAGGACTACCGGATGGACGTTTCCACTACGAACTGCGACTAAATATCGCTCCAGCCTTCTCAAATTGAAGTCCTGATCACACGCCTGTACAATAAAAGCTGCATCGACATTGGAGGCAATGAGCTGCTCGTCAATTTTGTCGCCCGCGGCTTTTCTCGCAATCACCGTTCGCCGTGGCATGACGATGTCAATAATGGCAAACTCTCCATCATCTAACACCTGAGCAGCCACCCAGTCGCCAACAGTAGGAAGGTCGCGAGGAGTCTCGGCAATAAACTTCAACCGGCCGGTCAATTCGGCCTTAATCTCTTTTTCCCCGTCATGAATCACGTACATGGTACGATGCACCGCGATTACGCGCGCCGCAGTCCAGCCTTCACGGATTCGATCTTCAATTTGATATTCTGACCAAAGACTTAGGCCAATGCTATGTAGCGACATGAACAGCAAAAAAATTGGTTGGAGGTGAAGAAAACAAAACTACTTCACTCTGTTTTGGAAAAATGTACTTGTTTCCCTGACTGGTAAAAAGGGACCCATGAAACGAATTAGGAAAAGACCTTAAACCACACGACTTCAATCGAAGATTTGTGGTTAGTTCCATTACCGGCCAAAGTTCTAATGGACTGCAGGCGCTGCTAGGAAGGTATGTCAAATAGATAAATCGCCAAATGGTTCTTTGATAGCATGAATTACTCAACACGGATTTAATTGTCTGAACTGAAATACCATGAAAAAGCTTTTAAACGTCCTGGCTTTGACCCTCTGTGGTCTTTTCCCTCTTCAGGGGGCCCTCGCCCAAAACGTTCAGGTCTTTGAAACGCTGGCCACCTATGAAGGCCCGCTTGAGGTGGCGCTCAATTCAGCCAAAAGCCACTTGGAAAGTGGTGGGTTTGAAATACTATCCGACATGAAGGCAGGTGTGCCTGATGGGTGCACTTTCCCGGTTGCAGTTATTGCCTACCGTGATCCTCAGACGAATCAGAAACTGCTCGAGATGGATCCCCAAACGGCTCCATATGCGTTGGTTAACCGAGTCGTTTTATTCGAAGATGAAACCGGGGGACATATTGCGTTTGTTAATCCTAAGTCAATTTACCGAACGGTCTTTGAGGATAATCCTGAGGTCATTGTTTTGGCAGAGGGGCATCGGGATCGGATGAAACAAGTTTTTCAAGGTTCCTCGTCTCATGCCTACGGCCAAACCAGAGATAAAGGATATATCGGAAAAACGATGGGAGTTATGGCAGGTGGGACTTTCAGCGACAAAATAGAAACGCTCCTTGTAGTCCCTAAAAGCCAGCAAAAACAGGTTTCGGATCTGATTCAGCAACAATTTGGAGACGCGGATGGAAAATGGGGATTAGACGTTGCGTTCCGATTCGATTTGGACGAGCAAAATGCCGCCATTTTGGGCATAGCAGGAAGGGAAATGGAAGCTAAATCGTTTTCTATTGTTGGAGCTGGATCAGATAAGTCCAGGAAAGAGCTTTCGTGCCCTGGAACGGCCTATGCGGCTGCGTATCCGCTGGAAATCGTAGCGCTTCAAGTGGGTGAGGATGTTCACATTCAATTGGTCAGTGCCATGTTTAGGATGAAAATGTACTTCGAGGATGCTGGAAAGTGGGCCTTTATGAAAAATATGGGCATGCCAGGATCCCTTACCAGTGAAATAAAAGACCGCATAGAACGGGTCCTCAAGTAGCCTTCGGTTACCAGTAACATCACGAGAATTGGAAATCTAGGGCACAATCCAATTAGACAAGCCTTTCAAATGCACGCGGGGCGCCACATGAACCATGTGGCGCCCCGCACTCGTGTAATCCGATGATATATTTACTGAGCAGACCGTCTGGCAGGACGGCAGGTAGGCCACGTCCGAGGCTGACCGTCTCTTCCAGTTCCAGGTAGGTTCGCCAGAGATCGGTCCATTTTTACGGGGTCTTCCGAGGCCATGTAGGCCAGCATGGCTGCCAGAGTAGCATTTTCGCTCAGATCATCGAAAACGATCTTGTCGTACGTGTCTCTGTTCGTGTGCCACGTGTATTGACGATACTCGTCGTAAGGTGACTGAAGTCTGAAACTTGGCGCCTGTGCACAGACAAAGGAAGAATGGTCACTTCCTGTGTTGTTTTGGGCGCCTGGCAATTCAAGCGTAATGTGAGAGGAAATCTCAGTTGGTACCACATTCATCCATTGTGGAATGTGCGCAGCCGCACCAAGGTATCCTTGCCCCTCGATCCGTTCAAAGCGCCAGGTACCATTGTCTTGGTTAAACGCTGCCTGAAGACCTTCCATAACTTCAGGGTGATCTTCTCTAAACGCGCTAGAACCGATGGTGCCTTGCTCTTCAGAACCCCAATGACCAACTAAAATGGTCCGCTTGGGGTTAGGATAGGCCGTTTTTAGGATGCGCATGGCTTCAAGCATCGTGATAGTACCCGTTCCATTATCCGTTGCACCCGTTGCAGCGTGCCATGAGTCAAGGTGAGCGCCCAGCAACACATATTCGTTCGGTTTTTCGCTGCCCTCAATCCGTCCAACCACGTTGAACTGAGGCACTACTCCTAAGGCTCTAGCCTCGGCGTTTACACGAATAGTAGGCGTGTTGCCACTTTCGGCTAAGCGGTACAACAAACCATAATCTTCGCACGAAATATCAAGGGCAACGGCCGTTTTGGCTGAAGTAGAAAAGACCTTGTTCACGCCCCAGCCCCCAGACCAACGAGACGTTAGCATGCCAGCAACTCCGGCCTCTTCAATCGTTGCATCTCGGGTTCTGAAATCACCAACTGCGCTCAATCTTGTGTTCCAGTCAATTGCAGCTGCTCTGCGCTGTTCAGCCAGTTTGGTTACGGTCTCGGGTCTTGCGTATTTTTCCAATTCCTGCGAAGCACGGCACATTGATTCCGGTGCATTCATCATGACGAATTTACCTTTCAACGTAGAAAGCCACGCTGCGGCATTCTCTTCTGTCAAATTTGCAGGGGGAAAGACCACCTCTCCAGAGACCGGCCCGTCGGTGCCTGGGCTCCAGGCCAATAATTCAGCTTCCAGGGTAGAAACTCTGGGTTCAAGCATATCGACGTGTAAAATTCCTGCTTCCCATGCATTCCAGGTGCCATATTCCTCTTTTTGAGCAGACACACCCCAACTTGCATACTTTCCTAAAACCCATTCCTGAGCGGCGGCTAGGTTTGTTGAACCGCTAAGCCTTGGCCCGATTACGTCAATTAACTCGTGGGCCAAAACAGGGGTCTGAGAATTCTCTACGCCCAACTCCCACATTTTTTTGATCACGGGATCGTCGGTTGGAAACGTTTGCGCTGTCGCCGAGGCGGAAAGCGAGATAACTACGAGCACTGCAGCAAACAGCGATGTGTACAATTTTTGCATTCCAAATAACCTAATTGGGATAAAACTTTTGAATCGGGACTCTCAATATCGACTAATTGACGTCTATAACTGACGTGACATTTCGTTTCCAAGTTCAGACACTCGTTCTACGAGTCCAGTTACATCTACTTCTCTAACACGTGGATTAATGTAGCAGGGACGAATGGCGTAACGGCCCTTTACAACGGTCGTTGAAGGGACAAACTGGCTTTCTGATCGAAGACGCGCAGCAATTAGGGCATTCAGCCGATTTAATTCGTCCTCGCTCATCTTGCCGTTATTATATCGAAAACAACAAATCGAAAGCACGGGCTCGGCTACAACCTCTAACACTGGATTGCTTTCAACTTGCTCGGCTATGAGCCGAGCAAACGAATTGTGCCGAACTACGCGCTCCTTAAAGCCACTAGCGCCAATTTCTTTGAGTATTGCCCAAACGGCTACGCCCCTAGATGGTGCCGATTGATCTAGGTTGAAGTCATAATAAGGCACGCCAAAATCATCAAATGGCGAAACGACGTTTCCGTCTTGCAATGTCGAGCCTTCGAGATAGGCTGCTGGCTCGAGCGTAAATGCGCGGGAAAGGATTGCTGCATCCCTCACAAATGTTACGCCGTTTCCGAGCGGGGCCGCAAGCCATTTATGAGGGTCGGCTGCTGCAGAATCGGCTCGTTCTAATCCCTTATACAGTGGTTTAACCCGCTCATCAAGCTTCCCGAAGAGCCCGTATGCCCCGTCCACATGAAGCCACGCTCCGTATTGCTCTGCCAGATCTGCCATCTGTTCAATGGGATCAATCGAACCAATATTTACTGTTCCGGCGGTGGCAACCAAGGCCATGGGACGGATGCCTTTGAGCGCATCCGCCTTAAGTTGTTTCTCAAGTTCAGTAATACTAAGCCGGTGGTCATTATCGGTTGGGATACCCACCACGCTGCGCCTGCCAATTCCCAAAACGGCCGCCGCTCTATTCACAACATGGTGAACTTCACTACTGGCATAGATTCGAAAGGGAGGTGCTCCGCCAATACCGGTTGACGAAGGGTCTATCCCTATTTGTTCATAAGCCCATTGCCTGGCAGCGCCCAATCCAACCAGGTTAGCAGAAGATCCTCCGCTAGTGTACGTGCCTTGCCAGGTTGCGGGTAATTCTAGGAGCTCTTTGAGCCAATTCAAGCTAACCGTTTCAAGGAAATTAAATGCTTGAATCCAATACCGCTGCGACCCTGCGATAGATGCGGCGAGATGAGCAGCGGCGCCGCTCGACGTCGGAGAGGTGGTCACCCAACCTGAAAATCCAGGATGACCGTTTCTTAAGCCGTTTGGAATTACGGTGTTCACAAGCTCCTGCAAAACAGCGTCAAGGCCTTCGCCATTTAAAGGCAGGGGAGTCCCTAGTCGTTGCTTCCATTCTTCAACATTTCGTCCTGCCAAATCTTCCCCTTCAAATTCGTAAAAGGCCGTTAGTGCCGGCAAAATAGAAGAAATGGCATCGCTCAAGTGATCCGAATCTGCCTTGTCTAGCGAGGCGGAAGCCTGCGCATGATGCTTCAAATCAGTGGAATTCATAGGGTCCGTAAAATAGAATTGGATGTGTAGAAGCAAGTTACAAAATCCTCTCTAGTTCTAGGGCCTTTGAAATGAGGGCGTTACTCAATGCCCTTAGTTTGCGGCTCTAGGTGCAGGGGTTCGCGATTCTAATCACGAACAAAAAGGATGAGGGAAATGAAGCGAACAAATCGATCTTCATATGTTACCGCCGTCAATTTTCTGATGCTCGGCATATTCTTAGCTGGGTGTATTGTAGTCGTAAAGGAAGATGATGACCGACGTCGTCGCTACCTGCGAGATTCAGAGTGGACGTTGGAGGTGGTGTTTTATCGAGCCCAAACTGTCGTTGCAGCAGATCGAACCATTCAGGTCGATTTTGCAGAAGACAACACGGTTACAGGTTTGGCAGCTTGCGGTGTCTTTTCAGGGCAGTACGAAGTCAATGAAAACGGAGGAATAACTATTTCTTCGATTGAATCGCCTTCATCGTGCCAAGACAGCGCCCAAGTTGAGTTGGTAACCAACAGCCTGAGGTCTGCCACAAGTTATTCAGCAACGGAACGTGAACTTACGATTTCCACGGCTGAGGACGGGTATTTGGCTTTTGCCGCCAAATAAAAAGGCTTTTCTAAGGTCCGGAAGATCCTGGTTCCATGCTTCGTGCCTGTTGTCTGGTTCCAGGGTCTTCCTCTTTAGAGATGAAGCCGATCTGCCCTCAAGTCGCATCCGAGAAATTCATCCGCCTTTTGATCGAAACGTACCGCACGCGCTTTCGTATGCACTTCGAACATTCAGGTTAAACGATGTCTGCCTTTCTCAATTTCACCGATCAAGATCGCGAGCGCATTGCTAAGGCGGTAAAAACTGCTGAATCGGCAACCTCTGGAGAGATTGTTCCGGTCATTGTTTCTGCGTCGGGTCAATACCCGGAGGGCCACTTCAAGGCGATGTTAGCGGGAATGGCTGTTGGTTTGGTGCTTTTCGAAGGATACCTACTCTTATTCGCAGGCTGGAGCATTGGGTTCTGGTCTGGAATTGTTGGAATTCCGTTGTTTGTTTCCTTGGGCGGAGCCTTGGGTATGATAGCCTCGGTAACCATTCCCCGGGTACAACGGCTCTTCATTTCCAATACCCGCATGGATACGGAGGTGCACAGTCGAGCCCTCAAGGCCTTTGTTGATCATGAAGTCTTTCTGACTCGAGATAGAACCGGCATCGTGCTACTGGTCTCAATGTTCGAAAGAAGAGTGGAAGTGTTCGGGGATTCAGCCATAAACAAAGCGGTCGAATCAGACGACTGGTCCGAAGTGATTGCACTGGTTATTCGAGCCGTCAAGTCCGGAAAAACAGTTGATGGGCTCACCGAGGGAATCCTTCATTGCGGTAAACTGCTTGAGCGCTTAGGACTCGAAATTCGCCCCGACGATACGAACGAATTGTCAAATCTTCCTCGAATTGAATAGACTGGCCTTTTGCCGCTTGACAATGCTCCGTTGTGTACTGACCTTGATGCTCTTCCGCCGAGTATTTTGTTATCGATTGGTCAAAAACAGTACACTTGTATGCGCAGCGCGTTTAAACTTCTCCTCGTTTCCCTTGGAATAGCCTTAATGACTTCCTTGTCTGTGAAGGCACAGGTCGTTACGGTAGATGACTATGCCCGAGCCGAGGGTTTCCTTCGGAATTACACGGCTCCTTTGGTTTTTAAAGATTCGGTTTCTCCGGTGTGGACGTCGAATTCTGAAATGTGGTATCGAAACTCTGTACCCGGAGGAATGGAGTTTATTCAGGTCGATGCAGAAAAAGGAAAACGAGAAAGGGCGTTTGATCACGACCGCCTAGCGAAGGCCGTCTCTTCCCAGCTCGACTCTACTTACACAGGCTTGACGTTGCCTTTTCAGTCCTTCGAATACAGTGAGGATGGGAAAAGTATCTCGTTTACCGCTGATAGTCGGTTTTTTACGTGCACATTGAATCGGTATCGCTGCGAGTCAGTCGAAATCTCTGGCAGAAGAGGAGGTGGGGCCGAGGGCGATATGGCCGCTATGATGCGCCGTTTTAGAGCTGTCGAGGTGGCCTCTCCTGACGACAAAATGGAGGCTTTCATACGGGGAAACAACCTGTGGGTACGCGACAAACAAACGAAAGAAGAGCGCCAGTTGACCACCGATGGGGTAGAAGATTTTGGGTATGCGACCAACAATGCAGGCTGGACTAAGGGCGATGGACCTGTTTTGGTTTGGTCACCAGACTCCAAGAAAATCGCCACGTTTCAGCATGACGGACGTGGTGTAGGCGAAATGTACTTGGTTTCGGCAACTACCGGACACCCAGAACTTCAAGCTTGGAAATATCCGCTACCGGGTGACAGTCTCATCTTTAGAATTGAGCGGGTCGTGATTGACGTCCCAAGTGCGACAGTCGTTCGGCTTGATATGCCGCCTGATGCTCATCGTTCAACCATTACCGACCACATTGCTTATCAAGGTGGTTGGGCAGATGTAGAATGGAGCAAAGACAGCAAAGAGTTGTCATTCGTTTCTAGCTCCCGAGATCATAAGGACGCATGGCTGCGAACCACAGATCCAGAAACTGGAGTCGTCAAAGACATTTTGCACGAACATCAAGACACGTTTTTCGAATCGGGCATTGGTGGCTTAAACTGGCGTTTCTTGTCGGATTCCGACGAGTTTATCTGGTTTTCTCAGCGAGATAATTGGGGGCATTTATATCTGTACGATCAAAAAACAGGTGCCTTAAAAAACCAAATAACGAAAGGAAACTGGAATGTTCGAACCATCCAGTTTATTGACGAAGAGACTCGGGAAATCTACTTTGTTGGTTCAGGTCGGGAAAATGGCGACCCGTACTTCACCTATTTGTACCGCATTAATTTTGATGGAACGGGTCTAACCCTGCTCACTCCAGACTATGGCACCCATTCGTATGCATTTTCTCCCGATCGATCCTTTTTCGTCGATACCTATTCGCAGCCCGATGTAGCACCCGTTTCGGTGCTCAGATCGCTCGATGGAAAAGAGATTGTAGCGCTTGAAAAAGCAGATATCTCTGCTCTCATTGCTTCGGGCTGGCAACCGCCACAGCAAGTTAAAGTGAAGGGTCGCGATGGGAAAACAGATATTTATGGGTTGATGTACACCCCATCTAATTTAGATGAATCAAAAAAATATCCTGTTTTAAACTATATCTATCCCGGACCACAAACGGGAAGCGTTGGGGGCCGCTCGTTCACACCGTCCAGAAGTGATAAACAAGCGGTCGCTGAGCTCGGATTCGTCGTGATTGAAGTAGACGGTATGGGTACACCAGGCCGCTCTAAATCTTTCCATGATACCTACTACGGTAACATGGGAGACAACACGTTACCAGATCAAATTGCTGCCATCAAAGAATTGGCTAGCCGTCATCCATACATCGATACGGATCGAGTTGGAATTTGGGGCCATTCAGGTGGCGGATTTGCTTCTGCCGCGGCGCTTATGAGATATCCTGACTTCTACGACGTTGCGGTTTCTGGAGCTGGAAATCATGATAATCGTACCTATGAGGACGATTGGGGCGAAAAATGGCAGGGTCTTTTGGTCGAGAATGAAGATGGTTCAACGAACTACGACAATCAGGCGACCCAGCTCGTGGTAGACAACCTAAAAGGCAAGCTATTGATAGCTCATGGCACATTGGATTCAAACGTCCCACCAAACAATACTCTGGTGTTGGTCGAGAAGCTGATGAACGCAAATAAGGACTTTGACCTCCTCATGTTTCCAAATAGTGGACATGGTTTCCGCCAAGGCGACTACTGGATGCGCCGTCGCTGGGACTATTTCGTAAAGAACCTCATTGGTGCTGAACCACCGAAAGAATACACGTTTGGACAGCGTCCTCCGCGAGAAGCGCTTTAGGAAGCACAGCTGTTCTTACAAATCAACAGAGGGGTGGCCTGCATACGCAGGCCACCCC
>JABMOI010000107.1 GCA_013204185.1 bacterium | reverse complement strand
CTCAAATAGCGTGGACCGAATAATGGGGTCCTTCCACAACCTCATCTCGAACTCAGCTGAGGACCCTGGAGGACGACTTAACAAGAGGACATCCGTCCTGCAAGGCTAAAACCGTCCAAGACAGGACCGGCATCGGCTTTCCAGAGCGAACCTTAAACAGCTTCTTAGGTGCTTCGCTCCAATGGTTAACGATGGCAATAGTGAAACGCCCAAGAAATCGTCGAAATCACAACTCGTTGTTAACCGTAAAACGCGAGAACCAATTCAGCGACAGTCTCCATTTCATGATTACTCATTCGAGGATGTAAGGGAATACTCAGTGCTACTTCATTCAATTTTTGGGTGTTTGGCAACCGTTTACTAGTTTGTTGATACAAAGAATTCATGTGCAAAGGATGGTATCTGAGTGTGGAATAAACATCGTTGGCAAGCAAGTACTTGGCCAAGTCATCTCTCTTAGGCACACGAATACAGTAAGTGAAGTATGAATGCGTGTAACCTGGTGGGGCATTCACAGGAGTACTGATCAAATCTGCCGATTCGAATACCGAATTGTAGAAATTCCAAATTTCCTCGCGCCTGCACTGCAAAGCGGTAAGCCTGTCCAGTTGCACAAGTCCAATGGCCGCGGCAATATTCGTCGGGAGCATTTTGATGAAGGGTTCAGAAATGTCGTATTCCCACCAGCGGCCATTGCTGTTCGTTGCAGCCGATTCAAATCCTGACTTTCCAATGCCACAGTAACGCAATCTTCTGGCGCGCTCAACAATCTCAACATTTTTCGCAACAAGCCCACCACCTTCTCCAACCGCTAGATTCTTCACTGAATCAAAGCTGTATATACCTATATCGCCCAGAGTTCCGCAGGCCTTTCCATTTACGTCCGAAGCGATGGCATGAGCAGCGTCCTCAATTACAGGAATCCCAAAGGCCAAGATGGGAACTAAATCTACCGGCAATCCCGCATAATGAACGACCATGACTGCGCCGGTCTTGGAGGTTATTAACGGTTCGATGTCTTGCGCGCGGACATTCATACTGTCGTAATCCACATCGCAAAAAATTGGAACGCACCCTGCTAGAAGCACTGCCTGAGCACAAGAGACCCAGGTGAAACTTGGCAAAATAATTTCACTACCGACGGGTAAATCAAGCAATTTGACAGCCATGAAGAGCGCATTCGATCCACTGTCAACCATAGTCATGTTCGGGAGGCGACGAACTTTTGATAGTTCAGCCTCAAATTCTTTGACTTTTGAGCCAAAACCGATCCATTGACTGGATAGTACCTCCGAAGAGGCAGCAATTTCAAGCTCAGTCATATCAGAACCGAATACGCTTATCACCGGCAAGCCTTCCTATAGCTGTCTTACGAGAATGCACTTTTGTTGGCGACTTCAGAGTACTCCATCAAGAAATATTCGGCTCCAGACTCATGGCTCCTAGTTTCCAATCTCCGAAACCCCAATCTTTGGTACCATTGCACGGCAGGATTTTCTCTCAAAACCGATGTTTGTATCGGTACTTGCGCAAAGTTTTCATTTAATCGGTCCAACATTTTTTTGACTGCTTCGCTGAATTTCCCAGTCCCCTTGGTCCTTTCACCCCATGACATAACGTTGTAAACGTCAATCACACCTTTCAAGTTCCTTACACCGAGAGAACCACATTCTTCTTGTTCATTTATCCAAATCAACATTGAGTTGTTACAATCCTTATCGTACACATTAAACCACAATTGTTGTTCAAGTGGTGTGATTATTTTCTGCGTAAAAAAACTACCTCGAAAATTATTTTTCCAGTGACGTAATAGTTCATTGTCTCGACTGTCGATCAGTCGAAACTGACTAGTTCCGAGAATTGTTAGATCCAACCACTTTCTACTAGGTGTGGTGCTCATTTAAGCCCTAATCGTGAAAGCAAAATGTTCACCATTCCATCAGGGCTAAACATCTGGTTATGGGAAAGAGTCAACATGTTTTGTCCCCAAAATCTTGCAATTTCAGGATTATCGATTACCTCAGACAAGATATTGGCCAATCCCGCAAAATCCTCGCTGTCGTAAATTCTTCCATTCCAATGGTCAATTACAATCTCTGCCACAGATCCAGCATTAAACGTTCCTACCACCCCGATACCTTCAGCTATTGCTACTACTGTCGGACCACCGTAGGAGTCGAGTCGAGAAGGATGGACAACCAGATTTGATGCTGATACCAACTCGCGGAACTCCACACCTTCCATCCATTCAAATAATGTTACGTATTTATTCAGGCGGTAAAACTGAATCAATTCACATAGTTCATTCTTAAATTCACCTTTGCCTACAATCACAATGTGTATTGAGTCCAGCTCACTCTGGTTCAACAGACTGACTGCCCTAATCAGAACATCAAATCCCTTTTCTTTTATTAATCTGCTACCTGTGGCAATTATGATTGAGTTTTCCGGCAGATTAAGACGTCGTCGATGTTCTATTCGAGTGAATGACGAAGGAGCTGCTGACCTAGGGGCGAGTGTGACTCGCATATTCACGAGCATGGATTCTTTAAAGCCGACCACCTTCAGACTCTCCAACGCTCTTTGACCAATGCAAAAAACTGTGACCCTCGACCGTTTTAAAACGAAATATAAGAGATTTCTTCGTAAGTCGAGATGATTTTCGTGTCCAAGCGGCACATCAATCCAAATTCCAAAATTCTTTCGTGATAAGAAAAACAAGAAAATCAGAATTTTGATTGGTATGTTATTCCAGCCGGCTAAAAACCAACCATCTGAGTTCCTACTGGCACCACGTAAGATTAATGGGAGTGACCCCACTAAATTGCCATAGAGTTTGGCCGAATGGTTCTCACTCACATTTGAGTCCGAAAATCCATAGGTTGGATATGAACTACTCGGAAACCATGGAGTAACTTGCAGTTTGGAAAGTCGGCGTAAGGCGATGAGGAAGTCGTCACCGTGCGGCGTGTAGGCAACTTGGACAAAATTGAATCTAGTTGATGGCGAAGGCACTACGTCCGACTCCCCTCAAACTCTTGCACATGTTCTACAGTTATGGGACCAGCCTCTTTCTCTCCTAGTTTGGCACCAAATCTAAGCACAGCCGAATGCGCCGCTGGCAAGTGCTGATCCGGCTTGATCAGAGTTTTAGTGGCAAACCCGCATTCTATACATAGATCTGGTCAGCTTAAGAACAACCGCAGCGGCAATCGAGGTGACCTCGCCACGGCTAAGTCTTTGGTCTTTGGTCTTTAGTTGATAGTTCCACAAGCTTTTCCAACCACTCTGCAGCGCCATGTGCCTCCAATCCATCACACCCCCAATTCACCCCGAAAGGAACCCGTTATTCGGTTTGGGTGATGTGAGTCCGGAGTAGTTGCAAGTCCAGATTAGCGTTAACTTGTCGGGTGTCACGTATCCCCTTAATGGGTCGTCTCCAGCCACCGGCTCATACCAGACCGTTCATCCTCGTGAATGATTGTTCATAGAATCTCAGCAACGCATTCGCATGCAGCAAAGAATCTAGCCGTGGATCCGAAAGAAACTCCGATCGCTCCTCTAAAATTGACTCCAACGATGCCATTTCCAGCGCTTCGAAAATTGTTGTCGTCCAAGTGGTTGAATCCAAGTTCAAAGAAAGACCAACACTGTTCTTAGAAATAATTGTTTCTGACGGGATTGTATCGGAGTAAATACAGGGCAATCCCGATACTTGCGCCTCAAGCAAAGCCATACCAAAACCTTCATAGATGGAGGGGAATACGAAGACATCCATCGCAGAATAGAAATCGGCAGGGTTACTGACGTTACCGGCAAAGATAACTTGCTGAGAAATTTGCTCTGAATCCACTTGATCTCTTATACGATCCAGAAATTTTGCATTCCCTCCTGGCAGCTCCCCGCCCACTAGAAGCAAAATCACAGTTGGATCGGATTTTAGAATTGGAAGCATGGCTCTAATCAGAAACTCATGATTTTTAGCTTCGTAAAAGTTCCCAACGTGCCCTACAACTTTGACACCCTCTGAAAGTTTCAGGTTTCGCCGTACGACATCCCTTCTTTTACCATCAAAACTAAATCTCTCATATGGAATGACATTTGGTAAAATTGAAAACCTGTTGCCAAACATTTGCCGGCCAGCTGATTCACTGCACGCAAGTCTTTCATCTGCAATTAAATTGAAAAGTTTTCGCGCTAGCGCACTTCGATATTTAGTCAGTATTCCTCTCTCTGGTATGACCGAGTGGCTGTGGACAACCTTCACCACGCCACTCTTGTCCTGGATTGCCAAAAGTCCCACGAACGATGCCCAGCTGGAGTGAAAATGGATGTGAGTGTAGTCCCGTGATTTAAGTGCCTTACGTACATCAAGAGCAAATCTAATCTTTGATTTTTGGGGGGAAGTCACGATCGAGAAGGAGCCTCCGTTGTCTCCGCTCAACGAGATGAGTGCAGGGTTTACAATTCTGGTAACCGTGAATGCATAGTCACAGGAGAGGTCTGCGTCAGAAATGTTCTCCAAATAGTTGCACAACAACTCCTCGTGTGGTGTCACTTGGAGAACGAGGTATTGCATTGGATTACTCCTTTTTCACGTAAATATCCTGAATGATAAAATTGGTAACTGAGCGATCAACTTTGGTAATCATGGTCCCGTCACTAGCTACATTAGTTTTCTCAATCTTTCTTGCATGAGTTTAGTATATTTTTAAAGTTACCCTTTTTTTACGAGAAGCAGTGGGAGGACCCCATTATTCGGTCCACGCTATTTGAGAGTTTTTGAATT
>JABMOI010000106.1 GCA_013204185.1 bacterium | reverse complement strand
GTTCTGCGGCTAACCGAACGTTGGGTATGAATATCAAATTCTCTGATGGAATCAATTTCATCTCCAAAAAACTCGATGCGAATTGGAAAGGCTCCCGAGTACGGAAACAGATCTAGAATTCCACCTCGGAGCGCTAGATCTCCGGGAGCCTCGACGAACTCAGTTCTTGTAAAGCCTTGGGACACAAGGCGCTCTATCAATAATTCAGGGTCTTCCTTTTGTCCAACCTCAATATCCAGGGAGGCCTCCATGACTCGGGAAGAAGAGGAGACTTTCTCGGTAAGCGCGTCGACCGACGTAACAATAATGCCGGAATAGGAGGCCGCCAACCGCTGCATGACGTCGGCTCGTTGGATGATGGGCGCTGGATCTGGAACGTGCCCCGCATCAAAAGGACGGCTGTCCGATGCGGGCAACAGAATCACTTGTTCATCAGAACCAAAGATTTGCTGAAGATCACTGCAAAAGAAAGCGGCCGAATCGGCATCTTCCAAAACGCACAAAATGGGCCGAGAGGCTTCTTCATAGATATGCGCAGTCAAAAAAGCAGGGAGCGAACCGGCAGCGCCTCGAACGGAGAGTTGCTCGCCTAAGGCAAGCGAATACGCCGTGGCCTGCTTCCGCGTTGAATCTTCCGGTTTAGCCGGCGCCCCTAGGCGCGCAACCCATTTGGAAAGATCCAGCCCGAAACTGGCTTTGGAAATTGATTGATAAATGGAGGAAAGAGACACGCGATTTATTCTTGGTTCAGGCCGGTGAATAGGCGTCGTTTCTAACAGCTAGGCGCACAAATCCCGCGGCGGTCTCTAGTCTACGAAGAGCCTCTGCCTTTGGGACCTCTGCCAAATGCATCACAATTGCGGTTTTCACGTGACCATCGGCCGCCATGAGCAGGTCGGTAGCCCCATCGTAGTCCAGCTCAGTGATGGTCATAACGGTTCGTTTTGAGCGTTCAACCAACTTAGCGTTGGTCATTTGAAGATCAACCATCATGTTTTCATACACCTTCCCCAATCGAATCATGGAAGCGGTGGTGAGCATATTCAAAATCATCTTTTGCGCCGTGCCACTTTTCATACGGGTGGATCCCATCACGACTTCCGGCCCAACAACGGCGCAAATGGGCACATCTACATCGAGCGTAAATTCGGAACGAGGAGTGCATGTAATGAACAAGGTCTTACACCCGATTTCCCGGGCCCACTTGACGGCCCCAATAACGTACGGAGTGCGCCTGCTTGCCGCGATTCCGCACACAATGTCTTTGGCGGTGACACCGGCCTCGATGAGCGCTTGTTTTCCTCCTTCTTCCTTGTCCTCAGCGCCTTCCTGTGCTTGAAATACGGCTGGCAAACCGCCAGCAATGAGTCCCTGAACCATTTCGGGTGGAGTCCCAAATGTCGGCGGGCACTCGGAGGCATCTAAGATGCCCAGCCGTCCACTTGTGCCAGCTCCTGCATAAAATAGCCGTCCGCCGTTTCTGAAAGCATGCTCAATGAGGATAACCCCTCGTTCTATTTCGTCCAGTTGAGTATGAACCGCTTCCGCCACCAAGCGGTCTTCGGCATTCATTATTTCTAGTATTTCCCGAACGGAAGCCGTATCGATCCCAGCAGATCGGGGGTTACGCTGCTCAGTCGCCAGCTTTTGAATTTCGGAAAATAGAGGAGGAGCGCTTGACATGAGAGAAGGGTGTTTCCTGGCGAAAAAGATTCGTACTAAGGTACGCAGAATGGGGATGAAGCGTGCGAACGAAACAAGGCAGTTGGCGTACCTCAGTACAACATTGCGCGCAATTCATTTCATGCCTTACCGCTTGTATTAAAATACGATCCGAACTAGCTGGCTTTCTTTTCCGTGATTCTAAACTCCATCCACATCAAGAACTTCAGAGCCCACGAGGACTCACGTGTTGAGCTAGATCCGGGTATGAATTTGCTGGTTGGCTCAAATGGCGTCGGAAAAACGAATATACTGGAAGCTATTTACACGCTGTGTCTATCGAGGAGCTTTCTGACGTCGAGTGATCGGTATGTGCTCAGAAAAGATGCGCCTTATTTTGAAGTTGAAGGCCACTTTGAATCTGAAAGGAGAGGCCCCACAAAGGTCCGCGTCGCATTTCTGCCGGGTGAAGGCAAGAAGATTTTCGTTAATGGGGCGCCTTTAGATCGTTTTTCGGAATTGGTAGGGCGGTTTCCGGTAGTCATATTTTCGCCGGAGGACCACCAGTTGACGTCCGAAGGCCCTGAAATTCGGCGCCGGTTCCTGGACAACATTGTATCGCAGTCCAGTTCAGTCTATCTGGATCACTTACTCAGGTACCGAAAAGCGCTGAAGCAGCGGAACGAGCTGCTTCAATTATCTAGAAAACGTCGAGCCGCTCCGGACCCTATCCTGCTTTCTTCTTGGACTGAGGAATTGGTGAAACACGGAACGGTGCTCCTGGCGAGCCGGCACCGCTTTGTCAGAGACTTTTCTTCCCACTTGGAAGACGCCTATCAGCAGATTGCAACGGTTGTAGAGCGGCCCTCGCTGGCCTACGAACCCTTTAGCGGGACCGTTCTCACCGACATCAATGCAGAAGAGCTTTTTCGGGCAGAGATTGCTCGCAAAGAGAATTCTGAACGTGAGCGAGGAGTCACGCTGGTTGGGCCGCATCGAGACGACTTAGACATGTATTTGGGCGAGCTACCTGTCAGGCGTTTTGCGTCGCAGGGACAGCATCGTTCGTTTGGTATGGCAATGAAGCTTGCGCAGTACGCTTATCTGTGTGAGCGAAACGCTGAAACTCCAATTCTATTGCTGGACGATGTTTTTGACAACTTGGACCCCCATCGTATTGCTGCGTTTTTAGATATTTTAGGATCAGATACCATTGGTCAAAGCATTACGACTGCTGCTCGAAAAGAGATTGTGCACAACCATTTGAATGGCCAAGAGTGCCAAACAATAGAGGTTTTTGCTGGAGGACGTGTGCAGCAAAAGAAAACAGAAATGGATTCTGTTTCGTTAGATTAAACCGTGTTATGAACTCAGTGATTATCCGAATGAATATTAAACAAGGTGCCACGCTTCTCCTTTTGGTCAGCGTTTTGGCGGGTTGTGCATCATCCATTAACCCACTTTCTGGTCGAAAATCGTACGGTTACGCGTGGTCGCCAGAGGAAGAAGTTCAAATTGGTCGCGAATCCGACGGTTCAATTGTGGCCCAGTTCGGATTATATGACGATCCCGCGACGGCTGCCTACGTGGATTCAATTGGCCAAGCATTGGTAGCGGTTAGTCATTTCAGAAGAGGCGATGTCAATCCCATTTGGGCCAATCTTCAGTTCCATTTTCGGGTATTGGATAGCCCGGTAGTAAACGCTTTCGCGCTCCCAGGTGGTTACGTTTACGTAACGAGGGGTTTGATGGCTTACCTCGAAAATGAAGCTCAGTTGGCCGTAGTCATTGGCCATGAAATTGGCCATGTTGTTGGTAGACACGGCTCTAGAGCCATGCGCAAGCAGCAATTTGGGATGGGAGCACTCATCTTGGGGGCTATCGGAAGCCAAGCCGTCTTGGGTGGAAACGCCGCGGAAAACGTGCTTAACATGGGCGGTACCGCCACGCAGTTGCTGTTTCTTAAGTACGGCCGAGATGCCGAAACGGAGTCCGATCAACTCGGCGTCGAATATGCTGCCATGTCTGGGTACAAAGCCTCAGAGGGGTCCGCTTTTTTCCGTTCGTTGAAGCGAATGGGTGAGCAGAGCGGCCAG
>JABMOI010000010.1 GCA_013204185.1 bacterium | reverse complement strand
GTCTTGACCGGAGATGTCACAATTAACGGCGAGCATGCCGTCACGAGCCACGAAATGGTGGAATTTGATGGCACCGGTGACATACGTATTCAAGCCGAGACTGCAGCTAGGGTCCTAATTGTAGCAGGTACGCCTATTGGTGAGCCCGTCGTGAGCTCAGGTCCCTTCGTTATGAACACCCACACCGAGATCATGGAAGCCATGAGGGATGCTCAAATGGGGAAAATGGGTGTTTTGATCGAGGAATTTTAGGTTCTGTTCGAACAGGACAAAAAAATACCCCAAAACGAGAATCCGTTTTGGGGTATTCGATACGTCCTTGCGGAGGTTTACTTACGAGAGAAACCGCCGAATGAACCGCAATAAACAGCTCCAAAGCCATTAAGAACGCCTTTAACATCATTTGATGGCTCACCGTAAACGTGAAGTCTAGTTGGAGAGCAGCAGTCTAAAAAGCGTTGCATATACGTTGAACCAAACGTTCCAAGGTGGACCATGGTGGCAGCCGAGTCTACATAGCGTTCGTAAATATGTAGCTCATTACCATCCTCGCTTAAAAACCATTCGTAGATTTCAGCGCCAGGCTCATTCGCTTTTGTAGCAGGCACCATCTCTTCCATCAGCTTATTTAAGTCTGCGCGTTTACCTGCATTAACTGATGACACGAGAGTCCATGAGATTGAAGAAGACATAATTACAATGGTGTTGTTTGGGAATAGAAAGCGTTAAGAAACAAAATTATCCCTTAAAATCAATGGGATTCGGTTATTTAGCAAAATGGAGCAAGGTCAGGAAGTCGAACAAGTAGATCGAATGCCCATCTTATCGCATCAAATGCATGGTTCGGACTGATTCTGCACCGTTACCGGCTAATTGAACGAGGTATACGCCGGATGGTAACTGAGTAGCTATGAAATTGACTGAGTGATGCCCTGCGGGAAGCGTTTCGTCCACCAATTTGGCTACTCGTCTTCCGAGCGTATCAAAAACGGAAATGGTCACTAAACCCGCAGAACTCGTTTCAAATGGAATGGTGGTTTGAGGACCGAACGGGTTGGGGAAGTTTGCTGCTAATGAAGAGGGTGATGGCAGCGCGAGGTCGGATCGCGACGTGGTATTGGAGCCTGGGAAAAAATAGGTGAGCATTTCGTCTTGGTGAGCACGCCAAGAGCCCCATGAATGTCCCTCATGCCACACATTGTACTTCACTTCATTTCCCTTGCCGTTTAAAACAGTCACAAAGGCTGGTCCTGTGGCAGCAATGGAACCTTCATACGTTCCCCAGTCAACATAATATTTAACTCCACTAGAAGGACTGGCAGCTATTTCCGATGTCAGAGCTCCATTTCCGACCCAATAGGAGGGAGAAAATGGACCGCACAACCCGAAAACGGTCGGATTACGGTGACATTGCTGAGTGGAAATCAGTCCGCCGTAGGAGGCGCCGGTCACGGCTGTTCGGCTCGGATCTGAGGAAATCCTGTAATGTGCTCTAGCCCACGGCATTAGTTCGGTGACTACCATGGCCGTAAACAGATCAGTTTGAGTCGTGGCGTATTCCGTTTCACGGTTGATGGGCTTCAGAAAAAGAGCAATGAGCGGTTCGATACGTCCGGCAGCGATCAGATTGTCGAGAATCGTTGGCACGTCAGCCAGATTGACATAGTCCGTTCCATCGTGATAAAGGATGACGGGATAGGGAACGGTGGCTGCTGCATCGTAATTAGGCGGAGTGTACACCAACAGCGCACGCGAGCTGTTCATGATGGCACTTACAAAGGTGGTCGTTTGGACCGTACCCTTGGTGACAGAGGGTTGCGCCTTAATTTCGTCCGGCTGGATGTAGCCCGGCATGACCAATTCTGAATTGGGCCCAAATCCTCCCGAAACGCGTGCTGGGTTTCGAGGGTCTAAAATCCAATCAGACCCGTTTCTTACGATTTTGTAATCCAACCGAGCATCGGGTTCAAATGTGAGGGACCGATACCAAAAAGTAGTCCCTTCAAGTCGTGTCATTTGAGTTGAGCTTCCATCCCACCCATTAAAATCACCCGCCAAACCTACGCTCGTTGCCGCTCCCACATAATAAACGACAGCCACAGAATCTGATTCGAAAAGGGGGGAAGACGGACGGGTCGTTACAAAAGTGGAAACCATCGCTTGTCGATCTGCCGGCGTTGCAGCGAGAGCTTGCTCAAGAAACGTGCTAACGGATTGACCGCTGCAAACCACGGTAATTAGGCATAAAAGAGCCATCGCCGACGCGAATCGAGCTCCGCGGCGCACGTCTTGCTGGGCTTCCCTTTGTTGGTTTTTCCTTTTTTTATAGGCCAAGTTGAGTAGGTCCTCGCTTCTAGGGTTTATTCGATTGGGATATCGAAATACGTGTCAGGGAATGGCTCATCGTTTAATGTGTAGTGCCACCATTCGTTCACGTAGTTCGAAAAGCCTGATCGTTCCATGATGGATTTGAGGATCATGCGATGCTGCATCGCTTCGCCTTGAATTGCCGGGTTTTCCGTGTGGGAAAGCTCATCGAAAAAATCGAACGGGGTGCCCATGTCAATCGGGATTCCATCTTTTGTCACGGTAAGGTCCATGGTGCTTCCACGGCTATGGCCTGATTTTGCGGCTATATAACCGCGATCAAAAAGCTCTTCTTTTGGGACATCTGGATAGAAGATCGCTTTGTTCAAGGAATCCGCTAGGTCTGCTCCCCATTCCACGAAATGGTCCACGGCGCGCTGGGGTCTATAGCCGTCGTACACATGCAAGGATAAACACTCGGAAATCGCCAATTGTTGGGCTGCGGCCAACGCCTCGGCGGCGGGCAATGAAAGCCAAACCTCCTGAGCGTTGTAGCCTCGAATAGGCCTGCCCATGAAGTTGTCACTTCCGAAATACTTCGGATCCTGCGTAATGGAGGCGTCTACGTCCGCAAGGCGAACCAATGGCTGATCATTCATGCACGAAGCAACCCCAACTGCAATTAGGATGAGTAGAATAGATGGGCTCCACGTCCATGCAGCCAGAGAACTTTTGAAGGGCGAAATCCACGTCATCACAAGAACCTACTGATTTAAGATGAACGAAAGGCCATTTCACGTTGAATGACCCCTAAGGCCTCGCTCCGCTCGGCCTTCACTAACAAGATAAGCAGATCGCCGGGCTGGGCCTGCTGAAACGCGGCTTCTACGCTTTCAAGCTCGCTATCGAACAGCGCTACTTCCTTCCCTAAGCGACGAAACTCGTTCATCAATATGCGAGGAACGCCCCCTTTTCCTAACTCTCTTTCGTATCCAAGGCAGTCTGAAACCATGATTTCTTCAACCCCTGAGTGCACGGCATGGGAAGCGAGTTGTCGAATCTCGTGCTCTGTTCGGTCTCCGGCGGTAGAAATGGTTAAGATGCGACGTTTTGCATTCAATTTGGCGGTCGTATCCAAGATTGCATCCAATCCGTGTACGTTGTGCGCGTAATCAAGAAGAACCGTTAGACCCTCCAACTGGAAGTAGTTGCTTCTGCCGGGGTTCGTTTCAGGATTGTTGTCAAACGACGTAAGTCCTTGCCGCACATTATCTAGAGGGATTCCGAGTTCAATCGCTACGGCGGCCGCCGAGACGCAATTGGCAACGTTATAGGTAGCCTTACCCCCCAGCGTAATTGGAATTTCGTCGATCGCGGAAATGGCCTCAGCTCCGTCTGGAGTCAGCCGAACAATGTTTCCGTCCAGGACGCAGTACGCCGTGCCACCAGCGGCAACGTGACCAAGGACCACCGGACTATCTCCCAAAACCGAAAACCAGCACAAACGGTTGGGGGAAGCGGCCTTATGCATCTCCACGAGAACCAGGTCGTCCGCGTTTAAAATGAGCACACCGTCTTCTTCCACAAGCCGTGCCACCACGAGCTTGGCCTCGGCCAAGTCCTCAACTGTATGAATGCCATACTGCCCCATATGGTCTTCGGCCACGTTGGTAACCAGTGCCACGTCGGCCCGATTAACGCCCGTTCCGCGCCTCAGTAAACCGCCCCTGGCCGTCTCCAAAAAAGCAATTTCAACTCGTGGGTCTCTCAGAAGTGTTCTCGCGCCACCTGGCCCTGAGTAATCGCCGCGCTCCACAACTTCGTTTCCGACCCGAATCCAGTCGGTAGACGTTGTTCCGTGCATCCATCCAGCGCTGGCCGAAATATGACCTAACAAACGCACATTGGTCGACTTGCCATTCGTTCCGGTAACCACCGCAACGGGAATATCTGCAAAACGAGTCCAATCTAGTTCTTCTGGGAGAGGAAGGTCAGTGACCGGCCACCGCGAAGACGCGCCGCCCATTCCAAGCGAAACCTCATCGTCGTCCCAAAGAAAGGTGACGTTGTGTCTGTCGGCTGCTTCTTGAAGGGCCAACAGCTTGGGATTCGCTTCCTCACGAAGCTGTTCAAGAATGGTCTCAAAAGTCAGCTCAGAGCCCTCCAAGCCCGAAGCCCGATTCCACGCCAATTCGTTCAAATCAGTTAGGCCGTAGAGCTGGTCGATGGGGCCGCCCACAACGAGCCACGCACCGCCCCGTCTGGTTTTAACCTCCAAGCCGAAATCCGGTAACCCAGCAGCCTCCCGCAAAACCACGATTTCCTGCTTCCAACGGTCAATAACCGCGGAATGAGAATCAGCAAACGTCACTTCCAAAAGAGCTCCTGGATGGTCCCAGACCAGGTTAGGTCCGGTTAGCCGTCTCGAGTCGAGCACTTCCACTAGTCATTTTCCTCTTTTGCAAGCCGAACACCTCGTTCGTCGCGCACTAGATTCTTCCCTGTATCCAACACGTAGTCCTCCAAATTAGGAAGATGTGCAGCGTCCGGAGTCGGGCTAGTTGCCTCGGCAGGCGCAGGTCCATCTGCATTGTAATTGATGATTTGCTTCCAGCAGCGGGTTGTGTCGTCACCAAAAACGAGCAGTAAATCCCCTTGTCCTGCCATTTGCAAGCCTGTCTGCAGGCATGTCGCTTCGTCCGGAATCAGCATGATCTGGGATTCATCAACCCCAGAAGCGATGAGCTCCTTCTTCAATCGAGCCGGTACTTCGTCGAATCCGCGGCCCCGTCTGTCGTCATCCGCTTTGCACAAGAACAGATCGAAATGAGGGGCGGCCAAACGCGCGATATTGTCAATATCCTCGTCGCGGCGGTCGCCTGGAGCTGCCAGAACCACAATACGTTTGCCAGCTACCGTCAATTGCCCAGCCGTTCTGCACATAGCTTCAACGGCAGCAGGATTGTGCGCGTAGTCTAGTATGACCTTGAACGGATGTTCGTCGAACACATTCATGCGGCCAGGAGCTTGGAAAAACGACGTATCGAACGTGCGAAGTCCAAGCCGAATATCTTCAAGTGAGCAATCCATGGCGTGGGCCATGGCAGCAGCGCACATCGCATTCTGCACATTATGAATGGCCTTGCCTTCGAGCGTCGCTGGAATCAGGTGTGTCCAGAGGAGCGGAATGTGCGCCCCGCCGTCAAAGAGCGTGATCATGTGGCCGTTAATTCCTTGCTCCAACACGACCGCTAACCCACCAGCTCGAATGTGTTCACGCACCAATTCGTGATTGGAGTTCAGCGTGAAATAACAAAGGCGTTTGGCCTCGGTGTAATCGGCCATTTTGAGGCACAACTCGTCGTCGGCGTTCAGAACCGCGACATCTTGGGCCACTTCAACAACGATGCGTTTCAACTCGGCTAGCTGCTCGAGTGTATCGATGCCTCGCATTCCCAAGTGATCGGCAGCGATGTTGAGACACGCCGCGACCTTTGACTTCCTGTATCCCAATCCTCGTTTCAAGAGGCCGCCTCTCGCAGTTTCAAGCACCGCAACATCGACAGAAGGATCGCGGAGTACAATTTGGGCAGCAACAGGGCCCGTCATGTCTCCTTTTACAGTCAAGTGACCGTCAATGTACACGCCGTCAGTTGACGTCATGCCCACCGTATGCCCAGATCCTTTCAGAATGTGGGCTAACATGCGGCTTGTTGTGGTCTTCCCGTTCGTTCCGGTAATTCCTGCAATCGGGATGCGTTTTGGGGTACCCGGAGGGAATAACATATCAATAACCGCGCCCGCCACGTCACGAGGCTTTCCTTCCGAGGGGGCTACGTGCATCCTAAATCCAGGAGCTGCATTCACTTCTACGATGGCGCCCCCAATATCCTTATAGGACTGCGAAATATCGTCGGTTAGGAAATCGACCCCGCCCACGTCCAGGCCTACAGCAGATATGGCTCTAACCGCCATTTTTCGGTTGTCCGGATGAACGATATCGGTGAGGTCAATGGCCGTTCCGCCCGTCGAGAGGTTAGCGGTAGAGCGGAGAAAGAGAATTTCTCCATTTGCCAAAACAGAATCTTTTGTATAACCGGCATCCGCCATGTGCTGATGCGCAGCCTTATCGAACTCAAGCTTAGTGAGCACTTTTTCATGCCCAACCCCTCGTCGTGGGTCGCTGTTCACTATGTCGACCAATTCAGCAATCGTGCTTTTTCCATCGCCCTTTACGTGTCCCGGGACACGCTTGGCAACAGCCACTAACTTGTTGTTCACCACCAACATGCGGTGATCATAGCCGGTGATAAAACTTTCAACCAATACGGCCCGACTCGTGCCCACATCTAGTGCGTGATCGAAGGCATCTTTGACGGCTTCATCCGATGTAAGATTGATCGATACACCGCGGCCGTGGTTGACATTCAACGGCTTTACAACGACCGGATACCCAATGCGATTTGCCATTTGTGTGGCTTGACGTGCACTGTACACCACTTCTTGCTGCGGGACAGGTAGCCCTAGGTCATTGAGTAGCTTATGCGTGTCTTCTTTATCGCAGGAAATTTCAACCGCAATATGCCGCGTTTCACTGGTAATGGTGGCCTGGATTCGCTTTTGGTACTTGCCATGTCCAAATTGAACCAAGCTGTACTGATTTAATCGCAGCCACGGTATGTCCCGCTCGTCGGCGGCGTTTACCAAAGACTGAGTAGACGGACCGAACTCCTTCCGCTGAGCGAACCGAATAAACGCCGTTTTTTCTTCTTCAAAATTGAAATCGGCTTCAGCAGGCTCGGTTAGCGTCTGATTGACTTCTTCGGGTAGCAACTGTTTCAATAACTGCAAACCGAGGCGCGAGGCCTCAAGCCCCACATCTTTTTGCTTGTATTGAAATACCATGTTGTATTCCCCTGGCGTTCCAGTACCCCGGGTTCTACCGAATGAGACTTCAGAACCTGCCAGAATCTGGAGTTCGATCGCAACGTGTTCAAGAACGTGGCCCATCCAGGTGCCTTCATCCTCGCGCATTCTACGGATGAAACCACCCGGTTCGCCGTACGAACATCCATGCTCTTGCAAACCAGGAAGCTGAGCGAGCAGAGGCTCGATAAAGGCTTTTCCTAGCTTTGCCGTCGGCCATTCTTCGAGCGATCCAAGCTCTAAAACGTGACGAATTACTGGGAAATGGGCATAAAGATTAGGCCCTACGTACACGTTTGTCGATGTAATTCTCATGCAAGTTCTTCCGCTTCAAGTTCTGCTGCAACATACGGTTTTCTGTTCACGGTATCGAACCGCGCCCCGGCTGCCAAAATGTGCAACCGAACATTGGTCAGGCTTACTACTTCTCCCTTTCGAATCTCTGCGATGGAAGAGTATTCCAATTCAGATGGGTCGACTACCGTAATTCCGCCGCTTCCAACGACTTCAAGAACGCCATCCGGGCCAATAAAGGCAGCCGTATCTTCGTCAATCCCAATTCCACATGCATAGGGATTGTATGCAAGCGCCGTTAGCAGCCGGCCTAGTCGGTCCCGTTCCCTGAAATGTTGATCAATCACGACCGTATTGATAAAGCCTAAGCCTGGGGTTAACGTTACGCCTGCCTGCGTAGGCGTTGGCCCTGAGTCTCCACCTGCAATCATATGCTCGGGGAGAATTGCTGCGCCCGCAGACGTCCCCGCCACGTGCACATAATGTGCGTTTAGATAACGCAGCTTGTCTGCAAACGGCGTTCCGCCAACTATAGTGGAGAGGCGTAATTGATTGCCTCCCGTAATAAAAATTCCGGTGACGTCGTCGAGGCGTTCTAAAAAGGAGGGACGTTCGCAGTCTTTCCGGCTTTTTAGTTGCATGAAATCAACTTTAGCCGCACCCATTTTTTCAAACAACTCGACGTAAAGAGATCCCGTGTCTGCAAGCCGAGAAGCGGTTGGAATCACAACAATATTGGCTTTGTTGCCGCCGCAAAGCTCAACAAAGCGTTTTAAAATGACCGGATTAACCTCTTTTTCCTCGGCTCCGCCAATAGGAATGAGATATCCGCGTTTTGCGTTTCCGGTCGAAAGTGCTGGCCGCATGTTCATATGTTTATTCAAATGTCCCTTTCACGGTGACTTTATTATTTCTGACATGCCATGTCCCTTGCGCCATGACCCACGATGGCAGATGATCTGAGCCTAGAATAACTAGATCTGCATCTGCCCCAATTTTTATTCGCCCCTTCTGGTTCAGTCGGAGTATGTCTGCCACATTGCTCGTAAACGCCGGCAATACGGTTTCTGCTTCATTTCCTGCATCCAATAACGATTTGAAGGCGAAGGGTAGGGCCGAAGCTTTCGCATAATCAAGCCCTGCAATGTGTCCGTTTTCGTCAAACTTGGGAAGACAGCCGCCACCGTCAGAGCTAATCGTGATTCGCTCGGCGGCGTACCCCTCTTTATGATATAGAGTCCAAGCATCTTCAGCCGAAAACGCGTCTTCGCCCTCTTCAACAGGAAATGCCGTCACGTCAATGGGGCAACCCTGTTTTGTTAGAAGGCAAGCTTCTGCAAACAGGGCTTTTTTACGGTTGACGTGGGTTGGGTAAAACGTGCGAGCTGGAATCTCAGATTCGGCTAAGGCGCGGCGAATGAGTTCAAGTCCGCGACTTCCATCTCCCACATGGAAGTGAACAAGTCCTGCCTTGCCCGTCATTAACCCAGCAACGTGGGCTTCGCTTGCAAGGCGTAACACCTCTTCGAAGGTCGGTTGGCTCGATCTGTGATCCGAAATGGCAATTTCTCCAACTGCAATCAGTTCTTCGATGTGTACCAAGTCACTGCGCACCGAGCCCGTCAGTGTAGTGGGAGGGAAATGATATCCACCGGTATATCCAAAGGCGGATAAACCTTCAGCTCGCAGCGCTTTGATCCGAGCAATGAGCGCGGAAGTAGAACGAACGAGGTCGTCGGTTCCAAGCAAGCCTACAACCGTAGTGACTCCTGCCGAGGTGAACTCGCTCAAAAAGGGGGCTGGAACGGCCGTTTCAAAACCCGCTTCGCCGCCACCGCCCGTTACATGAGCATGTGCATCTATAAAACCGGGTACCAAGCGGGCACCCTCAAAGTCAATTCGCTCCACTTCGAGGCAGGGATCTAGCGTTGGCTCGGTTGCTCCCATGTACACAAGCTTGCCAGCCGCAACCAATACATGTTGTAGCCCTCTGTTTTCAGGAGCGAACACGTGTACGTTGGAAAGGAGCTTGAGCATAAAGCGTGCTGAACTGGTCCGAAATGGGGCGGGCTAAACGGATCGTAAAAATAGGACAAAAGCTCACTTAAAACGGGGCTTTCAATATAAATTCCATGCGGAAACGAACGAGGGGCTAGAGGCCAATCAATTGCTGGCCAACTAGGCTTCTGAGTTATTCAATTTTTAGTTGATCCAAGACATTTGCGTTCCTACTATTCAAGGCTTTGCTCAACTATCGTCCAACCATCGACTTTTTGTGTATGTCTCGGTCAATTATTGCTCTTCTAGCCCTCTTTCTACTACTTCCTGAAGCGGCCTCGGGTCAAGATCTTGCTGCGCAGTTTGACGATCTCAACTTCCGGTACGTTGGGCCGTCGCGTGGAGGCCGGGTAACAGCTGTAACCGGACATCGCGCTCAGCCGCGTACGTTTTATATGGGCGCAACGGGCGGCGGCGTATGGAAAACTACAGACGGCGGCGCCAACTGGATCAACGTATCGGATGGTTTCTTTGAGACCGGATCCATTGGTTCAATCGATGTGGCCGACACAAACCCAGACATCGTGTATGTCGGAACGGGCTCAGATGGTATTCGGAGCAACGTAATTATTGGCAAGGGTCTGTATAAATCGACGGACGCCGGCAAAACATGGGAGCGAAAAGGTCTGAAAGAAATGGGCCAGTTGGGCTCTGTTGTGATTCATCCAACCAACCCAGAAGTGGTTTATGTAGCTGCTCTCGGGAGCCCGTTTGGCGACAATCCAGAACGTGGTGTCTACAAAACCATGGATGGAGGGGAAACCTGGACTCAGGTTCTTTTCGTGTCGGCCAAGACCGGCGCCGTCGATATCGAACTCAGCCCCGACGATCCAAACACGGTGTACGCTGCCATGTGGAGGGCGGAGCGCAAACCATGGACCATTATTAGCGGAGATCAAGGCCAGGAAGACGGCATTTACGTTTCTCGCGATGGAGGAGCGACGTGGGCAAAGAAAACCAAAGGCCTACCCAACGACCTCATCGGGAAAGTCGATTTTGCCGTTTCTGCTGCGGATCCCAGCCGGGTCTACGCTCTCGTGGAAACGGATCCGGAACGTGAAGGGCTGTATCGTTCAAACGATAAGGGCGAAACGTGGCACATGGTCTCGAATTACCGCTCGCTCATGGATCGACCATTTTACTACACAAACGTGGATGTGGACCCGTCGAATCCCGACATCCTGTACGTAAACAGTACGGGTTTTTTCAAATCCGAAGACGCTGGAAAAACGTGGGGCCGCAGGTCTACGCCGCACGGAGACAATCACGATATGTGGATTAATCCGGATGATGGGGATATCTGGATTCAGTCCAATGATGGCGGAGCCAACGTCACAGTCGATGGCGGACAAACCTGGTCCACACAGAACAACCAGCCTACAGCCGAACTCTATCAAGTAAACCTGGATGACCGCGAGCCCTACTGGCTCTACGCTGGTCAGCAAGACAACTCAACCATTGCCGTTCCAAGCAATGCTACGGGAAATCAGGTCAATGGAGCTGAGGCGCGTTGGGAAGCTACTGGGGGATGCGAAACGGGCCCAGCCGTACCCAAACCTGGCGATGCCGATGTGGTCTATGCGAACTGCAAAGGCTTGTTCGACGTGTTTAACCGGCGCACTGGGCAGACCCAAAGCTACTATGTAGGCGCTGCCAACATTTATGGCAGAAACCCAGCGGAATTGAAGTACAGATTTCAGCGAACCGTGCCTATCGAAGTATCTCCGCATAACCCCGATGTGGTGTACCACGGCTCTCAGTTCGTTCATAAAACATCCAACAAAGGCGAGTTGTGGGAAACGATCAGCCCAGATTTGACGGCATTTAAGAAAGAACGCCAGATGGAATCAGGCAGCCCCATCACACGGGATATTACGGGTGAAGAACATTACTCGACGCTTTACACAATCGAGGAATCCCCTGTGCAGCAAGGGGTTATCTGGACAGGAGCTAACGATGGTCCGGTTCACGTAACCCGCGACGGCGGAGCCACTTGGACTAATGTGACGCCCAAAGGAATGCCGCCGGAAGGCCGGATTCAGCATATTGACCCATCTCCTCATGCGGCTGGTACCGCCTACGTTGCTGGGTATCGGTATTTGTTGAATGACTTCGAACCCTACGTTTTCAAAACAACCGATTTTGGTTCGACCTGGACTCGCCTCACCGACGGGAAAAACGGGATTCCCATTGATACGCCCGTGCGTGTGGTTAGAGAGGACACCGAGCGTCAGGGGCTGTTGTACGCCGGTACAGAGTATGGATTTTACGTTTCGCTGAACGATGGCGCCAGTTGGGAACGCTTCGACGCGGGTCTACCAGCAACCCCCATCACGGACATCAAGGTATTTCGGGGGGATCTAGCCATCTCGACGATGGGACGAGGATTTTGGATACTGGATGATGTGTCGCCACTGCGCCAGTTTGCAGGCGACAAGGACAATCAGTTCTTCAGTCCACGAGATGCCATCAGAACACAGCGTTTCGCTCGGCGCGGAGGCCCGGCAGACCCCGTTTATTCTCCATCCGGTGTAAACCTCGACTACTTTTTGGCGGCTGCCACGAAGGACGATGTGGAAGTTGTGATTGAGCAGAATGGCAAAGTCGTTCGCATGTATAGGAATGAACCTGCACGAGAAGGCGCCCAAACGGACCAAGGTATGCGAGGCCCCCAGGGAAGAGGCGAGGGAAGTCCCGGTTTGTCTGGAGAAAAAGGGCTTAACCGATTCATCTGGGATATGCGGGTCGATGGACCACTCGATGAAAAAGGCGAACCATCGCGTGGGCCGGTTGCCCTTCCTGGCATGTATACAGCTCGCCTAAGTGTTGGCAGTTGGTCGGCTGAGCAGACGGTAGAGCTGGTAGCAAATCCGCTCACAGCTGCTGAAGGGGTGACGTTCGAAGATTTAGAAGCACAGTTTGATTTTGCGCTAGATATGGCGCGCCTTTCTTTGGAAGCCAACGCGCTAACAGATCGGATTAAAGCGCTCATTAAAACGGCACCAGAAGGAGCTAGAATTGAGGAAGAAGGGCTCAAAGATAGCCGGAAACGGATGCCAGACGTGTCTACGGATCCCGTTGCCGAACTGAAGTATGTGTTGTCCCAGCTAGAAACGGATAACTCAGATAGCTACCCTCCACCTATGCTTCTCAACCAAATTGGATACTTGGCTAATATGGCGAGCGGAGCAGACCAACGCCCAGGTAACGACGCCTATGTGCGCTACGATGAATTGGTCAGGCAATTGGCTGAATTATCTGAACGTGCGGGGATAGCAGAGGCTGCTTTTAAAGCCAAACCGTCTGAGCGCTAAATCATGACGTCGGCTCAATTTCGGTCAAATCTCTAAAAGAATCACAATGCGGCACTTTCTTTCGGTCCTCAGCTTGTTGCTATTTATTTCCACACTAGATGCTCAGGCTCAGCAACGCAGATTTCGCGGTGGTTCAGTCGAAACCCCCGTTATGCGGGCCTTACCAATGGATTTGGCTCCTACCCTTGACGGTAGGGTTAGGTCAGACCCTGCTTGGAATTTGATCCCGGCTTCAACCGGATTTACCCAGACGGCACCCAATGATGGGCAACCGGCCACAGAGAAGACAGAAGTACGGATCGGTTTTACGAATGAGACGCTTTATGTGGGCGTCACCCTGTTTGATTCAGATCCGTCCGGGCTCATTACGGCGGACACACGCAGAGACTCCCAAATGGGCAACTCGGACAGTTTTAGGTTTATTCTGGATACCTTTTCTGATGGACAGAACGGGTTCGTGTTTGGCACAAATGCAGCCGGGGCCGAATACGATGCCCAGTATGCTGGCTCTTCGGGAGGTGGCGGGTCTGGCGGTCGAATGAGTGGAGGGTCGGGCGGAGGCCTGAATGTAAACTGGGATTCCTCCTGGGAGGTAGTGGCATCAGTCAATGAAGACGGGTGGAGCGCCGAGTTTGCGATTCCGTTTACTACCATCAGATATCCTAAAGGAGACAACCAGATTTGGGGGGTGAACTTTGAACGGACCATCCGCCGGAATAACGAAACTGCGTTCTGGGCCCCTCTGGAATGACAGTTTGACCTGACGCGCCTTACGCATGCCGGTCAATTGCAGGGAATGAACGTTCCAGATTCTAGAAACTTGAAAATTCTTCCCTATGTGCTCGCCAGTGCCAATCACGACTACACGGCGGAACAGGCCGAGACAGATTTGGACGGTGACTTGGGTGTTGACCTGAAATACAGCATTACTCCAAGCTTGACCTTGGACGCTACCTACAACACAGACTTTGCTCAGGTTGAAGTCGACGAACAACAGATCAACCTAGATCGATTTTCGTTGTTTTTCCCGGAAAAAAGGCCATTTTTTCTGGAAAATGCGGGTTTGTTTTCAGTTGGAGAAACAGGAGAGGCAGAAGTCTTCTTTAGCAGAAGAATTGGGATTGATGAGGGTGGGGGAACGGTTCCTATTCTAGCCGGTGCCCGAATTACTGGAAGCGTAGGAGACTTCAAGGTGGGGCTCCTTGAAATGCAGACCGAAGAAGTGGGTGGAGTCATTCAGGCCAATAACTTCGGTGTAGCCCGCGTGATGCGCGAATTCCCTAATAGAACCTCCGTCGGAGTCCTTTTTACCAACCGTCTTGGAACCGGTGATTTGGCACCGGATGAAGACTACAACCGGGTTGGTGCCCTTGATGCCAAGGTTGGCATTGGAGACTATGGATCAATATCTGGATTTTTTGCGGCCTCCGATACGCCTGGACTTGATGGCAATTCCAAAGCTGGTCAGGTGAGCGGTACGTATGCGAACGAGACGTACACACTATCGGCGGCGTACACCGAAGTGGCAGAAGCTTTCAACCCGGAAGTGGGCTTTCTTAGACGAACCGATTATCGAAAACTTTCTGGTTCCGTCTTCACCAGGTTTCGTCCTGAGGACTTTATTGGCATTCAAGAATTGCGCCCTCATGCTAGTTACCGCGGGTACTGGCAACGCGATGGTTTTCAGCAGACTGGATACCTTCATGTAGACAATCACTGGGAATTTCGATCGGGTTATGAAATCCACACAGGGCGTAATTGGACGTACGAAGGAGTGGATGAAGCTTTTGATATTGCCGATGGTGTGAGTGTGCCCGTTGGAAACTACTCTCATGCTGAATGGGCGTGGCGTTTCATGACCCCAGAGAAAAATGCGGTGAGGTTAGAGCTGGCCATCAACCAAGGTGGATTTTTTGGAGGAGACCGAGTTGCCATCGTACCGACCCTGACTGCGCGAAAGGGTGACAAACTGACCACTGAGATTGCCATTGGGCATAACCGAGTGAAATTGCCAGGAGGCGAGTTCAGAACAAATTTATTCAGAGCGCGCGCCTCCTATTCGTTTACACCGCGGATATATTTGCAAGCCCTTGGACAGTTCAATGATCAGACGGAAGAATGGTCCATGAATGTGCGATTGGGTTGGCTACAGGAGGCCAATACAGGATTGTTCATCGTGTACAATTCCATCAACCGCCTTGAAAGCATGGATCCGAATGGACAGGACTTCCCAGGAGAAGCCCTTCACAAGGGACTGATTATCAAGTATGCGTATTTGTTCGACGTATTCAAAAAGTGAATGCTATAACTCGATGGAGTCCATTCGTGTGAACATGGCGTCAATCGTCTGAATCAGTGTTTCTGCGGCATTCATGGATTGAGTCGTAGGCTTGGTGTCAGATCCTTGATACACGTTGAGTAGGAACAAGAATTTTTGTTGCAGCCCGACAAAAGTTTCGTCTGAGACCCGTGCACGATTGATGCTTGAGTAGACAATGTCTGGATCTCCCGCAGCACCAAGTCCTCGGATGTCTTCCAGCTTGGTACGGGCAGATTCCGAAAGTGTATCCGATTGTAGCCTGCGATCAATGTCTTCCACCGCGCCCTGTATTCTCTGATACGCTTCGTACGCCATGAGGGAGTATTTCGATTGGAGTTGTAGGTCGGCAGGGGAGATATCCACACGTGGGTCGAGTTCAACTTGGATAGGGCGCTCTGTTACCGACCCATCCACTGTGAGCCTCACCGTGAAAACGCCGGGATGCACGAATGGACCATGAGGTCCGTCCGGAGTATTCCATTGCACGGCGGCAATGGAATACTGGCGGCGCGAGCCGCGGGGCGGCTCGCGCCGCAAATCCCACACAAAACGGTGGTGCCCACTCTCGGCCGAAAGCGCCTGCCACGGGCGAATCCAATAGGTAGGGTGGGGAAGCGAGGTCGTGTCAATTTGAGTCGACATATCCTGGCTGGAATAGGACCTAATGGCAATGCCCTCTTCGTCCAGTACTTCCAACTTGACCATCCCAGCAGATCGCGGCAAGTAATAATCTAGAATCGCGCCATCGGGCGGGTTTTGCCCCGTGGGCTCCTCTGGAGGAAGCGGCGTATCCGAAAACATATTCCATCGAACACGCTGCGCCAGTTGCGGCGCGAAGAGGAACGGGTCTTTGCTCCCAGAAGCAGCCGCCATTTCTCTCAAGGGCGCAATGTTATCTAAAATCCAGATTGATCGTCCGTGCGTACCCACAACCAAATCATTTCCTTTTATCACCAAGTCTCGCATCGAAGAAGGTGGGAGGTTGAGGCGAAGCGAATTCCAAGACGATCCATCATCAACCGAATAATACACGCTTCGCTCACTGCCTGCGAACAAGAGGCCTCGCGCGGCGGGATCTTCTCTAATCACATTGATTGGCCCACTTCCTTCCATTCCAGCCGTGATCAGCGTCCACGTCGCTCCTCCATCGCGAGTGCGGTACATGTAAGGCGTTTGGTCGTCCAATCGAATGGCATTGACAGCGATGTAGGCCGTGTTTGCGTCAAAGTGCGATGCGTCAATCTGAGCAATTTTATCCCATGACCTTAGGGCGGGAGGCGTCACATTTGCCCATGTTTTACCTCCATTGTGGGTCACATGAACCAGACCATCGTCCGTTCCAGCCCAAATGGTATTTACCTCCAGCGGAGAACCGTCAATCGCATAGATAACTCCGGCTCGGTCCATAGAATCCATTTCAGGCGTCCGGTGGTCGCCTATGCTCGGCGGCACATCGGGACTTGGGTCCGAAAGATCAGGACTAATAATGTCCCACGAGTCGCCTCCGTTGGTCGTTTTCCAGAGCACATTCGTCGCAAAAAGAAGCATCGACGGGTCTGCCGGATGAAAAAGCAACGGCATGGTGCGCTTGATTCGGTATTTACCCGACCGAAGCGCCTCTGGAGCCACGTTTTGGGTTTGGCCCGTTCGCATATTGTGACGAACCACGCGGCCGCCATAAATCCATTCTGGGTTCAATGGGTCGGGCGCGATATACGCATATTCGTCTGCTCCAACCCCAATCCAGTCTCTAAAACTAATCTGACCACCGTTTCCACGGCTTGCAATGCCAATGGCCCCAGATTCCTGCTGGCCCCCATAAATCCAATATGGGAATTGATTGTCCGTCGTTACGTGATAGAGCTGCGCCGTGGGTTGGTTGTACCAGCTACTCCACGTTTTCCCTCCATTCACGGTAATGATCGCGCCCTGATCGGTCACGAACAACATAATATTTCCGTTCAGCGGATTGATCCAGATCCGGTGATAGTCGTCCCCGCCTGGAGCTCCCTTGATCGACATCCATGTTTTTCCTCCATCATCTGAGCGATACGACGCCACGTTGGCAACAAAGACCTGGTCAGGATTTTCCGGATGAACGCGGATTTCAGCAAAATCTGAGCCTCGTCCCCACAATCTTCTGTCTGAGTGAATCAATTCCCAGCTTTCACCAGCATCATCACTCCGATAAATTCCGCCGTCTTCTCTCGCGTCCACCGTGGCATACATGCGCCTCGAATCACTGGGCGCGATCCCTACGCCAATTCTTCCGAGCCCCTCAGCTGCCGTAGGAAGCCCTGCCGTGATTTTTTGCCAAGTCGAGCCGCCGTCCGTCGATTTGTAAAGCCCACTATTGGGTCCCGACCAGTTTGCATTTTCCCATGGTCCCTCCTGATTGTCCCACATATCGGCAAAGAGCGTGTTGGGATCCGTTGGGTCAAACTCTACCTGGATGGCCCCCGTATTGTGGTCTATGTACAGGACTTTTTCCCACGTTTTGCCCCCATTAACGGTCCTGAAAACGCCCCGCTCTTCATTGGCGCCGTACGGATGCCCGAGTCCGGCAACAAAAACGATGTCCGGATTCGTAGGATGAACAATGAGCCGTCCAACTTGCTGCACATCAGGCAGTCCAACAAAGCTCCAGGAAGCACCGCCGTCAGTGGATTTGAAAATGCCATCCCCAACGCTCAGGTCTGGCCTGTGAAGCCCTTCGCCAGAACCCACGTAAATCGTGTTGGGGTGCGAAGGGGACACGGCGATATCTCCAATTGAACCAGTAGGGGCCTGATCGAAAATTGGATTCCATGTGCGTCCAAAATCATCGGTTTTCCAAACACCACCATTATTTACGCCAATGTAAAAGACATTGGGTTGGCTCGGAATGCCCACGCCTCCCACGGTGCGGCTCGCCCTAAAGGGTCCTACAAGGCGGTACTTCATGTCCCCGGTCATTTGGACATCCAGCTTCGTGCTTGGGGCCACTGTCACGTTGACGGACGCAGAGCTTTGGGCGGATGCGCTAGTTGCCGTAAAAAATAGGAGTAGGATGAAAAAATACCTCACGACGATTCTCCTCTTAGGATTAAACATTTTCTGTGACCCGTATTCAATCGCAAAGTAGCTCCAACTAGAGCGCAAACAAGTTCATTTTTTTCGTATGAGTTGGTAACGGTTGAGTACATTGATACACAATTAATATATCGTTATAGTGACACGTGTCATTATAGTGACTCTATCGATTGTAGTGTCATTCTTTACTCTCTTTAACCCATTTAGAAGAACCATGTCTGATCAAAATTTTAAAAATCACGCACAAATGGTGCCTGGTTTCCATTACGTAACTGCTCTAGGCCTGTTGGCTACGGTAATTGGATCTGTCATCAATTTATTTGGAGCGTGGGATACAGACGGAAGGTACTCGGCTTCACTAATTGTCGTGCTGGCGGTTTTGACCTTGATGGCAGCATTTTATGCCCGCTTGTTCGCTTTGAAAGCTCAAGACCGCGCCATTCGTGCAGAGGAAAACCTCCGCAATTATGTTAAAAATGGTGCGCTATTGGATTCCAAACTGACTATGCGCCAAATAATTGGTTTGCGATTCGCTTCTGATGCGGAGTACGACGAATTGGCAAAGAAAGCCGTCGCCAACAACATGTCTGAAAAGGAAATCAAGCAGGCTGTCACGAATTGGAAAGCGGATACCTATCGCGTTTGATGATTCGCCAACTAGTCATATTGGTCGTTTTTCTGGTGACGAGCGGGACGTTTTTAGCGTCCTGCTCGCCGCTAGATCCCTTGGGTGGTCAAGACATATCGACTTCTCCAGATAGGGGAACTACAGTTGGCCAGCCTACCTCCGTGATCAAAAGCGCGACCTGGAATTTAGAGAACATATCGCGCGTTCAGGTGCCTTTTGCCGAAATAGATCCCATTTACCTAGATGGGAAAGTGCCTGAATCTGTTAATTTTGAGATGGAGGGATCCGAGGTTACCCGCCACCGTGTGTTAGATTGGGGTCAGCTCCAGCTAAAGGACAACGGATTTTTTCGTTTTATTTTGCAGTACAGCCGGTACGCCGTCCGCCCAGGCCTAGACGTGGGTCCCACCGCGGTTTGTAGCGCAGACATCAGAGGGCTTTATAGCGTTCGAGACGGCACGATCCTCTTATATCCAGAGCGGTTCCCTACCGATAGTTTTCTGTTTCAGCTCGATGCAACAGGCTCGCTTCGGAGCAGTCAAATGCCTACAACGTGCTTTGGAAACGAAAGTGGCGTACCTTTTGAGTCCAACATTCTGTTGAAAAATCTTGTTATGAACCCGGTCAATTCCTGACCCGTTTAACAAAGTAGGCATGCCTTCATTTCGAACTGTTCGTCCGGCGCCGTCAGAATACAATTCCTTTTACGATGGCTATGTACAGTCGGTACCCGATGGGGATTTCGTCCAGACGTTAACATCGCAAAAACAGGATCTAATTGATTGGTTTTCAGCTTTGTCAGAAGAGGATGCGGCCTTTCGGTATGCCCCAGGAAAATGGTCCATCAAAGAGGTATTCGGCCACCTAATTGACACCGAATGGATCTTTACGTACCGTGCGCTTCGGTTTGCCCGCGGCGATCAAGGCCCCCTTCCGGGGATGGATCAAGATCAGTTTATGGCTGGAGCTAATTTTGCCGACAGGTCGCTTGAGGATATGGTTCTTGAATTCGCGGGACTTCGATCTGCTTCCATTCAACTGCTAGGCAGTTTCTCCGAGGAAATTTTAAACAGGTCCGGTACGGCAAGCGACAACATGGTAACAGTCCGCGCCCTGTGTTGGATTGTAACCGGACACTGCGAACACCATTTTAATATTTTGAAGGAACGGTATGTCAGTTGAATTGCGGGTAAGACCCCTAACTCTCTTTGCCTTGGTCATTTCATCCATCGTTTTGATGGGCGGTTGCTCTTCTAAGAGAACCGTGCAGTCCGATCCCAATGCGGAAGAATGGCTCTCGCTTTTTGACGGCGAATCGCTTGAGGGGTGGACACCCAAAGTGAGAGGCTACGAGTATGGGGAAGATCCTAGGCAAACTTTCCGAGTTGAAAATGGAGCGATTACGGTGTCATATTCCCAGTATGACACGTTCAATGAGCAATTTGGGCATCTTTTTTACAAGGATCCCTTTTCTTTTTACAAAATGCGGGTCGAATATCGATTCACAGGCGAACAGGCCGAAGGAGGGCCAGGTTGGGCATTTCGGAATTCTGGCATCATGATCCACTCCCCGCCGGGCCATTCCATGCTGAAAGACCAAAATTTTCCTATTTCTATAGAAGTTCAGTTGCTTGGAGGAAATGGAGTTGACGATCGAACCAATTCCAACCTGTGCACCCCAGGGACCAATGTTGTGATGGACAATGAGTTGGTAACGCGTCACTGCATAAACTCTACTTCAAAGACCTACCACGGCGACGACTGGGTTACAGCTGAAATCGTTGTGTTGGGAGATTCTCTTATCACCCACTACCTAGAAGGGGAAGACGTATTACACTATAACCAGCCTCAGATTGGTGGTGGTAGTGTAGATGGGTTTGATCCCGCATTTAAGGAAGACGGGAAATTGTTGACCGGCGGTTTCTTTTCGCTTCAGAGCGAGAGCCATCCGGTTGAATTTCGCCGAGTTGAGTTGCTCAACCTGGAAGGGTGCATGGACCCGACGGCAACGAACTACAAGTCCTACTTCGTTTCGGACAGCCCCGCTTCTTGTACGTATTGAGCCGCCACCCGAGTCTTTAAGCGCCCCCGTTTCTAGCGTGAAGGGGAACCAATTGGCCCCAATTCCATTTTTCGTCAACTGTGTAAAAATTGAGTCCCTCTGTAACTATTTGGGGCTTAATTCGTGACAGGTGCCTTGGATGGCACGGCTTCTCTACTCAGAGTTGCTGTCAAACCGGCCCTTCTGGTCGGAAGATGTTTCTTTGCTTCACCTCAATTCACGCTATGAAGAAGACTTTTAAGACTTTATTTGCCGCATTGATTCTATTCGCCGTGGGCATTTCTGCTCAAGCTCAGAATTTCGGCGGTTCCGTGGCACTCGCAGGATCAGACGCTTTTGTCGGTCAATCTGGTGCTAACTCAACCAATTCATCCGTTTATGTTTACCGCAAAGCGGCAGACGGCAAATGGATTGAATCTGCTCAACTCGTTCGCTCTGATAACAATGGACAAGACGACCGTTTCGGTCGCGCCATGGCTGCGGACGGCAATACCCTTTTGATCAGAGCCACGTTGGTAGACAAATCGACTGGTGCAGTCTACGTCTTTACCAAAGACGCGTCGGGAAAATGGATGGAAACAGGCAAATTGGTTGCTGAAGGAGTAATGGAGGGCGATTCTTATGGCCGTTCGATTGCACTTTCAAGCGACTTTGCGATCGTTGGCTCTGCTGGAGCGAACGGCGGAACGGGCGCTGCCTACGTGTTTAAACGCGATGGAAATGCATTTACATACCATAGCACATTAACCCAGGATCTTCCAGAAGGTAGTTTTTTTGGATTGGCTGTTGCCATGTCGGGTAACCGCGCATTGGTAGCTGCCCCAATGGAAGGCCAGGAAGAAGGAAAATCTCCTCACGGGGAAGTGTACACCTACAACTACGATGCTGCTAGCGGGACGTGGAAAGACGCAGGTAAACTGCAGAAATTCCCAGGCATTTTTGACAACTCTCAGTTTGGTATGAGTTTGGCCATGACCTCTGACAGAGCTATCGTTGGTTTACCTCAGTTGGGAGGCGGAATCGGTGGTTCTGTTGTGTATTCAAACTCTGGCGGTAGCTGGAGTTTCGCAGGAGTGCTTCTTCCATTCTCTGTAACAAATGGCGGAACGGGCGGCTTCGTGACGATTGCTGGTTCCGACGTTTGGGTAGGTGGTTCAGGATCGGCCTATGAGTACAAAGGCGGAGATCGTGGATTTACCAGCGCTCAGATTTTGGCCCATGGTGAAACGAACGGCATTACTGCTGCGGCTATCGGAGACGGAGTTGCAGTTGTTGGTTCCGGAAATACGGACGGCGGTGCTGGAAAAGCATTCATCCTCGAGATGGACGACCACGGCTGGAACGTAGCAGCAGAATTTGAAACCGCATTTGTTGATCTGTACCCATCAGTTGCAGGCGGCGAAGTTGAATGTGCGGAAGGCAAAGCGGAAGGGTTTGACTGTTCAGAAGTCGACATGCTTTCCTTTATGAACATTGGCGACCTAGGCGGCGGAAAAGGCATCCGGATGAACGATGTTTGGGGATGGACCGATCCTGAAACCAAACGTGAGTATGCTCTTGCTGGCCGTACAAACGGAACGTCTTTCGTAGATGTAACCAACCCTGAAAATCCAATGTACCTCGGCGACCTTCCCATGACGGAAGGTTCGAATGCAGCTGCATGGCGCGACGTCAAAGTATTCCAGAATCATGCATACGTTGTTGCAGACGGCGCTGGACAGCACGGAATGCAGGTGTTTGATCTAACTCGGCTTCGCGGAGTGACCGAGCCACAGATGTTTACTGAAGACGCTCATTATGGCGAAATTGGCTCAGCTCACAACATTGTCATTAACGAAGCGACAGGTTTTGCCTACGCAGTTGGTGTGAACAGCGGCGGCGAAACGTGTGGTGGCGGTCTTCACATGATCGATATCAATTCTCCTGAGTCTCCAACATTCGCAGGCTGTTTTGGTCATGAAGGAACGGGTAGCTCAGGCACTGGCTACTCGCACGATGCTCAGTGCATTATTTATGCTGGTCCAGATACCGAGCATGGTGGAAAAGAGATTTGCTTTGGTGGAAACGAAACAGCTGTTTCAATTTCAGACGTCACAGACAAATCAAACCCGATTGCTCTTTCGACGGCTGAATATCCAAATGCGGGATACACTCACCAGGGTTGGATTACGGACAACCACGAATTTTTCTACGTCAACGACGAGTTGGACGAAGTAAGTGGTGGCGAAGATCGCACGAGAACGCTGATCTTTGACGTTCGCGACTTGGATGATCCCGTTCTTGTGAAAGAACTAAAAGGGACTACCGCTGCTTCTGACCACAACTTGTATGTTCGTGGCAACTACATGTACCAGTCGAACTACAGCGCGGGTCTTCGCATTCTGGATATTTCAGATCCTGCGAACCCAGTTGAAGTTGGCTATTTCGACGTAAACCCACTTGGGGACAACGAAGCCGGGTTTAACGGTACGTGGAGTAACTATCCTTATTTCGAAAGCGGAACAATCATAGTTACCGGAATTGAGTCAGGTCTCTTTATGTTGAAGAAACGTCAAGTAGACTTGTAGGTCGCAGCTCTAGATTTAGGGCAAAAAAACGAGACTTTTCCTCGTTTTGAAACGGCTTAATGATTAGAGTCGTAGTATAGAGGTGGGTCGGCTTTGCCGACCCACCTCTATAACTACTTTAGATTCGTTATGAACCTCTAGGAAGCATATGCGCACCCGTGCACTTTCACTTACCGACTTAACCCAACATGCCTCTGTGGCAGTGGGTGTGCGCCGTGCGGAAGTCGGACCCGGCGATGTGCTCGTTCTCTACACCCAAAACTCGGTTTATTCAGCTCGGTGTCTTGGGAACGGGATGTTTGCAGTTTCTGGTGGGTGGTTTGAAAGTGAAGGTCATCCTGAAGTGCTTACATCCATAGCGGGATGTACCTGGGGTGGCAAGTGTATCCAGCAGGACTTAGTAGCAAGCCCGGGTATGCGAGTTGAATTTGGTAACCGGGTTCTAACATCGGTCCTAAAGCGAGTGGTGAAAATACCCGCTTCGATGATGAACTAGCTCCGGCCCAAAAGTTATCCACGCTTGGACGAATTCACATCCTCCGTTTAGCCCCATAGAGCCCCATTTGGACGGTATTGGTGGCAGGTAGGGATCGTAGAGGGGAGTAGGCTTCCCAATAGTCTTGACACCTACGTGTCTTCCAACTAGATTTTGAGAGTTGTTCGGCGCATCCACCCCCACCCCCACCGCACTTGGGCGCGCCACTTCAATAATCTAGAATGTATGATTAGGACCCCTTATATCAGGGCCTTTTCCCGTTTGGTCGTACTTATTTGTTCGATCACACTTTGGACCAGCAATGCCTGCGCACAATTCAAGGTAATTGGCCAGTCGCATGCTGCTGCTTCGTTTTCAGATGTGAACTTATTTCTTGAGTACGGCGAAAGGGAGGCGGTTACTGGCATACTCGTGTCGATTCCCGCGGATTGGGAATGGAAATCCGGCGTGAAACGAAGTGAAAAGGGCGATTTCTCGCCGCTTCGTCACGAGCTTGGCAGGGATGGAAAGATGCGAGTATGGGGAACGAAGAGTTTCAAGTTTGGCGATGTCGTACTCATCAAGTTAAAATCAGGCAGAGTCGACCAACCAAGTTCTTTAACCGTGGCTCCATTTGTGATGCGAGGAGCATCGGTGGTTGAGCGAACAGTGTCTCGCATTGAAATCCTGCCTGAAAAGAGGCCTCTGCGCCTCGCTCAACAAAATGAGGTTGGAGAGTTCGGAACAGGAAAAACACAAGGATGGGTGGTAGACCTGCCATCTGCAAACCACCTAACCTACGGAAGTCCCTATTCCGTCTCCATGTGGACTCGAACCACTGAAGTCAATGAGCTTCTTCTCTCGACCTGGTCTGGAGAGGGGTCGGACGACTATCCTTTTGAATGGGTTGTAGACCCAGCAGGATATTTGGAGTTTTACCGCGGATTCGATTCTAAGCATGTTTCCATGCGTAGTACGATGCCAATTGCGGATGGTAACTGGCACTTTCTGACCATGGTTTATGATCCTGAAGGGGAGTGGACGAAGCTATCTGTGGATGGAGAAGTGGTAGATTCCTTGTATCACGTCTTTTCGTTTCCAATTAAGACGGCGACTCAGGTAGCACTTGGATCCCGTCTTTCAGAAGCGAAAGCGAGTGACATTTCATCATTTTCCGGGCAAATGGACGATTTCAGAATCAGTCCTTCCGTTTGGACACCATCGGAGATTGTTTCAGAAATGAAAAGGCCATCGCAGGATGATGGTTATTTGTTCGATTTTGAAAAGAGCCCAAGCTCAAAGCTAGTCACCGCTTCTCGGTTCATTGTTAAGGGAGCACAAGAATTGGATATTTCGGTGGACTTCTTGGACAACGTGGTTGTTCTGAAGTGGGAGACCGTGCAGCTGAATGCTCGATCGTATATAGTCGAACGGTCTCGGGACGGCCAACTATTTGATCCCATTGCCGAAGTACTGCCGGGTCCTGGCTCATCGGCTGAACCGCTCACCTACACGGATGTAATCAAGCCGGACGGAGTGGTCTATTACCGTTTGAAATCTATGCTTTCAAATGGCCTAGAAGAGACGTCTCAAACGGTTAAACTGGGAATGGGAGACATAGAGCCTACGTTCACGGCGTCCCTGAAGGGTAATTATCCAAACCCATTCAATCCTTCCACAACCATTGAATATGACGTGCTGGAAACTCAGACCATTCGAATATCGGTGTGGGATCTTTCCGGCCAGATGATTTCGACGCTTGTAGATGGCACTCAAAGCGCCGGCCAGTACGAAGTATCCTTTACTGCAACCGATCTCCCAAGTGGAACGTATTTTGTTCGAATGGAATCAGATTCAGGAATCCAATCGCACCAGATATTGTTGATGAAGTAACGTTGGAATTCACTTCGAGGCACAAAACTAAGATGCTGTTTAAGCCAAAGGCACACGGTTTCCATTTCGAGATGCTAAAATGCATGCTCGTGTTTGGAGTGTGCTTTTGGGGATGGTGCTGTTTTGGTGTGCAAATTGCTTCAGCGCAGCGCCCGGTTTATATGTTCGACCCCTTTTATAGAGGTGAGTCGGCAGTTAGGACTTTTTACGACCAATACGCGATCACGGCAGAGCTTTCGTATCGCCCACCCGGGTTATTGCAAAACGAAACGAATGCGGTTGCTGCCAGTGTGGGTGCAAATCCCATTGGACTTAATTTGCACGTAGGCTATCAACTCTCAGATCATCTGGAGTTAGGGGCATTTGTTGATGCCACCGGCAATGCGGCTGGGCGAACCCTAGGACTTAGTTGGATCACGCTCAAGTATTTAAAACACCAAGAAGGGACCGACTATGCCATTCGATTGGCTCTAGATCCTTCTTCTGATGGTCGGAGCGGTTTCCCTCAAGCTGATCTTGGGTTTCTGTTTACTTCCCCCATGTCCTCCAACGTAACGGCGGACTTCGCATTCGGAGTCAGAAGAGTACAAATTGGCTTCCAGGAAATCGTGCCCTCGGCCCCTATATTAATTGATCCAGGAGATCCCGTTGTGACCGCGCCCGGCGCCTCAAATGAACTCCTTCGTGGAAGAGCTCGCGGGTGGGAAATACATGGCTCATGGAGTCATAATATTTTATTCGATCCGGCCGGAAGCAACCTATTTGTAGCATTTATGGCTGAGGCCGGTACATACGATATGCTTGAGTGGAATGTATCCTCAGGGGCTAGTGACGCTCGTCGCGTGACAGAATACCGAGGCGGTGCTCTGTGGATTCGTTCAGGAATCGAAATTGAGCGTCCAGCCTATCAGTTTGCTCCGTTCTTGAGTGTGCCTTTCAGGCAGTGGGCCCCGAACGAAGGCGAGTGGCCCAAGGCCAAGGTTCGGTTAGGGCTTCGGCTCATGTTGCGATAAACGCATGACCAAATCAAAGAAAACGATTGTGGGTATTTTGTCAGATACCCACGGATATGTTCATCCCAATCTCTTTACTTACCTCTCCGATGTGGATTTAATAATCCATGCGGGCGATGTAGGCACAATAGACGTAATCGATGCGCTTCGCCCTTTAGCGCCGGTTCATGCCGTATGGGGCAATATTGACGGGTGGGACATTAGGCACGAGTACCCGGAGCACAATGTATTTAAATTTGCCGGTGTACGGTTTTGGGTCACCCACATAGCCGGAAAGCCGGGGTCGTGGCAGCGAGGCATGGGATCCGCCTTAAAAACAGAGCCTCCAGACGTCTTTATTTGTGGCCACAGCCATATTCTTCAGATTGAGCGCGTCAAGTCGCTCAAGGGCATGCTGTTTATCAATCCAGGCGCTGCCGGAAGGCAAGGTTTTCATCAAGTGAAAACGCTGGTTCGATTAATTATTGAAGATGAAAAAGCGATTCAAGCAGAAGTCGTGCATCTTGATTAGTACATTGGATTTCTGAAACCCATCGAATACTTATGCCTGATACTAATTCCGCGCGCCGCACCGATCGTTTTGACCTGAGGGCCATTTACGAAACCAGCCAATTGCTGAGTTCTTCCCTCGACCTTGAATTTGTGTTGAGCAATTTGTTACGGACCGCCATGGGCAAGCTGCTTGTCACGAAAGGCGCCGCCCTTCTGTACGATCCCTTGAAAGCCGGTTACACGGTTGCAGCGGTCAAAGGCATCGCGGGAATGGGGAAAAATGCGGATCTCAAGCTTACAGGTGTCGATCTTGAGAAAACCATGCAAGACGACAAAGTCCCGGCAGAGTTGAAGGCGTTTGGAATGAGTCTTGTGTTTCCGGTGGCGTTCGGCCACAGGGAGATTGGGCTTATTGGATTGGGTTCAAAGTTCACTGGGCAGGCCTTCGAAGAACAAGAACTTGAGTTCATGGCCTCGCTGGTAAATATGTCCTCAGCCGCAGTTCATAACTCACTGATGGTGGAGGAGCTCAAGCTGGCCAATAAGGACCTCGACTCCAAAATCCAGCAGCTTAACACCCTGTTCGACTTGTCTCAGGAGTTTAACTCGACAGTGGATCGGGCGAGCCTGGTTAAAACGTTGACCTTCGCTTTGATGGGGCAAATGCTGGTTCGCGAGCATCTATTCCTAATTCGCAGCATTTCTGAAGACACGACCAACGAATCAGGAGTTCACGTGGTCACTTCAAAGGGGATTACCAAAGCAGAATTGACATCCGAAGTGATTGATGCGCTGTGTAGTGTAGAAGAAATGGTGTTGTTGGAAGACGATAATGCGCCCAAAGGATGTGCTATTCTAAAAGAAAAAGGGTTTTCACTCGTCTTACCTATTCGCCAACAGAATAAAGTTGGAGCGCTGTTGTGCCTTGGCTCGAAAATGACAGGCCAACCTTATCAACCAGACGACATCGAGTTCTTGTACGCGCTCGGAAACTTGGCCTTTGTGTCTCTTCAAAATTCGTATCTCGTAGATGAGCAAATAGAGAAAGAGCGCCTCGAAGAAGAGATGAGGCTAGCCAGAGAAATTCAGGAGCGCCTTCAACCTTCTAGTTTGCCTGTTTTTGAAGGGTTGGAAACTGCGAGTCTTGCGCTTCCGAGCCGGCACGTCGCGGGAGACTATTTTGACGCCATTCCGCTGGATAAAGACCGCATCTTGTACGCAATAGCCGATGTTACGGGGAAAGGAGTGCCAGCGTCTCTTCTCATGTCCAACCTCCAGGCGTGCCTTCGCATCTTAGTACCACTGGATATTAGCCTAGAAATAGGCACGGCTCACATGAACCGTGTCATTACGGAAAATACGGGGTACGACAAGTTTATTACCTATTTCCACGGTGTTTATGACCGTCGAGACGCATCTTTTAAATACGTGAACGCGGGTCACAACCCGCCTACCTTGGTTCATGCCGATGGCTCGTTTGAGTTGTTGGAAGAAGGTGGGCTCTTACTAGGCGTGATAGCCGGAATGCCGTATGCCAGCGGCACCGTCACGCTGGGAGTAGGCGATGTCATCTGCATGTTCACGGATGGTGTGACTGAAGCAATGAGCCCAGAAGGCGAGGAGTGGGGAGAAGAACGACTGGAGCCACTTCTAGTCAGCAATAGGGGCAAGTCTGCCGAAGATATCCTCAAAGACGTTCACGACGCCATAAAAGAATTCACAGATCACGCTCCTGTGCTGTCGGACGACCTCACCATGATTGTGGTGAAGCGCATTAGCTGAGCGCGTTTACTGGCGCCGTAGCCGCCCGGACGGAAATACGACAACGCTTTCATTGCCATCGGCTCCCACCGAGGCAACTCCGTACAAGTAGTTGTCTATGACCATTCCTTCGAGCGTGAAATCGGTCACAGATTTGTCTACAAACCGAAAGTGCTCCCATTGCGGGGACGTTGTGTCTCGCCAGTAGATTTTATATCCCACTAAGTTCGGATCCTCGACAGCATCCCATTGCAACCGTGTAGAAGGCTGTACGGCTCCACCAATTCGAACCTGATCCGGCTCTGGAGGCGCCCACGCCAATCCTGCCAAGGAAATGGCGTTCACTGCGGTCAATTTCGATGCATAATCGAAATTGACCCCTTCGATCACGTCCCCGTAGGCAACGCCGTTCTCCACTCTAATATTTTGGTGTTGCCGGACATAGTTTTCGTGCGTTTCCATGATGCGGATACCGGGGAATCCCGCGTCGTTGAATGGCCTGTGGTGCCCGCCGCGCCCGTATCTGTCCAAGCGGTAGATCATTTTGGCGTTGAGATTCGTGAAATAGGTCTGAGTCATGCGCTCCACATACCGTGCAAGCTGCCTCGAAACGCCGTCTACTTCGCCGCCTTCAAACCGCCTGGAGGCGCGTGCTTGATCAGATTCTGTAACAGGTGTTGGCTCTGAAAAGACACGAAAGGACGAGTTGTCAATGACCCCATCGACTCCTTCAATGTTGCCAATCATGTCGTTGTTCAACACACCAACAATGTCCCAGCCTTCGGCTTTTGCAAGCGAAGCAATGTGCTGCCCGCCCCAGAGCCCTTGCTCTTCCCCTGAAAGCCCCATATAAATGATGGAGGTGGGGAAGGAGTAGGCCGAAAGCAAACGGGCGGCTTCAATGGTCCCGGCCATGCCCGACGCATTGTCGTTTGCGCCCGGGGCGTCTCCCACGCCATCGGACCCATCTGAGTTGCGGGAGTCAATGTCTCCACTCATAATGACGTACCGATTCGGATAGAGGCTTCCCCGCTGCACCGCGAGTACGTTCACCACCCATACGTCTTCGTTTGCTCTCGAACTGGAACCTTTTTCGATGAGGGAGCGCTGGAATGAGACCTCAAGGCAACCACCACATTGAGAAGAAATGGCCTCAAACTCCTTGAAAATCCACCTTCGAGCCGCTCCAATGCCTCGGGAACTGGACGTCGTGTCTGAAAAGGTATTCCGCGTGCCAAAGTCAGCCAAGGTGCGAATATCTCGTTCTAAGCGTTCTTTTGAAGACGCTGCAACGATGTCGTACATCCGCGCATCCGTCGTTTGAACGTTCTGGGCCTTTAAATCGACCGAAAACAAGAGAAAGAGGGCAAGCAGTGAAACAAGGAATCGCATGGCAGAGGAGTAGAAGGAGCTGGAGATGATGTGGTTTCTCCTAGGCTACGAAAATCTGGATCGCGATCCAACGCCATCTCGATCCAACAACCCGGCAATCCAACAACCGGGTGAGCCACAACCAGGCAGTGCACCCCCTCAAATGCCCTGCCTGGTTACGTGTGACTCACAGCTCGTGTTAGAAGATGGAGCTTCCATCATTCCAACAATGTGAAAGGGAAGACCATGCTGGTCCGAATCCCTACTTCCTATCATCGACTGCGCGTACTTCGTTATTAAGCACGGCATACAAACGAATGTTGCCTTCTTAATTATTGCCCCATTCTCGCCGATACTGACCCTTGAAAGGACCAAGACATAACCAGTCAATTTTACAAAAGCGACCATGCCACAAAGTTTGATGGCTTTTTTAGCAATGCTGATAGCTTCATTGGCGGCATTCAATCAAATGAATAGCCGAATCGGCTCGTTTGATAATGTGATTCGAAGCGAATATGAGCTCATGGCAAACGCTGTAGTTTTGGAGCAAATGGAGCTTTTGGATCTCGGAACGGACTATGAGGATCTTGAAAACTGGGATGGGGATGAGTTGGACCGCTCATTTACAGTGGGAGACATGAGTATTGCTTTTACTCTCATAGTTGAAGTCCAATTTGTGGACGAAGATGGCCAGCCCTCTGAAGTTGAGACCAATCAAAAAGAAGTAACCATCCGCGCAACCCAGGAAAAATTCTTGGTGCCCCTCGTTCAGCATTCTAGACTATTTAGTGACTAATCCATGCAAGTCATTCTTGATCATTTATCGGCGGTCATCATATCGAGTGCGGTATTGTTGTTGATCTTATCAACACAATTCAATGCGCAACGTGCCACAACCGAACAAACCATTGCTTCAATCGCGAAAAAGTCGACGTTAGAAATGGTCGACTATCTCGAAGATGAGCTTTTGCTCATTGGGGATGGGACAGAGGATACAATTCAAAGCGCCTCAACCAACTCGGATGGCATGACTACGGCCTTCTCATTCTGGCGGCAGGATGATTCGGGGACGGATATGTTGGTTTCTTATACCCTCACCGAACAAGATTCAGTGCAGTTTAAAGATGACTGGGTTCAGTTGTACCAATTCAACAGATCTGAAAACGGAGTGGCCTCTGGCGGGGGATCGTCCACGCTTTCGCACTTTGAGATTACCATGTTAACTGAAACGGGAGCCGTCACGACGACCCCTGCAAACGCACGGTTGCTCCGCCTTAGAGCGGTAACAGTGTATCCATACGGCGACCCTGACGATTCCTATTTGCATCGAACCTTTTGGGGCATCACGCTACGGCCAATGAATTTGGGCGTCTAATTTCGTTTCGGAAAAAAGTCGTTGACGCTTAAGATCCTGTGTCTGCCATCCGATACAAGCTAGTGATGTGTCTACTAATACCCCTTAAACAGGGCCATCGAAATGGGAAAAGGAATACTAGTCTTTGTTATGCTGAGCACGCTCGCAGGGACAGCTATGTACGCCACACAGAGCGAAAGAAAGCTCGAGCAGGCTACAAATGAAACAGAATACAAGTCGGAAGTCCTAGCGCGAGAAGCTGCGGCCTCTGCGTTTAACCTCCTAGTTGGAAAGGTAAAGCGCGATTTCGAAGGATATCGGACTAACACAAAGGACGTCGAATTAGGTAAGGCCAAATTCGATATGATGGCCGAGGATTCGGAAGACGGATCCGTATCGGTAGTTGTTGTTGGGAAATATGGCGACCACGAGTACGAAATTGTAGGAAATGTTTCGAAAACAGGAGCCAACGTACTCGATGCCGTGACCATTTCGGCCCCCATTAACTCGGTAACATTGAAAAACGATTATTCGATTAGTGGGACGGACCCAGGAGGAACGTCATCGCATGCCGTACGGACCATTTGGGCTGTAACCAAGGATGCATTCCTCTCGGAAATGGCATCCAGTCAAATTGTCGGCGTTGGGGGAGATGGGGATATTGTGCACGAAGAATTGAATATTGGTGTTGCTGCGCTGCGCGCGAAAATTGAAGCGTACGAAGGCACCAATAAGCTTTACTTAACCGAGAGAGATTGGAAGAGCAAAGACTGGGCGAAAGGGAAATACTCTAAAAAAAGTTCGTCGGACTATGCTAGTGGGAACGGTTCTTCAATCATGGGAAATGGTTCTACTCCCGTCGTATTTCATAGCAAAGGCGATGTAACGCTTCAAAAAGGGTTCGTCGGTTATGGTGTTCTTTTGGTCGAGGGTGATTTGACATTTGAAGGCAATGCGGCTTGGAACGGCTTGGTTTTCGTTGCTGGTTCGAAGTCAGTATTTGAGATGGTAGATGAAAGCTCTATTTCAGGTGCTGTAGTCATTGATGGAATCGATTCCATTACTGAAGTCGACGATGTCAAAGCAGACAGTAATGATAAAGGGCTTCTGGGTGGTCACTTTGACGTGGACGTGTTTGGTGAAGAACAGAGTTCCAGGGAATTGTATCATCAGCATGCTTACGACGACAAATACGACACGACCGTATTGGAAGTCCTGAATTCCGGATGTAAAAGCGGTGGGCTTTGCTGGGATCAGCTCATGGGTCCATTGAATTTGACCGAAGTAGAAATTCAGACATTCAATACCGCCAATACGGCAGGGACTTACAGCATTAAAGTGGGATCCGCGGAGCATTCTGGGGCCATGACCTCACCGATTTCTCTTACGCTAGATCCACGGATTTTGTCGAGCATCAAATTTTCGTTTACTTCACTTTGTGCCCTTGTACCCTCTAGCCCAAGCAGCGTCCAGGATCAGCCAGATACTCGAAATGGAGCGTTTACCCTCAGAGTCATAGACACGAGTGCTTCTGGATACAAAGCGGGAGAAACAAACCTCGGAAACAATTCCGGTCTGGTATATGAAGTGAGTGTATATCACCACGCCAAGGGTACTGACAAATGTGTGGGCGCAGTAGCTTCTGCTGAAACTCAGTGGGTTAATCCCAAAGGCGATGTGTACGCTGGAGATTCTCCAGAATGCGCAAGCGAGGACGACAATGATTCGTATACCGATGCGTGGGAACGAAGTAAAAAATGGGGCTCACGCCAGTATCAGAAATCCACCAAGAACAAGGCGAGTTCAAAATTTTGGACGCCAAATGGATCTTGCTCAGATGATACAACGGGCAACAAAGTGAAAAAGGTAACGCAGTTCGTAATGGAGGACGACAGCTCCATCAATTACAACTCCACCATCTTAAAAAAATTAAAGAGCATGTTTTCTGAATTTGACATGCAGTCTGGATCTCCTGTGGCAAGGCGTCTATCAGGGACATCTAAACTGAGAAACGTGGTTGTCCAAATGGATGGAACGACTTCGCCCAAATAAACAGTCCTTCTCGGTGAAGGAATAGAGGGCCGCCCGG
>JABMOI010000105.1 GCA_013204185.1 bacterium | reverse complement strand
CGAGGGCTGAATTTATTCTTGAAAGCGAGTAGTGTCACTGATAGGGTAATGACGCCCTCACTTTTTTTACCAATCACTCAGCCTAATAGTATGGTGTTACGGACTCGCACGCCTGGCAGTAGCAGTTGGAAACGATTACTTTCTGTGAGGTGGGTGCTAGCTCGCCGTACACGAGGCGACGTAGTCGCCGACTGATGAGGGATCGAAGATCCCGAACTAAATCCCCCAGCCTTTGTACGTTTTTTCTCCTCACGATCTGGATTCGAAATTATTGAAGACCATTGAAAACCATGGAGTTGAATTAGGGAAAGACCATCTTGTCTGCGAACACGATTGCTGTTGTGACGAGCGATGCCATGAGGTAAGAGAGCGCATTGCCTTTCCATCCAATGTTCAGGGCTCGGCTTCCCAAATAGGTAATAAATAGTAATCCCAGGACAGAAAGTAAGGGCAATAGAAACATTGGTAGCCCCATAAGCAAGCTGCTACTGGCTTCATCATTAGGTAGTGAAATAAAGCTGATTCCCATTGCGACGGCTCTCATCCAAAGTGTGAGAAACAGAAACGGATAGAGCCAGACTTTTTTAGAGCGCCGAAGGAGTACATAGGCAACGATGGCTTGTACCCATGTGACAGCTGGCCCTGCAAGACTGACCAATATTTCATGTATCGTGGCGCGATATTGCCCATGGTCAAGTCCTGCCTGATTAAATGATATCCACATATCATAACCCAGCATTTCACCCATAGCCCAATGGGCAAACTCGTGAACTCCCCAAGTCACTATTGCGGCCGGTATAAACCAAAGTGCCAGCACTAGATACTTCGTTGAGTTGATCGAGCTTAGTCTTGTTTCCATTGGTTTAATTTGAAGAGTAGATAAACGGAATTCCTAGGGCTTTGTCAGAGCGAATGCAGAAGTTTTGTACTGTACTTGGCCTCCATTGAAACGAATAGTTGGTACAAAGTGAGTACAGTCTCGCCATAATTTTGCCAAACCTACGGAAGGATAAAAACCAGATAACGCCATGTCTCCCATGTTTTCGAGCTATTGAAGCCGCAATTCCGATCCGATTTGCTTGATTTGATCAAGGCAATGAGCCTTAAAAAGGTGGACAAGCTGGGGAATAGCCCGATTGCCTGAGTAAACGAATGAGAGCTTTGAGGCTCTGAAACTCCAATCCGTTAGAACGGGGATGAGGCGTCCTGATTTCAATGATTCGCTTGCTATGATCGACGGGATTTCGGCAATGCCGTGCCCATCAAGTGCGGCTTGCTCAATCCCTTGATAGTCATTCATGGCCAATGTGGGCGCCATCGGGAGTTCAATCAATTTATTGTCCCGCATCAGACGCCATACAACAGGCCGATCCCACCTAGCAAACGCAATGGTCGGATGGCTGGCCAGGTCAGAAGGATGGTTTAGTTTGGGCGCCCGCTCTAGGTAGGATGGCGCAGCCATCATAACGTGCTGGTATTCGAGAAGCGTTCTTGCTTTTAACGTACTGTCTTTCATTTGCCCAGGCCAAAGCGCAACATCCAATCCATCTTCGATTAGGTCTACATCTCTCTCTGAAATGAGCACACGCACCCGAACATCTGGATACTGCTGGCAAAAGCTTCCTACCAGCGGAACGACAATAAAGTCTGAAAGGCTTGGTGGTGCGGATACCCTGAGCATGCCGCTAACCCGTTCGTGTTGGTCTTGGAGGCTGCGATCTGCCTCGGTCAACGAAGCCATCCCACGACGAGCGTGATCATAGTAAACTTCTCCCAACTCGGTGAGGCGCTGATTTCGCGTAGACCGTTGAAGGAGTTGGGTATTTAGGGACGCCTCCAACTCCCGAAGCTTTCTACTGATGGTCGAAACTGGTATTCCTTCGCGGCGAGATGCTTCTGAAAGACTTCCTGCCTCAACAACTTTGACGAACAAGGCAACTGAATTGTAATCGATCATGGTTCGTCCGCCCGGGGCGGGTTCATCTTGCCATATATGGAAAGGAGGTTCCTAAAAACAGGTCTTGATACCACATATGATAAAGCCGTAATATCATATTGGCAATGGCATTGATGCACTTTGGTCAGTGTCGAATAACAAACGGTCGGGCGAGTTAACACGTCTTGGATGATGTTTTGAGCACTCTAAGACTGATTCCGATTCAAAAAACCAAATTGATATGACAACTGATAAAAGACATGTTCTCGTGACCGGTGCAACGGGTCAACAAGGTGGCGCCGTAGTCAATGAACTGCTAAAGCGTGGCCATTCGGTGCGTGCCATCACGCGGAATACAGATAGCGTATCCGCCTTAGCACTATCGGGGCGCGGAGTTGAAGTGGTAAAAGCCGACTTCAGTGACCAAGGGTCCCTTGTGAAAGCCGCGGAAGGCGTTGATACGATTTTCGCTATGACAACGCCCTTTGAAGCCGGAGTTGATGCAGAAACCAGCCAAGGCCTAGCACTCGTTGATGCAGCCAAAGTGGCTGGCGTGGGACATCAAGTTTATAGCTCGGTAGCCGACGCAAATCGGGAAACGGGAATTCCGCATTTTGAAAGCAAGTTCAAAGTCGAACAGGCCATTGCCTCGTCCGGAATCAATCATACCATTATTGCTCCGGTGTACTTCATGGACAACGTTCGGATGCCATCCATGGCGCCCAATGCTGAAGGGGTTCTGTCTCTACCGATGCCTGCTGGGCGAGTTTTGCAGCAGATTGCCGTTGAAAACATTGGGCAATTCGCAGCGATTATGGTGGAGCGGAGAGAGGAAGTATTCGGCCGCAGGTTTGACATCGCAGGAGACGAGATCACAGGTAGCGAAATGGCAACGATCCTGAGCTCCGCCACCGGACGTGCCATTCAATTCCACGGATTTCCGCCCGATGCAATGAGGGCCCACAGCGAAGATCTAGCCTTGATGTTCGAATGGTTTGATGCAGTGGGCTACTCTGCAGACATCGCACAATTACGATCTGAGTTTCCAGAAGTCAAATGGGTGGATTATGCCACTTGGGCCGATAGCCAGACCTGGGACGCGGCAGGTGCCAAGTAAAGCCATGTTTGATCATATCATTGCCCGTTTCAACGGATTTGCCAGCCTCACGGCAGGCGTGCTCATCACTCTTTTGATCCCGATTGGGATTGTTCAAAACCAAAAATCCATCATGCAGAACCAAGATAAAATTTCCATTGAAGCAACGTTGCGGGCCTACGGCTCGGCGCTGAACGCATCCGACGCCAAGGCAGCTGTTGCGGCCTATACTTCAGATGGTGTGTTCATGCCCACGGGCGGCCCAACTGCGACGGGCACCGAAGAATTGCTAGGCAGTTACACGTTTATCTTCACCCAGATCCGTCTAGATGTGGAGTTCGACATCCATGAAGTTGTAGTCGATGGGGACCTCGCCTACGCGGTCACGTCGTCACAAGGTCAGCAAACCATTCTAGCTACGAATTCCACTGGACCTGAAGCCAACCGCGAACTTTTCGTCCTTCGCCGCGAGGGCGCTGAGTGGAAAATTGCGCGTTACATGTTCAATAAGGTCAGTTAGAACCCAGTGGATTGTCCGTAAAACGCAAAGCGGGGGTGGCTGCGCAGCAGCCACCCCCGCAAAAAGCGCTCGGAAAGTAGGAAAAGGCCTATTTCAACGTGGTTTTAGTGCTCACATTGCCGCCTTTCTGGCTTTCATAGGCAATCGTAATGTCTCCAGATCCCCGCACTAGGTATTCAATGGTGCGAGTCGTATTGCCCGGATGCCCATTACGAATCATGATCCGGTTTAGGTCATGCTGATCAATCAGGTCTGTTGCGTCTGGTCTAAACTTGTTGGCAACCCAACCAGCCGAGATCACTTCGACTTTAGATCCAGAGATCTTCAAAAGGTCCGGATCCACCACGTTGTTTTCAGACGCGCGCTTCGTAATGGTTGGAGCCACGCGGTCGTTCTCAAGATCCACTCGAACGCGGAAGACATCGCCAGATACTTTCTCCACAACAGGTTTGTGGATCTGCATTTTAGGCATTTGGTCCGCCTGGTAGAGCGTAAATGCCATGTTGCGATGCGAGAGTTCCTCGTTCATGAACCGAGGCGGAATACGTCCTCTCATTTTGCTCCATCCACCTAACTCAACTTTGCCATAAGTAGGGTGGTCGAACTCGGTCCATTCTGAATACTGAGATCCAAATTCGAGGTAGTCGTCGAAGAAGTAGCTTCCTTTCTGACCCGCAATGGGGCTGTCCGGATCTTTCTGTTGGTTCTGAAGCAGTGGGCTGTTGAAATACTGACCACCGTTCCAGAGTTCATTCGAAAATGAAATCATGCCCAGACCGTCGTTTGTCCAGTCAATAAACCCGCCGTGCACGGTGTACAAGCCGCTCCAGATCACGATGTAGTCGTAGTAGGGTAGCATGCGTTCGCCGTTCTTGCCCAGTTCGTCGTAGACAGCAATGTCTTCGCGTGGGTAACTTCCTTGCCACTCAGCACCTGGACCGCGCAAGATCATGCCACCTGAGTTGTGATAGGACTGCACACCGGCAATGTTTGGATGCGTCATTAAGAAGTCGTTGATGGCCCGAGCCGTTGGTAGCTGAAACGGATAGTCCATTGAGCCGCCCTGAATGTAATTAGGTTGCCAATCGGCCGCCCAGTTACGGTTGGGGTCGTAACCGCCCGGTCCGTCTTCATCGACCCGTCCGTCTCCATCATCATCCAACCCTTCATAGCCTAGGAGAATCCAGTCTCCTTTCTCACCAGCTGGCACAGGCTCCATTAAACGAGGATCGTCGTGGCTAATCCGATGCGTTCCTTCACCAGGGACATATTTCCGAATTTGGTCAAAAAAGCCGTTGCCGTTGATATCGTTTGGAGGGTCTTCGTCGTAGAGACCGTCG
>JABMOI010000104.1 GCA_013204185.1 bacterium | reverse complement strand
GTCTTGAACCTGACCGTGTTCTGGCGTGATAAATTCGACTTTATTACGGTCCAAAACGTGGTCGTGCCGGATCCAACGGGTCGCGAAGTATCCAGAGCGTTCCGCGTAAACGGGGACTTTGCTCGTGTTCGTGGAATTGAGGTGAGCTACCTGAAACGAGTTGGAGATTGGCTCTCCGGGCAAATATCGGCCTCCTTCTCGAAAGCTACCGGTCTCTCTTCAACCAACAACGACGCGTTAGCAGACTTCTTGGCCAACGGGGACATTGACAACACGTTTGAAACGCCTTTGGCTTGGGACCGTCCGTTCGATTTGAAAACGAGCCTGACGTTCAAGCACAACAAGGAGCGGCCATTCCTGGGCATCCCTGGGCTTAACAACTTGTCGTTGTTCGTTTCCTCCACCGTTCGAAGTGGTCAGCGATACACTCCTGTTGAGTTTAAGGGCAATGCCGTCAATCCGTTCAGCGGAGAACAGGACTGGCGTCCGGTCTACGACACGGTTTCAGATCCAGCCAAGCGCTATTCGGAAGTTGGCGCCACGTGGTGGTGGGTTGACTTGAGCCTTCAGAAAATTGTCCCTGTGTTTTCGACCAATTTGAAGTTCACGCTGGAAGTGACCAACCTGTTCAACCAAGAGAATAGCGTGATCATCAACCCGGTCACCGGCGATGCTTACCCGAGCGTTGACCCATCAAGTACAGATTTCACAGCCCTGCGCGGCAACTCTAATTTTGATGTCGTTTCTGGCGTTCGGGACCCTCGCTTTGAGGATCCAAACACGTCGGGCAGCCCGCCCTTTAACCCGGCTCGTTTCCTACCCGGAAGGCATATCATGTTGGGGGTTTCGTTTAATTTCTAATGCGAAATCGCCTCATCATATTAAGCACTTTCTTTATCCTGCTACTTTCTGGAATGCCGGATTCAGCTAGCGCACAGCTCTTGCCCTCACTCGGTGGCGAACGGGCTGGAACGTCTGGATTTCAGTTCCTGAAAATCCCAGTTGATGCCCGAGCCGCATCGCTTGGCGAATCCGCTGTGGCTTCGGCCTTCGATATATCGGCGTTGTACTGGAATCCCGCCCTGGCCTCCCATTTGCCAGGGATTCAAGCTGGTTTTCATCACACGGCCTACTTTGTTGACATCAACCTGGAGTATGCAGCCGTTAACTACCACATTCCAAACTCCAATATTTCCATCGGGGGAAGCCTACAAACCCTCAATTCAGGCCAAATGAAGGTTACGACCGAGTTTGAACCGTTTGGGACCGGAGAGCTATTCCGATTTATTGATGTGGCTGCTGGGATCACTTTTTCCCAACAACTGACCGACCTGTTCAGCTACGGCATCACCACGAAGTACATCCGCGAGAGCGTGGTGGGGCTTTCAACCAGCACGGTGGCTGCTGACCTCGGTATTTTCTACGCTGTGGGAAGCACCGGAGCCAGAATGGGCGTATCCGTCCGAAATATTGGATTGGATAAAGCTCCACAAGGCGAACTAGAACGCACCGTAATCGACACAAACCCGGTCCGTATTGAAAGTGATTTCGAATCGCTGACGGCGCCAACCACGTTTCACCTTGGGTTTGCTTACGACTTATTGAAAGCATCGCCCAACAGCTTGCTCACGCTTAGCACCCAGCTCAACAATCCGAACGACAACGCAGAAAACTGGAATTTCGGAGCGGAATACAGTTGGAAAGACATGCTGTTTCTACGAACAGGATATCGCTTCGGAATCGAAGAAGTCACCATTCCTAGCTTTGGAACTGGGCTAAAAATACCAGTCTCGGGTGCAGCCTTTCATTTTGACTACGGATTTAATCGATTGGACCGCCTCGGTTCAGTCCACAGAATGGGTATGAGCGTCGCATTTTGAACAACTTCCGACTACATATCCTATTCGGCTTCATCTTCCTGATGTTTTTCGCGGGTTGTGACTCCATTCTTGGGTCAAAGCAAGACCGCGTGACGGACGAAATATTTGATGCCGGACGAAGCGACCCCCAGCTAATTAACGAAGTCGAGTACGTTCCTCTTTTCCCGTTTTTCGACCAAGCCGGGGATGCGGGCACGCTAGATTCGCCAAAAGACATTTACGTAGGGTACGATGAACTGATTTACGTGGTAGACAATCGCGGACTTCACGTGTTGGACTCTTCGGGAAGACCTGCCAAATTCATCCCCATTGAAGGCGGAGGAACGTCTGTTATTCAAGACCGCCGTCTACAAGTTTATGTAACAGCGCGGCGCGATACACTGGTTAACGGACGCAACTGGAATTTGCCGGTTGTGCTTCGGTATTCCGACCTAACAACCGGCATTCCCAAGCTAGAGGACATTATTTGGCACCCATTCGACGACGATTCCCGGCGTTTTAACCGGCCAGACCCCATTGCCACGGACGAAGAAGTCTCGTTTACTGGCGTCGCTGTCATTTACGACAACCACGTGTATGTGTCCAGAAGAGGCCCCATCAACGAGCGCTCTTCCGTTATCCTGCCCCATAACACCATTATGGAGTTCGATAAGGACGGGATCAACTTGCAATCGCTCGTTTCACTGCACCCGTCTCAAGCGAGCCTCAGAAGCGCGATTTACCCTGCCGATGTAGTGACCTTTGTTCAGCCCCCTCAGCGATCCTTTTATGATCAGAGCCGGCACTTAATTCTAGCGCAATCGGCCTCGCCAAACGACGTTGTGAGTGGAAGTTCGCCGCCTATTTCTCCGCTTCGCTACTCAGTCTTGTCCATCAAAGTCGTTTTCGCAAGTGACGGAATTGAGTATCAGCCCGATACGCAGATGCTTCAAGCTTCGGCCAACACATCTCGCGGTGATGGCTTCCTGTACGATGAGTTCAAGTTTGTAAACCCTACTGATTTGGCCGTCGCGGCCGATGGATCGAATTATCTTTTCGTTCTTGACGGCGGTAGTGATTCACTTTTTGTTTTTACCGGACAAGGAATTGAAGGGGTCACACCCCCACCTGGGTCTACAACGCCAAAACCTGTGATCGTCTCTTTTGGCGGATCCGGCGATGGAGCCAAGCAATTTGATCGTCCTCAAGGTGTCGCGTACTTCAGAAAAATTGTGTACGTGGCAGACACCGGGAATAACCGCATTTCCAGATTCCGCTTAAACACGGACTTCGAATAAACGTCCACCATGAATCGACTTCTGTTGAAAGCGGCATGTGCGTGCCTGCTATCCCTATTCGTTTTCCCTTCGTCCGCCCAGATTTCGCGGGTTGGAAGTAGCGCCACGTTTGATGTGGCCACGTGGAATACCGAATGGTTTGGCGCCCCAGGAAGTGGCCCAAACAACGACGCGCTGCAGGTGCAGAATGTGAAGGACATCATGGAAGGCTCTGAAATTGAGCTTTGGGCGGTCCAGGAAATTTCCAACATTCCTCGGTTCGATGAGCTTCTCGGCGCGTTGGGCCCGGATTGGCAAGGCGAATTGGCAACGAACACGGGCTCTCAACGCATTGGCTTTGTTTGGGACACGCGGGTTGTTACAAAGCGGAGCATCGGTCATATTCTGGAATCCTTTTCAAGCGATTTTGCAGGACGGCCTCCTCTCAAAGGAGAGTTCTTGATCACGCTTCCTCACACCAGCATGATACTGACGTTGATGAACGTTCACATGAAGGCCTTTGGAGACGCTGAGTCCTACCAAAAGCGCGTGAATGCGTCTGGCCGGCTCAAGAACCACATCGACTTTTCGAGCTTGGCCTCGGCAAGCGTCGTCTTCCTAGGAGACATGAACGATGAACTCCTTAGCTCGACCTATGCGAATGAGGTATCTCCGTATCAAAACTTTGTGTCTGATACTTCAAATTACTTGGCGGTGAGCCTTCCTCTAGAAGTCGCCAATCGATTTTCTTGGATTGGAGGGTCGCCCGGTTCGAATTTGGATCATATTATTATTTCGAAGCGACTGGCCGCGTCCTACATTCCGGGTTCGGGTAATACCATGGACGGGCTAAAGTCTTTGATCGGGTTTACAGCTCAAACCTCAGACCACGTCCCTGTGTATGCCTCGTTCGGATCGAGCGTGGTGTTGGATACCGAGGATGAGAATGCCGTCCCTGCGG
>JABMOI010000103.1 GCA_013204185.1 bacterium | reverse complement strand
GTTCGGGATTTTAAGCAAGACCCCATTGGCGCTCAGGTAGCGGTCCTCAAGTACCTGATGTCCAAGGCCTCGGATACAGAATGGGGGAAACGGTACGGATTTTCTGACATTGCATCGGCCAAAGATCCGATGAGTCTCTACCGCGAGCGCATGCCCATTCATTCCTATGAAGCGTTTCGCTCAGATGTAGAACGCATTCGTAGAGGAGAAAAGGATATTACGTGGCCCGGTACCTTTTCACATTTTGCCGTGTCCTCTGGCACAGCATCTGCTGGCAAGATCATTCCTCTTTCGGTTGAAATGCTGAATATCAATCGCAAGTTTACGCTAGCGGTTGCCTTGTCTTACTTCGAAGCAACCGCCGATCCCACCTTTTTCATGGGTAAATTGTTGTCCATTCCAGGCCGCATCGAAGAAGACCCTGTTCATCCGGGATCTCAGATTGGGGAGGTAAGTGGTCTTCAGTTTTTGTTTGCGCCATGGGCTATTAAAAAGTTTTATCAGGCGGTGCCCGAAGAAATCTTGTTTCTACCGAACTGGGAGCAAAAACTGGATGCCATTGTGGCGCACACGTTACATATGGATATCCGGGCGATCGCCATGGTCCCTTCTTGGGCCATCGTCCTGTTTCGGAAGCTAATTGCAGCCTACAACGAGAAAACGGGGAGTCAAGCCCAGTCTGTCTGGGAAGTATGGCCTAATCTCAAAGTGTTTTTCTCCGGCGGAGTAGCCCTTTCATCCTATCGCGCCTTGCTTGAGCAGCAAGTGGGCGGCTCGTTAGACTTTATGGAAAGTTATGGAGCCTCTGAAGGGTACATCTCCTTCCAAGACGATCCCAACCGGCGCGATATGCTCATGCATTTGAACGCTGGGGTCTATTATGAATTTGAACCGGTCGATGGCAGCGGACCTCGGGTTTCGTTAGAGGGAGTCGAAACAAGGATTCGGTATCGCATTTTTGTTTCTACCTGCAGCGGCTTGTGGGGGTATGAAGTGGGGGATGTGGTCAAGTTCACATCCGTAAATCCATATCGACTAGTGGTTTCTGGGCGAACCAGCGAAATGCTCGACAAATACGGCGAAGCGGTTTACGGCGATGAGGCGAGGGCCGCGTTGGGCAAAGCCTGCGAAATTACCGGAGCCCGCATCAACAATTTCCATATCTCTCCACTACCGGTTTCCTCGGATACCCTCCCAGGGCATGAGTGGTTAATCGAATTTGAATCCGCACCCGAAGATGAAGCGGCTTTTTCCCGGATCCTCGACGAGTATTTGCAGGAAGTGAATCGGCATTACGTTATTCGGCGGGAGGCGGGAGCCTTCCTTCCCCCCTCGATTTCGAGTTTAAACGCTGGAACGTTCTTTTCTTGGCTCAAAAAGACACGAAAAACGGTAAGTGCACAGACTAAAATCCCAAGAATGAGCGAAGAAAGGGAAATTGCGGATGCCCTCTTGTCAATTTCGGGAAACAATACGTAAACAGAGGATATAAAGGACCTAGATCCTTATGCGCGAGGGAACAACCACCAGCCTTTGTTCGTGCATGAGGCCCGTTAAGTCGGGCTTGTCATTCGTTTCCCGTTAACGAATGTCTGTTCCAAAAGAGAAGCTTACGCTTACCGAAAAACGCTACCACGAATTCAGATAGAGGAAGGGGAGTATGTACGTCCCACGCCAGCAACGCATGCTGGACCAGTACCTGCAGGAGATTGGTCAAATCCAGTTATTGACTCCACAGGAAGAGGTCACGCTCGCACAAGCGATCAAACAAGGCGATCAAAATGCCCTACACCGCCTGACCAGAGCAAACCTTCGCTTTGTTGTTTCTGTTGCTAAAAAGTATCAGGGACAAGGCCTAACCTTGGCCGACCTGATCAATGAAGGCAACTACGGTTTGATTAAAGCAGCCCAGCGCTTTGATGAAACTCGTGGATTTAAATTTATCTCGTACGCCGTTTGGTGGATTCGACAGGCCATTTTGCAGGCGCTTGCCGAGCAGAGCCGTGTTGTGCGTCTTCCGCTAAACCGTATCGGGACGATTTCCAAAATTCGGAAGACCAGTGCTAGGCTTGCTCAGACTCATGAACGTCAGCCAAACATTGAAGAGCTTGCCGTCGAATTGGAAGTAGACGTAGAAAAAGTCCGTGAAGCCATGCAGCACACGGGTCGTCACCTTTCGATGGATGCTCCATTCAACGAAGATGATGACAACAGCTTGCTCGATGTTCTTCCGGATGACGAAGACACCAAGCCAGACGATTCATTGATGGATGAGTCGCTCAAAATTGATATTGAGCGCGCATTGAACCTCCTTCATCCACGCGAAGCTGAAATCACCCGGTTGTATTTCGGCATTGGTCGTGAGCATCCATTGACGCTAGAAGAAATTGGACAGCGTTTTGGACTCACACGCGAACGCGTGCGTCAGATCAAGGAAAAAGCGCTGCGTAAACTTCGCCAGAAGCATCGCCGCGAAGAGCTGCAGATGCACATTGGCTAGCATCCCTTACAGGTTGTTAAAAGGCGGCTTCCCCATGGGAAGCCGCCTTTTTTTATTCCTATGTACACTTCTCTTGTGCATATCCGTCCAGTAGGGTATCCTGCATTGCCCTAGCAGTTAACGCTAGTGGGTCTTGATTCGATCGGGTTCCAGTTAAACTGCTTAGAATAAGCGCTCGTGATTATGCAGCAACATTTTGGAAGAAATATCTCAGAAATGGGTCCCATCGTCGCTTTTTTAGATGAAGCTGTTCGGGACCTACCGCTGGATTCCAAGGCTGCTTTTGTCCTGCATATGGTTGTAGAAGAATTGTACACCAACATGGTCAAATACAATGGCGAAGGCGCAGACGATATATTGATTGGGGTAGCACTGGAAAACGATTCACTTGTGATTGAACTCGTTGATTTTGATTCCAAACCGTTCGACTATTCTCAGAGAGAAGAGGTGGATGTCACTGCATCGTTGCATGAACGAAAACCTGGAGGTTTGGGGATTCATTTGGTTAAACGGTTCATGGATGAGGTGAATTATCAATACAAGGACCGAAAAACACACATTAAGTTGGTTAAAAACCTAAAAACAAATGCTTGAGATAGTTAGAGATCAACCAAATTCCCTGCGATTGAAAGGCCGTTTGGACGCTGTTGCGTCCGAAATGGCTTTTACTGAGTTCGATTTGCTTGAGGGCGAATGTACCGTTCATTTTGATGAACTAGATTATATATCGAGTGCCGGACTTAGCGTCCTGCTGCACACGCAGCAACGTCTTTCTGCTTCTGGAGGGTTTATTAGGCTCAGCGGATTGAACCCCAACGTCAAACAAGTATTTGAATACGCTGGGTTTGACGGCATTTTTGAAATGATTTAGGTTTCATTTCCAACTTTACAAACAAACGTTTGTATTTCCTTGTAGAGAGATCATGAGTGAGGAACGAGATCAAAGACTGGTCGAACGAACTCTTTCGGGAGATCGTCGAGCTTTTGGAGAGTTGGTCGAGCACTACCAGGTGGCTGTTTACACCGTCGCATTTAATGTGCTTCGGAATGAAAAAGACGCCGAGGATGCTGCTCAAACTGCTTTTTTAAAGGCATTTGAACAGCTTAGTTCGTTCAATACCAACTTCAAGTTTTTCAGCTGGCTTTATCGGATCGCCATCAATGAGTCGATAAACGCCAAAAAGAAAAAGCGTCCGTTTACGGGCGTTGAAGATCTTGATCCGGTTGCGTCTGAGCAAAGCGATAGATTAGCTCAGGACAACGAGTTAGAAGATCGGGTCGGCGAGGCTTTGATGGAACTAACTCCGGAAGACCGGGCCATCATTCTGCTTCGGCATTTTCAAGATTTCTCTTATCCAGATATAGCCTACATCATGGATACCACAGAAAGCAAGGTTAAGTCGCGATTGTTCACAGCCAGGCAGCGACTTAGGGGCATCTTTGAAAAGCGAAGCATATCGTTACAAATATGAAAGAAGAGATCGTTCAACTCATTCAAAGCGAAGTAGACGGAAGCAATTCCATCCAGGATTCGGCTCGGCTGCAGCAGCTTTGCGCCACCAATCCGGAAATTCAGGCGGAATGGGACAACATGAGTGCGCTAGTAAGCATTCTGAATCGCATTGAACCCAAGCAGCCATCCATCGCATTTCACCAAAATGTGATGGCCTCTCTTCCAGAATATCCTTTTTGGAGTCCCAAGCCGGTAGCTCAGCGAAATTGGCTCGCCTTTTTTCAGTTGCCTGCTCGTCCGGTACTGACCTTATCCTACGGATTTGCAGTAGGCGCATTGGCTGTTTTTGCCATCATGTCATCAATTTCCCCCACTTCGGGTCCCATGCCAATTGAGGGCATATCGGGAACGATGGCTCCTCAAAGCACTGAACTGTTTACTGAGCGCATTGACTCAGCAGAAGGTGGTCAAATTGCCATCCAGGCAACTCAAACCACAGAAGGTATCCGAGTTGCCATTGATGGAGACGTAACCATCGAAGATGTGATTACTGTTCAGATCCAACGGGCAGATCAGATCACGTTTAACAAAGCGTTTTCGATTCGCTAGAAGGTGAGTCTTGATAATGGACGCATGGCGGTGGTAAACCTAGGAATACAAGTAGATTTTTGAATCATGATATTTTCGTATCTATGATCTTCTGCCCTTTCAGGCAGGTGGGTGAAGGCTAAGATCAAAGACGGCCCACGCAGCACGGAAAGCATGGTTTCGCTCAACATATTGTAATTCCTTCGGCGCTAGAAGCACTTCATATTCTGATTGGCCTACTGCCCGTTGTCGTTTTTCTTTCAGGCTTGGTACTCATTGATAGCTATAAGCTAGTGCGTCCCAAAGCGGTAGGGTTGGCGCTGCTCGCAGGATTTGCGGCTGCAGGAGTAGCCTACGTAGTGAACAGTTGGTTACTCAGTTCAATGGGTATTTCGTCTGCTCATTATTCGAGGTATGTGGCGCCACTTACCGAGGAGGGCTTAAAAGCCATTTGGATCGTGTATTTAGTCCGATTCCACAAGGTCGGTTTCACCGTTGACGCCGCGATCAGCGGGTTCGCGATAGGGGCCGGGTTTGCCCTGGTCGAGAACATCTACTTTTTAAGCGCAATCGAGGCCGGGATTCAGACCTGGGTCGTTAGAGGTTTTGGAACAGCCATCATGCATGGGGTTGCCACGGCCATTTTTGCGATTGTGTGCAAGACATTTCAGCGTCACGACTCACGCTTTTCAGTTTTAGCAGTGTTTTTGGGCCTGATTGCCGCATACATCCTGCATTCGGCATACAACCATTTCCCTTTTCCGCCGCTCATTTCGACGTCTATCTTAATTATCACGGCGCCCGTTTTGGTCTCAGTGGTGTTTGAGCAGAGCGAAAAACGAACAAGGAACTGGTTGGGAACGGGTTTCGATACCGATCAAGAGTTGCTTACAAGTCTGATGAACGGCTCATTTGCCTCGACACGAATTGGCAAGTTTCTTACCTCGCTCAAAGAGCACTTTGAGGGCCCAATTGTGGCAGATATGTTTTGCCTGATTCGTCTGCGCGTAGAATTATCCATTCGGGCCAAGGGCGTTCTCATGATGAGAGAAGCCGGTTTTGAGCCACGGCCCGACCAGTTGGTTCAGTCCAAGTTTGTGGAGATCAAGTACCTTGAAGGCGCAATTGGTAAGACTGGATTACTCGCAATTGAGCCCATTCATAAATGGTCGAAAGAAGACTTGTGGCAGCTTAATATGCTCAATGAGCAGAAAAAGTGACACCCCAAAAAGTGACCTGCCTTCCCTACTCTTGGTCGCGTTCTCGATTATTCTTGCTTCGAACAGACAAGGCAAAGGTGATTAGGCCAATTCCAAGGAGAGAGACCAGCCAGAACGAAGTTTGGAACGAGGACGCTTCTTGTTTGGCACTTGCCAATTCCATCAAAAGGCTTTGGCTCTGATTCGGATTCGATTTTTCAACCGCGCTGTGTGATGTGTGTCCGTCGTGATCTTCGGCCGTTACCGCATGCGCCACATGTCCGGCATGAAGTGAATAGACCTCGATAAACTCAAATGGCTTTACGAGTAGAACAAGCACGAAGGCGACTACGCCCAGTGCTGCAAGTACTTTTTTCATAACACCAGTCTCCGATGATTGGCAGAGTGAAAATATCACTCATTCATCACGGTACGACTTGGGTGAGCACATTGTCAAGGAATAGTGAAGCGAATCATCCTCTACACTATCCAAACAACATCTCGAGTCTATTTAAACAGCTCGACCAACCTGTTTCGTGTGCTTCTGAGGCTTCGCGAGAGGGGAAGAAATCTTGCGAAATGGTAACTTCAGTTGCTTCTCCGACCGCCCGGAATTCAACGTTGACTTGTGTTGGAGCTCCCATCTTGAATGCTTCTTCCTGCCAGTCCCACGTGTATCCCAACCGAAATGGTGGATCAATTAAGGTATAGGTCCCAAAAGCTGTGTGTACGCCTCCATCTGGATTTGTCATAACTAACTTGTACGATCCTCCAACCTTCAAATCGGAGGTACACTCTATTTTATCCATACCCTCTGGGGCGCACCACTTGGACATGAGTTCAGGCTTGGTCCAGGCATCAAATACGGCGGTTGGGGAAGCCGGTATGATTCGAGTGATGGATAAGGATGTGTCTGTAATTGTAGTCATCGTTATTTCCTCTCAGCGGATGTCGGATTGTTTTCAAAGTAAGCTGCCAATGAATCCAATTGATTCTCCCAATACACCCGATACCACTCTACCCAGTCGGCAGCGTTTTTCATGGGGCGGGCATTTAGGATACACTTACTAACCCGTCCGTCTTTTTCTGTTTGGACCAGGCCAGCCTTTTCTAGCACACGAAGGTGTTTTGAAATAGCAGGCCGTGAGATGGCAAAGGGTTCTGCCAAACTTCCGACGGAAGCAGGCCCTTCAGCCAATCGAAGAAGAATAGCGCGCCGGGTAGCGTCAGAAAGCGCACCAAACGTGAGGTCAAGTTGTTGCTCATTGGTAACCATAAGGTTACCAATATACAGCGCGACTTAGGGGATGTGCAACCACGTAAGGCCAACCGTCCGCAAAACAATCCTCGCAGGTAAGCCAGCTTCTAGGATGTTTACTCTCACCGAGAAACTTCCCAAAGTGGCGGGGCGGTATCTAAGAAATACTAATGTAGTCGAGGACAGAATAAGTACGCTTCCTTCAATAGGGCACACAACTTTATTGGACACTTATTTATCCCACAAATTACGCCGAGTCAGAATTAGGTCATATAATGAAGCCAGATCAGAATAGCCTTGTTCAAATGTCGGGGAAACGGCGGTAAAAATTGCGACCGTAGTTACAACTGTTTCTCCGGGCGCGAGAGTAATGGGAGAAATCGACTGAAGGCTTCGCACGTCCTTTCGAGTGTCCACCCATCCAACCTCCGTAAGAGGATTCCCTGTGTAAGCAAAAGTAGTTACTTCTCCAGTTGAAGGATTAATCATGGAAGCACCTTCTGAAGACAAGCCCTGCAAGGCGTAAAGAACTTGCAACGGCGTCTTGATCTTGGATTCCTGAAACGCCTCGAATGATTCTTCAGAAGATCGCGTCAAAACGGGGTGGGCTAAAACTGACGCCATTAGTCCATTTGCTGACTCGGATCCAACAATTGAATACCCAACAAGGGTTCCATAACACTCTGAAGGAATATTTCCATCGCTAGGATCGGGCTTTGCATATGTAAATGTGAAGTCTTTAACAGAATTATAACCCGTATGATTCCACCGGTGGTTTGAGGGCCCACAAGGTGGGTTAGTCGGGTCGGACCAGAAAAGGTCTACATCGCCACCGAAGCCAATATGCAGATTATCAATTGCAACAGATGAGTGGTTGGAAATCGTATATCTCACAAACAAGGTGCTCTTTAGCTCTTCGTTTTCGAACAGATAAGGATTTACAACCACGTTTAGATCTAAAAACGAAGAGCCTGAACTTCCAGAAGTTGCGGCCGATTTGAATGCACTCCAACACATTACATCACCCAGCATTTTGGGGCTTCCATCTGGATAAGCAGGGGCTCCGAATTGTGACGGCCATTTTTCATAACCATTCAAAAAATCGACTTTATTTACTATGAATAGACCCCCTCCATCCGCGATTGTTGGACTCATCTGAAACTTATCCGGTCCAACGAGGATCCCTGACATCACATTTGACCTTGTGCCATTTTGACTTCCGGCGACCCATAAGCCTAAAACACTCCCTGCATAGATTCTTCTGTTCGGCAGGATACCGTCCGGACTTATTCTGTTGTCATGCAATACCCCAGAATCTTTCAAGTCCACAGAAAGATACCCATTCGTAAGAACTGCCTGTGTGTCTGCAATTGGCACCAATTCAATACCGGTTCCACCCGCGCCCTCAGAATCACATGCAAACTGGAAAACGCTAAGAGAACAGCAAATTAGAACAAACGCATATCTGACTCGATAATTCAAACTTCGTTTTTTCATGACTTTGTTTTCTTAATACCCATCTATAATGTCAACTACCAAATAAACGGTATCCTGGATCGTAGAACTGCTGCTTTCTGTGACTATAAGCTTGATTTTTAAATCAAAGTTATCGCCCGACGCGGTTTTAGAAAAAGAAGAACTAGTACCACCACTATTCCAGGTATTACACTCTTCTACCTGAATGCCAATACTTTGTGAACCGCAAATCCACATGTATTCCCATATGTAGGTATACGGTGTTTCCCCACCAATTGCAGAAGCAGTCCAAGTACCTTGAACGTTAACATCCAATACGGACACACCTCCTATGCTTGCGGAAAGAGGACGGTTGATTACACTAAATGAACTACTCAAGCTTGAATCTCCACCTCTGTTATCAGAAACTTCAATCTGAATACCAGTGTATTCTTGGCTGGGAACCCATGTATAGGCTCCCGTTCCATACGAATTGGATTCGCTAGAGGTTAATGTAGCGCCATCTTTTATCTTCACTGAAGTGCTTCCTGGAAAAAACGCCAAGTCCTCTGAACCGCTCCAAGAGGAGCTCCAACTTATACTTTGATTGTAAGTTACCCAGTTAGGAGTCCCCACAGTAACACTGCTAATTTGTTCGCTAACGAGTGAGATTTCAAATTCAGGCTCGTTCGAGAATGCATTCGAAAATGTGTCACTTCCGCTTCCTATTGTTACGGTTACATATGCGTCAATCGATCCGGTTTCTCGATACACATAAACGCCATTAGTTGAGTTAGCTGTCAGGATTAAGTACTGTGTATCATCGCTTAAACCGACTTGGCACTCCGAGGGAATCAAACAATTCGTGTTTTCCATTTCGGCTGACCAGTTGTAATCTGGAGAACCACCAGCCCCAGAAGTCCACGAATCCGAACAGCTGTAGGAAGCGGCAGAAGTATAGATACAAATTTGATGAGCAATCATCGTACCGCTCGTATTTACAACTCGTACAAACAGCTCACCCATAAACTGGGCATTTGAGTCATAATTTCCATTCCCGTTTCCGTTGCCGTTTCCGTTGCCGTTGCCGTTGCC
>JABMOI010000102.1 GCA_013204185.1 bacterium | reverse complement strand
GTCCACATATTTCACCCCTTCAATATCGACCGGTGCAAAAAGGGTTGGAATGGACATGCTTGCCCTTAGCGCCAGGGGAAGCGAAACATTCGCCAGGGCCTCTGCTTGCCCCGTTTTGAGGTTAGTGGCCACCACAGCAAACGGGATGGGGAAGGTTGAAAAATCGTGGTCTTCTTGGTAGGACCATGTCCATTCACTGAGTAATGCCATGACTTCTTGACCCGAAATCACGCCACTCGGAATCTTGATCTCGGTGCCTTTTGAGGGAAGCGAAACAAGCACGCCTTGCCCCGATACCCTATTCATCATATTCTGATCGGTGCGGCGGACGGCATCTGTGAAAACGGACTGCCAATCTCTATCCGTCACAAATGCTTCAAGCTGTTCGGAGTTGTACCCAAGGGCGTACAATCCCCCGGCAATCGCGCCCATGCTCGTTCCCGTAATAATATCAATTGGGATGCCTTCCGCTTCAAACACCTTCAGGACACCTACGTGGGCAAGGCCTTTTGCAGAACCGCCACTCAGCACCAGTCCGATTTTCGGCCGGTTCACTTGGCCACGCACGTCGGCATCCACAGATGCTGCCCCAGAACCAACACGTTGAGATTGGGTGAGAAACTCCCGCGCATGAGCCTCTGAATTGAAGCACATAACAAATGCCAAACCCATCACAAGTAGGTATATTTTAAATTCGTACAGACGAAGGAGTGATGGACGAAATCCCATAGAGCGGAAAGGGGTAGAAAAAATGGATCGAGGCGGAGAAAATGAATCCGGAAAAATGGATCGGGGCGGAGAAATCCATGCTTTCCGTGTATTACGATACGCTTAAAAATCAGTTAAGCTCTTAATTCGTATTCATCACATTCTCGCACGAGGTATTTTCCGGGCCGAGTCCTTAGAAAATGGCGCCGCCCTTATGCGTTCCTACCCTTATGCGCTCCTACTATGTATATGTGATAGAACTGGATGCCCAAGTCCGAAAATCTCGACGGTTTTTGGATCGAAATCGATTGTCCAATCCACTAAAGCCTAGTTTTTACGTCGGAAGCTCTATCCGGACTCCAGATGAGCGGTTTGATCAACACAAAAAGGGATACAAAGGCAATTCATATGTTCGAAAGTTTGGTTTAAAGCTCAGGCCCGAACTCTTTGAACTCTACAATCCCATTCCATCTCGCAAAGACGCAGAGGAGTTGGAAGTCTATTTGGCAGAGCGGCTCCGCGGCAAAGGACACGGTGTTTGGCAGGGCTAGATCAGGTTGCTTCACCGTTTGTTTGAGGAACGAGAATAATTAAACAGGGTATGGATAGTCTACCCGATCCAAATTATTCCTAGTTGATGAACATGTTTAAAATCGCAGTTGTCCTCGTTCTACTTGCCCTCTTGACGATAGGCTTTCTCACCATTAACACGGGAGACGATCCGCCTAAAGTTGGCGACGAAGCTCCTGAATTCAAACTCGTTTCCAATGAAGGAAATGAAGTGTCTCTATTAGATTACCGTGGTCAATGGGTCGTTCTCTACTTTTACCCAAAAGACTTCACCTCAGGCTGCACGATTCAAGCCCATAACTTCCAGCGTGATCAGGAACTCTACCACGAAAAAAACGCCGTTATCCTAGGTGTTAGTGTAGATACTGCAGAGTCACATGCAGAGTTTTGTGCAAAGGAAGGCCTTGAATTCAAATTGCTTTCTGATGTTGGAGGCGGTGTATCAGGTGCATACGGTTCTGTTAGAGGAGCTGGAAAAACCGCAATCTCAGCGCGCAACACGTTCGTGATTAATCCAGAAGGAGTGATTGCTAAAATCTTTATGAAAGTGGATCCCAATCCGCATTCCGCTGAAGTACTCTCAGCTTTAGCTGAATTGCAGGCCGACTAGTTCTTGCCTTTAGAGGCGCAACTTTTCCAACTTAAAGGCTGGATAGGTTGTACTTCTTGTAGTTCAGTCCTCCCATCTTAATGTCCCACGATTATGTCCCAGCATCGTTTTTTCAGCTCTCTGCTTTTAGCCGCCTTGTTTTCGATGAGTTTCTTGTCGAGTGCATCTGCTCAAACAGACCGTATCGCCTTAGTTACTGAGGTCAGTGGTGACGTAGCCTTGGCGAAAGCAGGTACTTCGGCGTTTACAAAAGTCGATTGGGGAACGCCTTTGTTCGAGGGTGACAGGATTCGAACCGCCGCTTCTTCTGAAGCAGTTGTTCTGTTTTCGAACAGCAACATGTTAACCATCAGCGCAGGCAACACCTTCACCGTTTCTGCAGCGTCTGTTTCTTCTCCAGCTTTGTCTGGACCAGTTAGGGCAGTAGACGGCGAATTGATGGCGGCTGCGTCGGATTTAACCTTGCACCGCGCAGGTCAGGGAGAAATTGAAGTGCTTGGTGGCTTGAGAAGTGGAGGATCGAGTTCAGACATTGAAGTCACATTCCCTCGCAATTCAAAAATCACGTCTTCAAGACCTCATTTTTCTTGGACTTCAGCTGGGGATTTCGAAGAGTTTAAGGTGATCGTGAGATCAAACGAAGGCGAGATCTGGTCGGAAATGACTACTGAAACAGAAATGGACTACCCGGCAAGCGCACCAGAACTCGTGCCTGGCCAGACCTACTTTTGGCAAGTTGAAGGCGAAGATATGCTCGATGTAGCGACCTCTCCGCTTGTAACGTTTGAAGTCTTAAGTGCTGAAGGACTTGCGACCATTGAAAATGGCAAAGCTCAGATCACAGCCTTGTTTGACGGAGCTAAAAGCTCTTCTGGTCAGTTGTACATGATTGGATCCATGTATGTGAAACAGGGACTGATTGCAGATGCTATCACGACCTTTAAACAGATTTCCGAATCCAATCCGAGCGCCGCTATGCCCCACGAGATTTTGGGCAAGTTGTACTACGAAATCGGACTCAAAGACGAAGCAGTTCGTTCACTACAAACGGCTATCGCTCTGAAATAAGCTGAGAGTTGCGAACCATCTTGATTTAGAATCATATTTGGGGCGGCTCCTCTCGGAGCCGCCCCATTTTTATTTGCACCTTGCTGCACCCTGAACGCCATGCGATTCCTATTATTTACCTGCTCATTCCTCCTAATTTCTGCGCTTGGAAACCCTGTGGCAGGGCAAAGCCAAGGCTCCTCATTGGAGGAAGCCGCCACATCGAATAACGTGGACCAGGTCCGAGAACTCATTGCAGCGCACAGACTTGGGGTGAAACCTGTTTTTTCTGATTTGATGCAGAAGTGGGTTGAACAGAAACTCGATAGCTCGTCGGAATCCGCATCAACATTTGCCAAAGCGCTGGATCTTATTTCATCCGAATTCAAGTCTCAGTACAACGAATCCAGCCTCCAAAATGCATGGTCTTTTCGATCCGGACTTTCAAAGGCGGAACTAGAAACAGCACAAACGGCAGACACGATATATTTGCGGGCCGAGGATATTCGTTCATCCAGTCCAGACTCGGCATTTGCCCTTTTTAGCCAATCGGATTCACTGTATCAGTCTATCGGAGACGTGTCGGGGCGCGCCGAAGTGATGGGCAGAATGGGTCTTGTCAATTGGTCAAATCCCCCTGCCTTTTTATCCTACAACATAGAAGCCCTTGAACTGCGTCGTTCAGTGGACGACCAACAGCTGATTGCGAATACGCTCAGCGATTTGGGTCTTTATTACCGAGTCCGAGCAAACGACCAACAGTCTGCCATTCGGGTTTTTGACGAGGCCGAGGCCATTCGATGGGCCATCCGAGATTCATTGATCCTCGCCAAAATGCTTCCCAACCTTGGCCTATCCTATGAAGCCTTGGGTGACTATGTAGCGGCCAGTAAAACGTATGTACGCGCGTCCAAGCTGTATTCAGAGGTTGGAGATCCTGGCAAATCAGTCACTCAACGTAGCAACGCAGCCGGCCTTTTAACAGACTACGCGGGCCGACATTCTGAAGCGTATGGAATCTACTTGGCGCTTCAAAAAGAGCTCGACTCCATCGACGATACCCGGGCTGAAGCGGTCGTGTTGAACAGCCTCGGCGTGGTTAACCGAAGACTAGGGCGGTATGAAGAAGCGATTCTGAACTACCGAGAAGTGGTTCGGCTATCCGAAGAAAACGGATACGACGAATTGCTAACGGGCGCCCTCAACAATATCGGGGTTGTGTATCTATGGGTCGGTAGGACTGACCGAGCTGTTTCCTTCCTGGAGCAAGCACTTGACAAGTATAAAGCCCAAGAGGCATGGGATGAAGCTTCTCTTAGCATGCTGAACCTTGGACAGAGTTATTGGGATCTTGGAGAGTATGACAAGTCTGAATCCATCTTGCTTGAATCTCTGACAACTGGTGACCCAAATTCGGACCTCGTTCAAACTGCAAACAAGTGGACAGCCCTTGGAAATACACAGCTCAAGAGCAAAGGGCCTGACGTTGCGCGAGTGAGCTACGAAACGGCAAAAGCCATTGCCGATGATCTTGAAATCCCCAACCTCACCATGGGGATCTTGTTTGGTCTTGGTGATGCCGAAGAGCGTTCAAACAACCCTGATGCTGCGTTGGACTATTACAATCGGGGCCTCAAGCACATTGAAGATAGCCGAGGATTGCTAACGGCCGAGGAAGACAAGGCTGGTTTCTTAGCACAGTCCAGGTACCTATTCGAGGATGTCATTCATTTTCTAACCAAGCAAACTGTCACGTCAGGAGACGCAAAGTGGGCTGAAACTGCATTCGAATTTGCTGAACGCTCGAAAGCACGCTCCTTTTTGGATCAGTTGGCGGAGTCCTTGGCTGGTGTCACCGAAGGCGTGGACCCTGAACTGCTCGAAGAACAACAGATTCTGACTGAAAACATTGCGTACATCAGAGGTGAATTGGCGCAAACGGATCGTTCAGATCGCGCTCGTTTGAATGAGTTCAAAGAGCTTATGCGCGAGCAAGAAGCTGAATTTGATCGGGTAGAACGCGAAATGCGGGAGCGAAATCCTAAGTACGCCGAATTAAAGTATCCAGACCCGGTATCGCTTGAAGATGTTCAGTCTACCCTCCTAACGGACGAAGACGTTCTGTTGCAATACGCCGTCGGAGACTCAAGCTCGACGCTCTGGGCTATTACAAAAACGTCGTTCTCCACGTATCAACTCCCCACGCGGTCTGAGCTCCAAGCTCAAATAGATCTTGTTCGTTTTGCAGTAGAAAACCACGAACAAAGCACCCCTGCATCGTTTGGCGCTCCAGCTCGTAAGCTATACGATGCGCTCATTGCCCCTGCCTTAGGAGCGTTTGGCCATGCGTCCAACCTGATTTTGATTCCGGATGACGTACTGCATTATCTCCCTTTTGAGCTGTTGCTCTCAAAAGATCTAGACGAAGATGCATCATGGTCCACAATGCCCTACTTGATCAATAACTATTCCGTGTCCTATGGCCAATCCGCCAGTGTTTTGATGCAGCTCGAGAAGAAGCCAAAAACAGAGCCAACCAAGACGTTTTTGGCCATTGGAGACCCTGCCTTTTCATCAACCGATGCAGCATCCGTTGTGCGTGGTTCGTCTTTAGCGCCCCTTCCGTTTTCGGGCAATGAAGTCACAGAAATCGCCACGTTTTTCGATGACCCTTCCGAGGATGTGTATCTGCAGGGCGCAGCAACAGAATCTCAAATCAAGGCCTCTTTGACCGAAAACACGTACAAATACGTGCATTTTGCAACGCATGGCTTAGTAAACGATGACCGACCAGACTTTTCCTCTCTAGCACTCGCCGCCGAGGACGAGGACAACGATGGCATGCTTCAAGCCGCCGAGATTTTCAACTTGTCCATTCAATCTGATTTGGTTGTGCTTTCGGCATGCGAAACAGGACTTGGCCAATTGATCCGAGGAGAAGGAATGGTGGGACTAACGCGCGCCTTCATGTACGCCGGCACGCCTTCATTGGTGGTCAGCTTGTGGAGCGTTTCCGACGAGTCCACGTCTGCCCTCATGCAATCCTTCTACGGAAACTTGATCGTTCAACAAGAAGACAAGCAAACGGCCTTGCGTAACGCCAAGCTTGAACTGATTTCGGGTGATCGTACATCTCATCCGTTCTTCTGGGCACCGTTTGTCTTAGTAGGTCAAGGTAAATAGATCAAATGATCACATACCTTACAATGACTCGAGGCTTTAAAATCAGTAAATTGATGAAACCACCCAACCATCGTCCTATGCACCTTGTATTTCCACTAAGTGAACGGCGTTAATCAGCAATTTTGTTGGTTTCGCTCGTATTACGTAGGTACACCCTGTGTGAAATCTACCCACCCCTTTCCCCTCTGGGATACTGAGAGTAATTATGTTGACCCTCCGCCATCGTTTCGCGACGATTCTTGCAGCAATTGTAGTCCTGTTACCTTTCGTCACGAACGACGCCTCTGGCCAATCATTCCGTCAGACCGTCGAGTCGCTCAAGGAGGTTTCGGACGCGGTAGTGATTGCTAAAACCGTACGATCTGAGAGCTTTTGGAACGAAGACCACACCGCCATTCTTACGCGAGTGTTCCTTCAGGTTGAAGAATCCCTGACCGGATCGTCTCCGGCGCAAACGGAAATCATCATTCCCGGCGGGCAGGTTGGTCAGTATTTCCAGGAAGTGTCGGACATGCCTTTCTTTGTGGATGATGAAGAGTCCATCGTGTTTATAGAACGGCATAGCTCGGGTGTTAACGTTGTGGCTGGCGGCGCAATTGGGAAAATCCTAATCGAAAAAGACCCCGCCACCCAAATACGTTCTATTTCAGGCACTCCATTTTTCCTCATGAGTGATTCGGTTCAAAAAGACGATGAAACCGGCGTTTCTCCACCCAAAGGAACACCTGAGAAAAAAGTGATGACGCTGGACGAATTCAAGAAGCGCATCAAATAGAGCATCTATTTCGCTCTATCCTACCCCTTGCTTTTGATTTGATTCGGCGAGCTTTCGCCACTATTCAATACGTTTATGTCTACCCAGTACCGTTTTTCTATTCAGCTTTTTGTTGCGCTTCTTCTATCAATTTCCTTTTTGCCAAGGGCTTCCCAAGCGCAAACGCTTCCGAATGGCACCTGGGCGCCCGCGAATGTATACCCTTGGAACTCCGCCGCTGGAGATATCAACAAGGATGGAAAACTTGATATTGTTATTGCACAACGGCCTGGCGATTTCAAGTGGTTCGCAGGTGATGGGTTGGGCGGATTCAACGAGCAGCAATCATGGGGTGGGTCACGTTCCTACACCAATGTTGCGCTTGCAAATTTCGACAAGTCAGTTGATGGATCTCTTGATGCAGTTTTTGTTGGAGCCTTTCCCAACAACGATAGCTGCGGATCGTACGCATGTGAAGAAACGGAAGTATATCTAAATGCGGGCACGAGCCTTCCTACGAGCGCAACGTGGACATCAGGTGTGAATGCTGGCAGTTGGGACGTGGCTGTGGGAGATTTCAACGGAGACACATGGCCTGATTTCGCGGTAGCTAACTTGACAGGTGGATCATCCTCTATTTGGATTAACAATGGCGTCACCGGACTCGGGTTTGGATTCACGCAGGGTACACTTCCAGGCGCTTCGATCTCGTCAAGGGGAGTAACTGTTGGTCGGTTCAACGCGGATGCTTACGATGACATAGCGTTCGGCAATGGCAGTATTCTGCTAAATAACGCAGGGAATGTTGTAGGAGCTTTTTCCCGGGTCGATGTAGCGACCGGTTCCGGTTCCTATGTGGATTCTGGTCGGTTCAATAATGATGCGTTCGTTGACCTTGTTTTTACTGCAAGTTATGACACTAATCGCAGTTACCTGAATAATGGTTCAGGCGTTTTTACGCTCGCAGAGACGTTCGGTGATTCAGCGGATCCTCGATTTGAACCGGCGGTAGGTGACATCAACCAGGATGGGTTCGACGATCTGGCTGCTGCTGGGTACGCAGCAGTGGTTGCTCCTTTTGAGCACCTTTTCCTAAGTGATGGTGATGGTACTTTTACTGAAAGCTACATCGCGGCTGGAGGGTCTCGGGCTGCTCTTTTTGCGGACTACGATGGAGACGGTGACGAAGATTTGTTTTTCGGAAATAGTAATGTCTATTCCCAAAATATTGGTCCGTTTGAAGTTGTCAACGTGAATGATTCCGGACTTGGGTCTTTGCGTCAAGCCATTAGTAATGCAAATGCCACCGCAAACGGTGCTGGACCTGACGAGATCACGTTCAACATCCCCGGACAGCCTTCAGACGTTCATACCATTCAGTTGCTATCAGAACTGCCGGTAATCTCTGAAGCCGTGTTCATTAATGCGATTACCCAAGGCGAAGCCACCTGCGGCGACTTTGGATTCAATAACCGTGCTCTTCGAGTTGTCCTTGACGGATCGCAATTAGCTACCGGCGGAGACACTGGTTTTGACATTACAGGTGCTGGATCAACAATCCAAGGATTTGTTATCCAAAACATGCCTCAGCATGCCATTCGATTGGGCAGCAATGGCAACACGGTTTCCTGTAACTATATCGGAACGGACACGGACGGTCAGTTTGCCACGGGCGGAAACGGACGCATCTTCGGTGGCGCAGGCGTCTTTATCCAGGGTTCTTCAAACATCATTTCTGAAAACGTGGTCGTGGGTAGTTCCTACGACGAGATTCGCGTAGAGAGTGGTTCATCCAACGAGATTGTTAACAACTATGCAGGCGTGGATCGCAACATGGTTGTTCGGAAATCACTATTGCTAACGCAAAACCCAGGGAATCAGGATCGTATTGGAATCGTTTCGGGCGCTGCCGGTGTTCTAACCGGAAACGTAGTTGGTGATTTTTTGAAGGAATCAACCTGAGCACAGGCGCATTCGTCGACGCAAACTATGTCGGTGTCGGCCCAGCAAGTCAATCTCTTCCTAACACGTATGGAATTTACGTCGGAGGAAGCAACAACCTTATTGAAACAGGAAATGTCGTAAGTAATAATGGCGTCGGACTCACCGTTGCGACTGGGACTACCGGAAATAAGATTTCCCAGAATAGCTTCTCTTCGAACGGCAGTACGGGCATCCAACTAGCAGGCACGGCTAACAATAGCATCCTACCTGTGACGTGGGGTGCGGTGTATGTCGACGCTGCGGGTGAACTGACTCTAAAAATTACCGCAGCTGTAGCCGGCACGGTTGAGCTTTTTGAAGCCGACTCCCAGGCCAATGGTGAAGGAGAACGATTTGTAAGCAACCTGATTCCTTACTCAACTCCAGGGTCTGAGCAGTCCTTCAATTTGGGGCTTGCCAATAACCTTTCAGTAGGCCCTGGTGACTTTTTAGTTGCCACGCTTACCGATGCGTCCAACAATACCTCAACATTTAGTGCGGTTGTTGAAGTCGCTGGCGACCCATTGGTCGCTATCAACACTAATGACGATGGCCCAGGATCACTCCGAGCCGCGATGGAATATTCGCTTTCAGTAGCCGGATCGAACACAATTACGTTCAATATCCCAGGTGGTGGCCCGCATACCATAGCGCTGGCTTCGGCACTTCCGGTTATTACAGAAGCCGTTTTAATTAACGGGTATTCCCAGCCTGGTGCTTCCGCAAACACAACGACCGGCTTTGCCCCGTTCGACGCTAATATTCAGATTCGAATTGATGCATCCGGGATCCCTTCAGGAAACGGTATCCGATTCACAGGCCACTCAGGCAGCGAGGTGAGGGGACTTGTGATTTATGGAGCGCCTGGAGCAGCTATTGACTTGGCCGGTGGTGGTCACAAAGTCAAAGGTAGCTTCATTGGAAGTGACGGCATCAACTATCTCGGAACGGGCGGCATCCATTTGGGCGGCGGTACCGACGATGAGATTGGTGGACCCAATGCAGCAGATCGCAACCTCATTATGGGCGGCGTAGGTCAAGAGCCTGGCGTCATTAGTCCACTAATTCAGGGCAACTACTTTGGCCTCAAAGCGAATGGTACAGAGATATTCGCATCGGGGCGTACAACCCACAGCATTTCGAGTAATCAAGCTACATTCGTTGAAGTACGCGACAACGTAATGGCAGGAGCGACCTGGAGAGACCTCTCCATAACCCACGCCAATGCTGCGCAAGGGCCTAGAAACTGGTCAGTAATCAATAACCGCTTAGGAACGGACTACACCGGTGCGGTAACCCTGCCGAGTGGAAGCAACGGTATCTACGTGCAGAAAGGGGCGCACGATAACCTCATCCAGAGCAACATTATTGCAGGTCATTCTGGAGCCGGGATTTGGATTGGTCAAGGTGATGGTGACTTCAGCCCGGTTCAAAACACGATTTCTCGGAACAGCATGTTCGCCAACGGCAATCCGGGAATTCAGCTCGTTGCTCATAATGCGACAGGTATAGATGCAAACGACGGCATCTTAACCCCGGTCATTGGCAGCGCAGAAATCACTCTTTCTGGCGGTTTGAATATCCTTGTGACAGGAGAACGGGTCGGGACCATCGAGTTTTTTGAAGCCGATACTCAGAACGAAGAAGGCCAGCGCTATTTCGACTTCACAGCCTATGGCAACGCAGGTGGACCGACGGTTGTAGCCATCGGTAACGCGGCGGCGGCTGGGATTGCCGACGGAGACTACATAGTTGCCACATTAACCGACGCGGCTGGAAACACGTCTCAGTTTACTACAGCATTCCAAGTGACCACAGAGGTTGCCCCCAACCCGCTTATCGTTACAAACACGGCCGATTCTGGTCTTGGCTCACTTCGCGATGCAATCGCAGCTGCGAATACAACGCCAGGTACGGATACCATCACGTTTAACCTAACTGGAGGAGACGTGTACACGATTGCCCCTACTTCAGGACTTCCGGCAATTTCGGAATCTGTGGTATTTGATGGTCTTTCTCAAACAGGCGCTACATGTGGCACGACAGATTTCACGGATCGAGCGCTAAAAATCGTTCTGGATGGCTCAAACATCGCCTATGCGGCTGGAGGTCCGTTCGGTCTTGATATCGCTCAAAACACGAACGGTGTCACCATACAAGGGCTCGTGGTTCGTTCCTTCCCAGGTGGTGGGATCAGGATTGATGAGGGAAATACCGGCAGCGTTATCCGATGCAATTACATTGGAACGAATGAATCCGGCACGTTGGCACGTGGAAACTATGGTTCAGGTATCCTTTTAGTAGGATCCTCGGCCGTCTCGACCGGGAATATGATAGGAGGACCTGCACGTGCAGACGGCAACCTAATTTCAGCCAACGGTGGCAGCGAAATTCAATTAGAACAGGGAGCAGACTCCAATACAATTCAGAACAACCTCATTGGAACGACTCTTACAGGCGAAGCCCTTCTCATTGCGCCGGCCAGCTATTTTGGTCAGCCATCCTTAGATCCGTATTCCAACTTAGTTGGAATTGGGTCTAATCAAGGAGCTTCTAACACCATCCGTGACAACGTCATTGGCGGGTTCAACGCGGGAATGGAGCTGGTGAGCCAAAATGATGGCAACCGAAATTGGGGTGGCACCAACGAGGTGTACGGCAACCACATTGGAGTTGCTCGCGGCGGAGCTATTAGACTGGACAACTTCATTGGAGTAGACTTGCAGGGTGGCGGAATTGGAAGCGAAGTTATAGGTGGTGCTGGCGCAGGAGACGGTAACGTCATCCGATTTAATTATTTAGGTGTTCGCATGGGTAATGCCCAGAACAGCGAAATTCGTCAAAATGACATTGCCTACAACAACACAGGCGTTTTGATGGAGTTGTACGGCCTCTATGGCGTGGTAGCAAACAATTTCATCCACTTGAACACCGAAGACGGCATCCAGGTTAGTAACGCAGACTCAGGGGAGATTCGTAACAATACGATTTCCGGTAACGGTCGAGATGGTATTTTCTTGCTGAATGTCGCCAATTCCCTTACGATTGCAGACAACTACATCGGGGTAGATGAAGACGGTGAAACCCCACTAGGTAACACCCGAAATGGTATTACCATTCTGAACTCCAGCTCGAACGTTGTCTCCGGTAACGTGGTCTCAGGGAATGGTGATTTTGGTATCGTACTGGATGACAGTGCAAATCTGAACACGGTCATCGACAACATCGTCGGACTAAATGCAGCTGCAACAACTCCAGTTCCAAACACAGGTTATGGGATTTCGGTTGTTAACGGATCCCACAGTAACCAGATCACTGGCAACACCTCTTCAGGTAACTTGAAGTCCGGAATCGAATTCTTCAACGCAGGTGATGGTAATACCGCCACAAGCAACTTTGTTGGAACCAACGGCACCGGCACTGCACAGCTTGGAAACGCCTGGCACGGCCTCCAGATTGGCGCAGGCGGCACCGTTCAAGTTGGTGGAGCCGCGGCAGGAAATACTATTGCCTACAACGGCGACGCGGGTATTATCGTGTATGCTCCGGATGGATATGCTCTGTCGACCGCGAATATCTCGGAAAACAGCATCTATGAAAACGTCGGGTTGGGTATCGATCTAAAATTGGATACTGGTACGGATGGAACGAACAGTACGCTGAATCAGCAGAACGGCCGTAACGACAATGACGCCGGCGATTCGGACCAGGGACCAAACGGTCTAACGAATGCACCCGTTTTCAACTGGGCCACGCTCAACGCAGGTTCAATTGACCTCGAAGTATTTTTAGATACGGCCGTTCCAGCAACGGTTGAAATCTTCAGAGCCGACGCAAGTGGCGCGGAAGGACAGACGTTTATGGGCTCCGCCTCCGCTACCAAAAGCGGTCGGTTGATGGTAACGGTTCCAGCAGGAACCGTTCAGGCTGGTGATGAAATCACGGCTACTATAACTGGTCCGGAAGGCACTTCGGAGTTCTCCTTAGCGATAAATGTTGGTGAAGCATCTGCGTTTCAATTGATTCCACAGCAGATCGTGGAATCGAACGTGACCATGCTGAATTTCACTTTGAGCGCCGACCTAGCATCCATTCCCGGAATGACCACTGCTATTCAAAATGCAGTTCAATCATGGGTGAATGTATCGACTGCGGAAGCTTCTTCCGTGATTAGTTTTGCTGGAGTTAGCGCGGGTAATTTGGCTCCTGACATCATGGATCAAGTGAACGCCATTACCAAGTCCACTGCTCAGTTCCCGTTGTCTAGCAATACGTTGGCCGTTGCTTCGAAATTACTTGCGCTTCCGGAGCCGGGAACCGATGAAGCTCGAATCGTGTCAGCTGACATCATTTTCAATGCGGATCTGATCGGCCAGGCTGGTGGAATCGGAACTGATTTACAAAATGGAATCTGGGATGCTCAGGCGGTTGCAACGCATGAGTTTGGACATACGTTGGGGCTTCGCCATTCAGGCGTTTCCACAGCCACTATGTTCTTCTCTATCCCTTCTGGCACGTCTTACCGATCACTTGAGGCAGATGATAAAGCTTGGGTTTCACAACGATATCCTGCTCTATCTGCTTCCACATTTGGAAGTATTTCGGGCACCATAACGGATGGAGAATCAGGGTCGAACACCCCTGTAGCAGGCGCACTTATTGTGGCCCGCTCCACGAATGGCACCCGAGTACACGCGTATTCAGACAACAACGGTGCTTACACCATACCTGGATTGCCTGCCGATAGCTACACCGTCCGCATTCAACCATTGAGCGGCTTGGTAGACAACGTTCCTGGGATGACTCCTGGAACCGTTAGTCCATATTTGCGCTCTATTGCAAACAATGCGACGTTCACTCCGGAAATGTGGTCTGGAGCATCTGAAAACACGAACCTAGAGGTCGTCGACACGGCTGAAACAGTGGTCGTTCCAAGCTCTCAAGATGTACCTGGGGTTAGCTTCACCACCAACCTGGACACGACACCTCCTGTTGTGAACGGTATGTCACCTGGGGGAACGAAAGTCAGTACTCGTCCAGAGATCGCTGCTACTTTCTCAGAGGTAATCACCTCTCAGAATCTCGTATTCACTTTGACCAACCTGGGTACTGGACAGCCAGTCGCGGGTGTAGGAGCAGTTGCAGGTGGAACCGGAGTGGTCGCAACCTTCACGATTGCAGCAGGAGTTCAGTTGGATTTCGGTGCTACCTATCAGATTTCTATCACAGGAGCGACCGACAAAAAAGGAAATACAAACTCAACGCCAACTACACAGCAGTTTACAGTTCGTCCTGCGGATATCGTGGCTCCGGTTATTGTAACCGTTTCGCCAGCTGCTGGCTCGACTGGGATATCGACAAACACCTCTTTCGCAGTCACATTCGACGAGACAATGGACACCGCAAGTGTTACATCTGGGCTGTCGCTTGAGTGTGTTGATGTGACTGGAACTGGATGTCCGACAGCCGCCATTCAAGGCGTTGTTAGCTTCCCTACTTCCAGCCAAATTGAAGGACTTCCGGGCTGGGTAGCCTTGTTCAAACCATCGGTGGACTTGCAAGAAAGCGCCACCTACCGTTTGAAAGTTGGAGCCAACGTTTCAGACGTTTCAGGAAATGTGTTGGGCACTCAAGCATCATTTGATTTCGACACCCAACTCAACGTACAACCAACACCTGTAACATGGGGACCAACCTCTTCCTCGATATCTGTGCGTACGTCTATCTTTGCTGACTTCAACGAACGAATGAAGCTATCCACTCTTGGTGGCACAGGTGACGTCGTTCTTACAGGAGGGCCAAGTGGAACCGTTGCGGGTACAGCGGAACTCCTCGAAGACGGAAAACGAATCGTGTTTCGTCCAGACGCTCCGTTGGCATACATGACGACCTACAATGTTCTCTTTGGAGCTTCCATTACGGACGCTTCAACACCACCTTTGGCCATCGCACCGCTAAGTTTCACATTTACAACGGCCAATGCTCCGATCTCAGTCCAAGTAACATCTGTAACGCCGCTGTACGCCATACCTGGAGCGCTTATCACGCTTGGTGGGTCTGGGTTCAGTGCGAACAAAACTGAAAATTCAGTTTCGTTTAGCACGGTAGGTGGAACGGTTTCTGGAGTAGTAACATCATCCACGTTGACCTCATTGTCGGTTATCGTTCCTGATGGCGCCATTGCCGGACCTGTTACGGTGACCGCAGGAGGTTCGTCTGCTTCAATCGTGTTGGAGCTTTATGGCGTACTGCCTTTAGTAGATCCGGCCATCGCACGCACAACCGCGGAAAGTGCACCTCGCGACGTAGAAGTAACGCCTGATGGCGGAACGGCTTACGTGACGAACACCGGTTCTGGAACGGTGAGCGTCTTCGACGTACAGACGGGCGCTATTCTGCAGAGTATTCGCGTAGGAGACTCACCTTTAAAGGTTGTTCTCTCTCCCGACGCATCTAGACTCTATGTTTCTAACTTTGGGTCAAACACGGTCTCGGTAATCAATACCAACACGTTGACTGTTGAGAAGACATTAGAAGTTGGATTGAATCCGTTCGGAATGGCCATCTCTCCTGACGGTCGTCGTCTGTATGTAGCAGAATACACGAGTCAGAAGATTTCAATTATTGACCTGGATGCGGAAAGTGCAACGGCAGACCGGGCCATTGCTCGTATCACTGTCGAATCCAGTACCCGCGATGCTGAAGTTGTACCAGATGGAGGAGTAACTATCGGCGTGGAATCAAACCCACGCGACGTAGAAGTCACACCGGATGGTGGAACGCTGTTCTTCACCACGCAGACGATCGGCTTACGCTATCTCGTCCTTGACGCAAACGGCTCAGCCGACGAAAATGCGGCTACGGTTCGGATTACCGCGGAGTCATCCACTCGTGACGCAGAAGTCAGCCCAGATGGTGGAGTTGTTTGGGTTACGACAATGGCTGGCGCTTTGGAAGGCTATCGCGTACCTGAAAACGTGGACGGATCGTATCAAGCGGTCGCGCGAATTGGGGAAGAATCCAACTCTCGTGAAGTTGAAGTCAGCCCTGACGGAGGGCTTCTCTACGTGACGAGTTTCGATCTCGGTCTGGTACAGATTTACGCGATCTCTTCTCAGATCGTACCAAGCTCGACATCGGCAACAGGAAGCGTGTTCGCGCTAACCCTTGAGCCAATTCGGCAGCTGTCCGTTGGAGACAATCCTGAGGCCGTCGTGTTTTCTGCAGCAGCGCAGGTAGCGATTGTGGTCAACTCAGGTTCCGATGACGTATCCATCCTCTCGTTTGGAGAGCCGCTGAACACCACTCCGCTCGATACCGACGGGGACGGATTGACGAACGCTGAAGAACTTCTGCTCGGCACGAATCCATTCTTGGCCGATACGGATGATGATGGCTCAATTGACTCAGTTGACGCTTTCCCTCTCGACGGTGCCAACTGGACAGACCCAGACGGCGACGGGTTAGGATCTGAGCAAGGTGAACCTGATGCAGGTACGGACCCAATGAATCCTGATACAGATGGAGATAGCCTCCTTGACGGCGCAGAAGTTGCTACCGGAACAGATCCATTGTCAGCTGACACGGACGGTGACCTATCCCTTGACCCAGACGATTTAGCTCCTCTCGATCCGTTTGAGTGGTTTGCCATCGACGGTATTCATGACTCGCGCCAGCAAGTTGTTGTTGAGATCAACGAACTCATCGCTGAGCTTTCGTCTCCGACTGTGGCAACAAGCCTAGTTGAGACAGACGCTGATGACGAACAGGATGATAAGAGCAAAAAGAGCTCGAAAAGCTCAAAAAGCTCTAAGGGCGACGACGACTCGGACATGGAAGAGCTACTGGAAGACCTAGCGGAGGCCGCTGAGCAATTGAGTGAGTCTTTTGACGTGACTTTCTGGCTCAACCCAATTAGTCCTAACTATGCTAAAGGCGATGACATTCTGAAAGACGACTGGAAGGCTGTCAAGACGCTTATGCATCTTGCAAAAGATCATTCAGAGTTGGAAGAACAGTTTACAAACTGGTCACACACAATCGCTTCGCTAGACAGTGTAGCAACAGACATCTTGATGACTGAAGCCACGACTGCTTGTGGACAGAACAAAAAGTGTGTGAAAGAGCTGAACAAGGCTAAGAAAGACTTCAACAATGCGCTTGAGGATATGGAGGATGGCGATTTTGACAAAGCCCTCCAGAACTTCGAGCAGGCATGGAAACGTGCAGTGAAACTCATTCCTGGTGCAGGCAAAGGGTTTGAAGATCTTGCTGACGAAGCCATTGATGAGCTTCTGCCAACAGAATTCAGCTTATCACCAAACTATCCGAATCCGTTCAACCCGGTTACGACCATTGAATTCGCTTTACCAGAATCCAAAGCGGTTTCCTTGGTTGTGTATGACATGCTGGGCCGCGAGGTTCAGGTGCTTGTCCGCGGTGATCTAAATGCGGGTTATCACCGAGTACAGTTCAATGCAGATAGACTCCCAAGTGGAACGTATCTGTACAGATTGGTAGCTGGAGACTTTACAAGAGTCCAGAAAATGGTCTTGTTGAAATAGACAAGCCGGAGCACGGCCACAGGTCTAGCTCTCCCAAACCATTGCGCTGCAATTGATTGCGGGGCGGATGCCAGAAGGGCATCCGCCCCGTTTTCTGTTTAGTCCATTCGTGGAAGTGATTAGAGGGTACACCTGGGTGTACGGAATGGGGCCCGGCGCTAGATGCGGCGATGCGGCGATGCGGCGATGCGGCGATGCGGCGATGCGGAATCTACAGTCCCAGTCTCTTGCGTGCTTCGGAGCGTTTGGGAATATCAGAGGTTTCGAGCTCTAAAAACCGCTCCCAAAGCGGCTTGGCAAGCCCCTTATCACCCAGTGCATCATACGTCTGTGCGAGGAGGTAAAACGTCTCGGCCCATTCGCCATTGAGTTTTTTGGAGGACTCCAAATAGTCGACCGCCTCATCATATCTACCAAGAGAAACCAACGCCTTTCCTTGGTTTTTGTAGACAATGAATTCTAATTGGCTTCCTGGAGACAGCTTGGACGACGCAATCTCCAACACCCCTAAAGCCTCTTCTGCTTTTCCTGACTCAATTAAGATGTCACTCAAAGCGCTGTAGGCCTGAATAAACTCTGAGTTTCGGACGATTGCTGTTCGGAGAGAGGCGATCGATCCCGAAATGTCCTTTTGCTCAGCTAGAGCAAGTCCTAGCGTGTAATAGGGGCCAGCCGCCGTGCTATCCAATGAAATAGCCTTACGAGCTGCCCGAATCGCGTTGTCGTACTGGGTCAATTGGTTGTACACACCAGCAAGCGAACTCCAAAGAGGAACGTACGTGGAGTCTGCTTCCAACGCCCGCTCCAACTCAACGAGTGCCAGCTGATAATTGCCAGTGGATAGTTCTTTGCGGGCGTTGTCCAACATCTGGATGGCCATCTCTCGGTTCGATTGCTGGCTTACGGCCGCGCCACCCGAAGGGCCCATAGCCTGCCACCCTAGGAAGCCCACCACAATAACGACAACTGCTGCTATCCCTACATAAATGGGCATTTTTGAGCTCTGTGGGGCAACGGCAACCGGCTCGGAAATAGCCGAAACTGCGGGAGCGGGAGCCTGCACCGGTTCAACAACCGGCTGAATCACGGATGAGATAATGGATGGTGTGGGTCCTTTCAGCCCAACCAAATCGTCCACCAGTTCCTGTGCATTCTGATACCGTTGCTCCGGCTTCTTCTGTAGCAACTTGTCTACAATAGCTGCAACGTGATCCGGCGTGTCCGTCCGTCTGTTAGCAACGCTTTCGTGGGCTTCATGCGCCGCGGCATACAAAATGGCTGCGTCATAAGGGCCATCAAACGGCCTTTTCCCACACAGCATTTCGTAGAAAACAACTCCGAGAGCCCACAAATCCGTTCGAGCATCGACGGGCGTCCCTTGCGCTTGCTCGGGACTCATATAGGCCAAGGTGCCCAACGACTTAGCGCCGAGCGTCATGGTCACATCCTGTACTTTGGCCAATCCAAAATCCAAAATCTTAACCAAACCAGACTCGGTAACCATCACGTTACCAGGCTTTATATCCCGGTGAATGATTCCCTTTGCGTGTGCTGCTCCCAATCCGCGCGCAATAGAGAGTGCGTGATCGACTGCATCATCCAACGAAATGGGGCCATCTGCAATGATATCCTCGAGCGTTTGGCCGTTATAGTAGGCCATCACAATAAAAGGCTGATCGGTATCCGTGCCGCCAATCTCATGGACCACAGCAACATTTGGATGATCAAGAGCAGAAACAGCCCTAGCTTCGTGAACGAATCGCTTTTTAGCGTCTTCGTCCCGGCTAAACATGGGGGGCAGAAATTTGAGCGCAACGGTTCGCTCCAATACAGTGTCTGTGGCACGGTATACGATACCCATGCCACCTTGGCCAAGCTCTGACTCAATTTTGTAGTGCGAAAACGTCTTTCCGACCACGACTTATCTCCAATTAACCGTTGTAGCGGACCTTAATTTATAAAATTCTGCTAGATAAAAGGTAGCGGTCAGAATGCCGACCTCATAGCGCCCTATAACAAAGACGCAAAGAATCCCGTAATAGACGCTTGAATCCCATACGAAACCGTCGGGTTTCGCACGGGTTAATGCGTTTTTATGTTGGCAAATGCCTGCCCATATCGATCCATCTTGAGTTTATTGGCTTCTAACCGCCGGCCTCACTTTCAAGTTTTACGTGTCTTTTATCCCTGCTCATTCGTACCGCCCGTCTTTTTGGCTCAGACCTAACCACCTGCATACCATTTATGCCAGTAAAAAGCGGCAGGTAGCGTGGCCAGAGTATGAACGGGAACGCCTATCGACTCCAGACGACGACTTCATGGATTTGGACTGGTCCAAAAATGGGCATAAGCGGGCTGTGGTGTTGCTGCACGGACTGGAAGGATCCAGCGAACGCCCCTACATACGTGGCATGGCCACGGCTCTAAACGAAGTAGGCTGGGATGCGGTAGCGGTAAATTTTCGGAGCTGTTCAGGTGAAATGAACTTGCTGCCCTACTCCTATCATAGCGGCGCTTCGTACGACTTAGTTACCGTCCTCGACCGAGTGTCCCAAGACTACGAAACGATTGCAGCCGTTGGGTTTAGCCTGGGAGGCAACGTACTTATCAAACATCTCGGCGAAGCCGGCAAAGACACTGCGCTCTGCGCAGCCGCTGCCTTCTCCGTGCCCTGCGACCTCAAGGGAAGCGCCATCGAACTCACTCGGTTTCAGAACCGACTGTATATGTGGAATTTCCTTCGGTTGCTCAAGGCCAAGGTTGAAGCCAAAGCGCAGACGTTTCCGGACCTAGTTGATGCTACGGATTTTGATTCAATCACGTCCTTCAGGGAATTTGATGATCGATACACCGCCCCCCTCGGTGGGTTTGATGATGCCGAAGACTATTGGGCACAAAGCAGCAGCAAGGGATTTATCTCTGGTGTTCAAATACCCACTTTGCTAGTCCAAGCCGCTGACGATCCGTTTCTGTCCAAGAGCTGCTACCCCGTAAGAGAAGCGGATGGAAACCCACATTTCTCCCTTGAAATCCCGAAATACGGCGGACACGTTGGGTTTCAAAAACCAGGTAAGTACTGGTCCGAAGACCGAGTGCTCGCCTTTCTAGCTGATCACTGCGGCTAAATACGGTGGCTAGTTGAGCGCCTCAAGTGCTTCCCAAACCAGTGGGTCTTCGGCGCCAAGTACCCAAATAGACACGCCGCGCAATCCAGCGTAGGCGTTGAACAAGTCTAGTTTGGCACGCATGGACTGAAGGTTTTCCAGAAAAACCCAGCGGAAAACGCCGTAGTGCTGCCAAAAACCGTACGAAGCGCCTTGTTCTGGCACCCAAATGGGCTCCACTCCGTTTTCTTCGAGAAGCCTCGTTGCTTGGTCAAACCCGATTTCGTTGCCTCGTACCCGGGCCGTTCCGTTTGGGAAGTGATCTGGATACCAGTATCCCGAGTAAAAAGGGATACCTAGCGAGATCTTTTCGACAGGAACGCCCTCAGAAAGTGCATAGTCGAGCATTTCTTTCATCCACGGAAGGCCAGCAATGGGTCCCGGAGCGGTCGGGCCACCGTGCTGCGCATAGGTCATCAGCGAAATAAAATCCCCTGCTTCGGCGAGCGCTTTCATATCGAAATTACCCCGCCAATTGTCCTGCATATACCTGGAAAAACCGCGTTCTTCGGCCTGATCATTTGTAGGTACGACCGCCACAGAAAGCGTCATCCCTGCATCATGGAGTGCCGTAGCAGTATTCCTGAAAAAGGCAGTAAAGGCGTCTTTGCGGGATGAATGGATGTTTTCAAAGTCGAACTGCCACCCCCAATATCCGTTTTTGAGCCCTTCTTCGACCAAAAACGAAATCGTTTTTTGCTGCGCTTCTGCGTTTGCAAGCAAGCCGTGCATCTGCTCTTGATCAAAACCAGGGTTCATGATGAGGGGCATCATGCGGGTGCCCGAATCCCGAGCTTCCTTCGCCAGTTTAGCCGGAACGCCTCCAGATACATTCCCCAGCGAATCCACTTTGTAGGATTGAGGCGCAATTACATCAATGTATCGAGCAACCTTAGCAAACTCCTCGCTGCCTCTCGCGGGACCACTTCCGCCGTATACAATAACTTCTTGAGCCCCAGACTCTAGGACGCAGAAAAGGCATGCAATCAGACAGATGGCTCGACCGAAATTTTGCATTATAAAACGTGTTCGTTGTCTCTTGGAAATGAGAGGAAGGCCGAGTGGCCATTCAGGCTAGGCGAAATCCAAACGGTATCCGGATTTTGCCCTTCAATAATAATACAGGAGAGTACACAAACCGAAAATTGTGCATAAGAGATCGGTATATTCCATTCGATCCCTCTCGCACCTTTTCCAAAGCTCATTCATATGTTAACTGACCTAGATCGCTTTCAGCGTCGCTTCTTGATAGGACTCGTCGTTGCCATTTCACTCTTGTTTTTGTGGATGGTGAAGAGCTTTTTAATTACGCTTTTGCTTGCGGCGATCCTAAGTTCGCTTGCCATGCCCTGTCAGCGGTTTTTGTGCAGGCGTTTTAAGCTTAAAAACGGCTCAGCTGCATTTGTGACGTTGTTGTTTTTCGTTTTCATCATTGCACTACCACTTCTTGGTTTTTTTGGCCTGGTCGCGGCTCAAGCCCTCGACATCAGCCAATCTGCAAGGCCTTGGATCGAATCGCAAATAGTGGATGCCATGAGCTGGAATGAGCTTCTCGCTTCTTTTCCTTTATTGGGCAAGTTTCTGCCACAACAAGCCGATCTCCTAGCGAAGCTCGCTGAGTTAACACGTACCACCGGGCAGTTTTTGGCCAGTAGCGTGATCGGGTTTACGCGCGGAACGGCAGCCGCCACGCTTCAGATATTCGTGCTGCTTTATGCGACGTTCTTTTTCATCAAAGACGGCGCCCACATCCTAGATAAAATCCTGTATTACGTCCCCTTACCGCCGGAATCCGAACAGGAATTGGTTGAGAAAATTATATCTGTGGCCAAAGCTGTGATCAAGGGATCCTTGGTAATCGGAATTATTCAGGGCGGACTTGCTGGATTGGCGTTTTGGATCGTTGACATTCCGGGCTGGGCATTTTGGACCACGGTCATGATGGTTCTCTCCATCATACCCGCCATTGGGTCCGCACTCGTTTGGGTTCCGGCTGCGATTGTCCTCTTTGCGCAAGGCCCGTTTTGGGTAGCCCTCGTGTTTACCCTCTGGTGTGTCCTTGTTGTTGGCACCATTGACAATTTTTTAAGACCTTGGCTGGTAGGAAGAGACACGAAGATGTCCGACCTCATGGTACTAATAAGTACCCTAGGTGGCATATTTCTATTCGGAGGCATTGGGTTTATTCTAGGACCTATCATTGCCTCTTTGTTCATGGCCGTCTGGTACATGTATGGGGATGCGTTCGCAGATAGCCTCGGACAGCGCCCCGACTCATTATCTTCCAAATAAAATTGTCCTCGAAATAGCATTCGGTGGTATTTATGAGTGCAAAACGAACGCAGACTTTCGCAGTGGTCCTGATTGGGTTAGGCGCCCTTTTGGCCTTCATCTATTACATTGAACCGTTTCAAGTCCTTTTTCGGGCCTTTTCTGGTCTTCCAGGCCCCCTTCAGGTGGCATTGGGTCTTGTTTTGATAGGCTTGGCAGTTTTAGTCATTTCACTCCTAATCGAACGGTGGTCAGATCTGGAAGAAGACGAGACCTTGAAAGACAACCCTCCTCAACCCTAATTAATCGACATGATTACCGTAAACACAGACTTCATTCCTGGCTACACCATCGTTGAATCGCTAGGGATTGCTCGAGGCAACACCATTCGTGCCAAGCACATTGGCAAAGATATTATCGCGGGGCTTCGAACCATTATTGGGGGAGAAATCAAGGAATACACCGAGATGCTCACTGAGGCGCGCAATGCCGCACTTCAACGCATGGAATGGGATGCTCAGCAAAAAGGAGCGGACGCTGTGATAAACGTTCGGTTCATGACCAGCCAGGTGATGACCGGTGCGGCCGAACTTCTTGCTTATGGAACAGCTGTAAAGCTTCAAAAGAACGCTTAAACCAGGGTCTTGAAATGAAACAGTTAGCCCAAGCAATAGCGGTCCTCTTTATGGTTGTCCTGCCCTCTGTTTCGCTGGCCCAGGATCAACCAGAAAACCTCAAGGTGTTTCCTTCTGATATGAGCCGCGACGCCGTTTTAGCGGAGATGCGCCACTTTACGCTCGCCATGAATGTGCGCTGTACGCATTGCCATGCACGTAAAGCTGACGGCAGAGGTACGGATTTTGTGAGCGATGCCAACCCGAACAAGGACAAGGCTCGAGCCATGATGCGCATGGTAGACACCATCAACAAAGAACTCTTGGCTTCGCTTCCCGACCGCGACGACCCGCCAGTTGTGGTCACGTGTAAAACATGCCATCGCGGAACGGTAAAACCGCGCGTTCTGGGACAGGAATTGTTACTTGCAGCGCACAAAGGAGGCGGAGCCGCTGCCGTGGATAAGTTCAATCAACTCCAAAGAGACTTCTCCGAAGTGGGTGCTTACGATTTTAGAGAGGCAGAAACGAATTCGGTCGCCGAAAAATTGGTCGACGAAGGCCGTTTTGAAGATGCCCTGATCATTTACACAATGAATCTGGAACGTTTTCCGGAATCTGGTGACATTTGGTTTGGAATCGGAGAGGCGCAAGAGGGGCTTGAGGATATGCCTGCGGCAATTGAGGCCTATGAGAAAGCGGTGGCGCTCGATCCAAGAGGCCCAGCAGCCAAGCGACTCGAAGAATTGAAATCGAACTAAATGGGACGCGCTCTTGATTGAGAACCTGTAGCAGGGTTTCTTGATGGCTTCACTCGAAGAAGCAAAACACTATGCGCACTACCCTACTCCTGCTGTTACTGCTCGTCACAGCCATCCCTGCTCAGTCCCAAGATTTGGTCGACCAGATCGCGGACACGTTGGAGCCCAAAGTGATCGAGTGGCGTCGCGATTTTCACGCCAATCCCGAGCTTTCCAACCGCGAATTTAGAACGGCCGGAATTGTGGCGGACCATCTTCGGAGCCTCGGAATGGAGGTCACAACCGAGGTTGCTCACACGGGTGTGATTGGCATTTTAAAAGGAGCGCACCCTGGCCCCACCGTCGCGCTTCGCGCAGACATGGATGCCCTCCCCGTAAAAGAGCGCGTTGACCTCCCCTTCAAATCGGAAGTAGTCAGCTTGTACCGAGGAGAAGAAGTGCCAGTGATGCACGCCTGTGGTCACGACACCCATGTGGCCATGCTCATGGGCGCGGCTGAAGCGCTAGCAGGGATGCGGGATGAATTGCACGGCACGGTCAAGTTCATCTTTCAGCCAGCTGAAGAAGGACCGCCACCGGGAGAAGAAGGTGGAGCCGAGCTCATGGTCAAAGAAGGCGTGATGGACGATGTGATGTGGTGTTTGGCCTTCACATTGCGGCCGGGACCTACGTTGGCACGCTTGAATATCGCCCCAAAGGCATGATGGCCGCTGTCGACGATTTTCGCATTGTGCTGAAAGGCAAACAGGCCCATGGTTCTGCGCCGTGGCTTGGCATTGACCCCATTGTGACTGCTGCTCAGGTGGTGAATAACCTTCAAACCATTGTGAGCCGCAGCCTGGAGCTTACCAAAGCGGCGGCCGTGGTCACAGTCGGTTCAATTCACGGGGGCGTACGGTCCAACATCATCCCCGAAGAACTCGAAATGCTGGGCACCATTCGCACCTTCGACCCTGAAATGCGCGAAAAACTACACAGCCGGTTCAGAACTATTGTTTCGAGCACGGCAACTTCTAATGGAGCCACCGCCGAAATTCAGTTGCCGTACAGCGCTCATTACCCAGTGACATTCAACGACCCGGACTTGACTGCTTCCATGTTGGGCACCCTGGAGCGCACGGCTGGAAAGGACAACGTCGAATTGATTGACGCCATCACAGGCGCTGAAGACTTTTCGTTTTTCGCCAACAAGGTGCCCGGCCTGTTCCTTTTCGTGGGTGGCAAGCCCCTCAATGTGCCAAAAGACGTTGGCGTGAGCCATCACACACCCGATTTTTACATCGATGAGTCGGGAATGAAATTGGGCGTCAGAACCCTTCTCAACCTGACGCTGGACTATATGGACAAAGCCAGCACGCAGTAAGCCAGCAGCTAAACGCCACCAAATGCTCTTAACTCATCTTGACCCAATCTATAATGAAAACACCATCATTCCTGTTAAACGCATCTGCCATTCTATCCCTCCTCCTCGTGCTTTCTGCGTGCTCAGAACATTCGGAGAAAAGCGAGACGATGGGCGAAGAACAGAGCAAGAAAGCGGAGAACCATGCTACCGACATTGAATTTCTAAATTCAGAAACCGCCTTGCCTGAAGCTCCTTTTTCTAATGCAGCTCGTGTCGGCAACTTGTTGTTCATCTCAGGCCAAATCGGAGTCATTCCAGGGACCCGTGACTTTCCCGAAGGTGGTTTTGATGCGCAGGCTCATCAGGTTATGACGAACGTAAAGAACACGGTAGAAGAATTCGGTTCGTCCATGGACCGCGTTGTAAAGTGCCTCGTAATGATTGACGATATGGAACGATGGGGCGATTTCAACTCCATTTATGTACAGTATTTCCCAGGACCCAAGCCAGCCAGGTCTGCTTTTGGAGCCGACGGCCTAGCGCTTGGAGCCCTATTTGAAGTGGAGTGCATTGCGGTTATGCCCGACTAAGCGTGCTGCCCTGATTGCTGCCCTACCAACGCATTCTAAAGTCGAGGTTTTTTTAGCCAAAACGTTTAAGTTTGGGCTTTCACCTAGCGCCCAATACGCATTGAACTGTCGCATCGTAGCCATTTTCGCCTGTCTTTTTTTATTCCTACCGCACCAGGCACAATCCCAAGTGGCCTCATTTGGGGATCATCAGTTCCGTAGCGAAACACCCGTCGGTATCCAGCGGATGCAGGGTGAAATTGTGCTCGACGGCCGAATCGATGAGGCCGCGTGGGACGAAATCATCCCCATGCCGTGGCAAGTGTACGACCCTTCATATGGCGCTCCGTCGACACAAAAGACGGAATTGCGGGTCGCCTACGACGATTCCTACATCTACTTTTCGTGCCGATGCTTCGATACCGAGCCTGAGAAAATATCGGCAACCACCTTTAAACGGGATGCGTGGGACGCCAATTATGACCAGGTAGCGCTCATGCTCGACTCCTTCAACGACAAGGAAAACACCTTGATGTTTATTGTCTCGGCGGCTGGCGTTCGCATTGATCTGACGGTCACCAACGATGCCCAGGGTGAAAACCCGTTTAACATTCCATGGAATACGTTTTGGGACGCAGAAACATCGATTGGGGAGCATGGATGGGATGCGGAAGTGCGCATTCCGTTGTCCAGCATTCGGTTTAACTCCAAAGACGACTTAACCACAATGGGCCTAGCAACCTACCGATACATTGCCCGCGCCAACGAGATGCATGTCTACCCGGAGCGCCGTCGAAACTGGGGGTTCTTTAGCTTTTTTAAGCCGTCTGTTGCGCAAGAAGTCGTATTTGAGAAGATCCAACCTCACAAAGCAGTCTACATTACGCCCTATGCCTTGGCCGGGACGAGCAAATCCAACGAATTAAACGACGCCGAAACGGCCTACGAAGAAGACTCCGGCCCTACTCTGAATGTAGGCTTGGACATGAAAGTCGGGCTAACGTCGAATCTCACGCTCGACCTCACCGCGAACACGGATTTTGCCCAGGTCGAAGCGGACGATCAGCAAGTAAACCTGACCCGTTTTTCGCTCTTTTTCCCCGAACAGCGGCTCTTTTTCCAGGAGCGCTCCACCAACTTTGAGCTTAACTTTGGCCTCGTCAACCGGCTTTTTTATACCCGACAAATTGGGATTAACGACGACGAAATGGTGCCTTTGCTGGCCGGCGCCAAGATTGTTGGGCGCATTGGCCGATGGGACGTGGGCGCGCTCAACATGCAGTCCGGGCGCGAACATGGTCTTCCTTCAGAAAACTTTGGTGTGCTGAGGCTTCGGCGGCAGGTACTGAACACCAATTCCTTTGCGGGCGCCATTGTGACCACGCGTATCGACGAGGATGGTGGTCAAAATATTGGACTCGGAACAGACGGCATTTTTCGGTTGAGGGGTCAAGATTACCTCTCGGTCGCGGCCGTTCATACGTTCGACGAGGAAGTGGACTCAGGCCTAGATGCGACCAGGTTGCGTGCCCATTTGCGCCGCGAAAGTACTGAAGGACTCAGATATTCCTTTGAGTTTAACCGAGCCGGCATCAACTACCGTCCGGATATGGGCTTTGAACAGCGTGAAGACTACTCAGAATACAAGGTGGACGGAGGCTGGGGACGGCTTGGCCTAGAAGGCGAACGGCTCAAACGAATGGAAGGAATTGCCTATGCCGATATGTTCTTTTCGAACACGGGCAATGATTTACAGACGCGCGAATTGACCACCAAGTGGACCTTGCAGTCTTGGACTGATTTTTCGGTTGAGTTGCGAGCTAGTCGCTGGACAGAAAGTCTGGACGAGCCGTTCGAATTGTCGGACAACATCGAAATCCCGGTAGATCGCTACACGTATAACGAAGCCCAAATTCAGGTTAACACGTGGGAGACCCGCGCCTGGAATACTCGAAATTTTGTGGTCTTAGGAAAGTTTTTTGACGGAAACCGGTTCACGTTCAACACCACCCCGAAGTGGAATGTGTCGAAAGTGTTGGAACTGGGCGGCACGTATCAGTACGACCACATTGTGTTTGATGCGCGCGATGTCACGTTTGATGCGCATACGCTGCGGGTGAAAGTGGGTCTTACGTTCAATCGGGCCTTTTCCGTGTCGAGTTTTGTGCAGTACAGCTCAGATGCGGACTTTGCGTTGGGGAATTTCCGTTTGCGATTTAACCCCAAAGAAGGAAACGACTTCTTTCTGGTCTACAATGAGGGCATCCACACCGACCGGTTTGCAAAAACCCCGGTCGCTCCTCGTTTGGGCGGAAGAACGTTGCTGCTCAAATACAGCTACACGTTTGTTAAATAGCCTCATTACGCCTGTCAAAAGCCGAATTCCATCGGCCGCTACACCGGCTCGAATATCTATCGGTTTGGTAAAACACGTATTGATCGCATCTTTTTGTTGAGATTACGCTTTCTGAGCGGTAAATAGGTCGGTCTGTAACCATAAATCGAAACCATATGAGCCCTTCTTCGATCAGCGCACGCCTCTCCATCATGATGTTTCTCCAGTTTTTTGTCTGGGGAGCCTGGTATGTCACGGTTGGCATCTTCATGGGAGAAAACGGCATGAGCCACATTTCTCATTGGGCCTACACGGTAGGGCCACTGGCCGCCGTGATATCTCCCTTCTTTCTGGGCATGATTGCGGACCGATATTTTGACGTAGAGAAAGTCCTGGGCGTGATGCATCTCCTCGGAGGAGTTGCCATCCTCGCGGCGCCGTTTTATGCCGGCTCTCCGGTCACGTTTATTATCCTGCTGGCCATTCACATGTTGTGTTACATGCCGACCATTGGCCTGACTAACACCTTGGCATTTCACAACATTACGGACCAGGAAAAGCAGTTTCCCCTGATTCGCGTGTTCGGAACGCTAGGCTGGATTGCAGCAGGAGTTCTGGTGAGCCTCGGACTCAACGCAGAAACGACGGCCATTCCGTTTTATGTGGCCGGCGGAGCCTCCATTTTAATGGGAGTATTCAGCTTCACGCTCCCAAACACCCCTCCTCCTGCAGCGAGCCGTGGAAAAATAACCGCTCGTGAGATCTTAGGATTAGATGCGCTTCAGAAGCTGAGCAGTCCCTCGTTTTTCGTCTTTATCTTGTCCTCATTCCTGATTTGCATTCCGCTAGCAGCCTACTACAATTTTGCGCCCATCTTCGCCAACGACGTAGGGCTTGCCAACGTGGCGTTCAAAATGTCGTTTGGCCAGATGTCAGAAGTGCTCTTTATGCTGGCAATGCCCTTCTTTTTTAGGCGACTAGGGGTCAAATGGATGTTGGTCGTGGGCATGGGAGCTTGGGTGCTTCGCTACGCCTTGTTTGCAATGGCCGCGCCTGCCGGTGTTGTTTGGATGATTGTCGGAGGCATCTTGCTCCACGGAATCTGTTACGACTTCTTCTTCGTTACAGGGCAGATTTACGTCGACAAAAAATCGACGCCTGAAATCAGAGGTCAAGCTCAAGGCCTGTTGGTACTCATTACACTAGGCCTCGGCATGCTCATCGGAGCTCAGGTTGCAGGCTGGCTCAACAACTTTTACAAAGCCGGAGGCGACGCCCTAACGGCGACCGCTTGGCAATCATTTTGGTGGATTCCAGCTGTGTTTGCTGGCGCCATTATGCTGTTTTTTATGTTCGCGTTTAAAGACCGAGTAGACACGTCAGAGGTAAAAATATGATGGACCGTAGAGACTTTGTAAAGCGCTCGGCGCTTAGTGTGGCTGCTGCCAGCCTCTTCCCAATGGCGTGTGCTGGCGAAGCCGAGTCGCTCGTGATTCCCCCTCCACCCCTTTTCAAGCTTTCCCTTGCCCAGTGGTCGCTTCACAAAGCGTTGTACGCCAAAGAGTTAACGAACCTTGAGTTCCCCGTTGTTGCGCGTGACGCATTTGGAATTACTGCCGTCGAATACGTGAACTCCTTTATGAAAGAAGAATCACGTGATCCACGCTACATCCAGGAATTGAAAGGCATCTGTACAAACGAAGGCATTACGAGCGTCCTCATTATGTGCGACGGGGAAGGACGCCTCGGAGATCCGGATGATAACGCAAGAACAGAAGCGGTCGAAAACCACTATCGCTGGATCGACATTGCAAAAGAACTAGGGTGCCATTCCATCCGGGTCAATGCTTCCAGCGAAGGCGATTGGAACACCCAGCGCGACCTTGCTGCCGACGGCCTAGGTCGTTTAACTGAGTTTGGAGCCCAGGCAGACATAAATGTCATCGTGGAAAACCACGGCGGAATCTCATCCAATGGCAAGTGGCTTTCAGAAGTCATGCGAACCGTAAATAATCCTCGCTGCGGAACGTTGCCTGATTTTGGTAACTTCAACATGGGCGAAGAAATGGGCTGGTACGATATCTACACAGGTATCGAGGAGCTCATGCCGTTTGCGAAAGCGGTCAGCGCGAAAAGTCATAATTTTGACGAAGATGGCAACGAGCCAGACAAAGACTACATGCGCATCATGCGTATTGTGCTGGATGCTGGATACCGCGGCCATGTAGGCATTGAATATGAAGGAAGCGAATTGTCCGAAGCAGACGGTATTACCGCTACCAAAAACCTGCTAGAGCGATGCCGTGAAACGCTCACCCCAGAGTACGTTTAGCAGATTCAAGTCTGCTAAACACAACATGTTAACTGAACACACACAACCCACCCCGATGAAATATTTGACTCTTCTAGTCGTTTTGGCCCTTTTTTCCGGCTGTCAATCCGCAGATAAAACAGAAACAGACCACGACGGAATGGATATGGCCCACGATTGGATTACGCTTTTTGATGGCACGAACATGGACCAATTCAGAGGTTACAAGCAGGAGACCATGCCTGCTAACTGGGTAATTGAAGATGGCGCCATGTTCGCCTCTGCGCCAGGCCAAGGAATGGACATCGTAACCAAAGACACGTATACCAATTTTGAGTTTGAGTTCGAATGGAAAGTGGCTGAGGGCGGCAATAGCGGCGTTATGTGGCATGTCGACGAAACGGCTGGCGAAACCCCGTGGATGACAGGCCCAGAGTATCAATTGCTAGACGATGCTGCCTTTAATGATGGCATGATCGGCAAGAACAGCGCCGCGTCAAACTACGACGTCCAAGCCCCTTCTGAGGCTGTCACGAAGCCAGCCGGCGAGTGGAACACCGCGCGTATTGTTGTAGACGGAACGTGGGTTGAGCATTGGCTCAACGACGTAAAAGTCGTGGAATACGAAAAAGGAAGTGAATCCCATGCCGCTGCGGTCGCTGCGTCAAAGTGGGTGGGCTACCCAACGTATGGAACAACCTCGACGGGCCACATCGCTTTTCAAGGAGACCACGGAGAAGTTTGGCTACGTGACATGCGCATTCGCAGAATCGACAGAGCCGGCGAATAACGGCCTCACGTCAACGTATGGGATCAAAAAGAAAGTGGCGCGCCCCAAATTGGGG
>JABMOI010000101.1 GCA_013204185.1 bacterium | reverse complement strand
GCCGTAAGCACATCGGTAGTAGCCAGCGAGTAAAGGCAATTGTCGATACCCGCGTTGGACGCCTGAAACTCTACCCATTCAACGTGTGCAAAATCGGTTCGCGAGATAATGATTCTGGTGGTCGATGCCGAGCGGATAAAGAACCCGGACTCTGCCGTACCGTCGTGCCGACTGCCTGCTTCTACCGTAATCTGCGGCATGTTGTCAGCGTCACTGACCCACGTGGCATCGAGGTCAATTGTTAGCTCGGTGCCAGGTTTTGGCCACAACGTAAAGTCTCGGTCGCTAGACATAATCATCAATCCAATTTTTTGACCTTTGGCAATCACTTGATCGTCCGGTTGAAGGTTAAACGTCATATTGTAAAACTGGCCGGGTACCAAGGGCTCGCTTTCGGTTAAAGACTTGTAGTTCTGTGGATCCGCCCAGCCACGTGTAATGACGCCTCCCTGCGGTCGGCGCCCTTCCGTCCACGGCAATGAAACGAGCCAAACAGAGAGGTTCGCAGCAGGCTTAGAAGACGCCAACGAGATCGTAATCTGAGCCGTGCCCGAGAGGTGGACGTCCGAGGTTAGTTCCTCGGTCGTGTACAACAATCTGTGGTTGGTATGCTCGGCGCTAGCCAAGACTTGCCCTGAAAACGACACATTGTCTTCGAGCGTCTCCTTTTCTTGCATTCCAGCCGAACGCGAAGTGGAGAGACCTCCCGATTCAATGCCTCCGCTGGTAGGGTAGAGAGTGACCATACGGGCATTTGGGTTTGGATAATCTGCGTAGGGAGTGGGCTCCTGTCTGTCTGCTCCTTCTCTAACAATCCAAGCTTTCGGATCATTCTCTACTCCATTCTCAATTCCGTACAGGAAGCGCGTGAACCACCGATTCATAAGTACGTGTGGGGGTTCGCCGCCGTGACCTCCCTGATGGTAGTACTGCTGAACAGGCACTTGGCCTTTTAAGGCTTCAACAATGCGTACGCTATGCTCCGGAACCACATTCCAGTCGTTGAATGCATGTGCCATGAGAACGGCAGCTTTCACGTTCTTGGTCACGTTCAAGTAGTCTCTTCCGGCCCAGAAATCGTTGTAGTCGCCGGTGGCGCGGTCTCTACCCGCAGCCATCTCGCCATCACGAACCGTCGCATTGCAGTACTCTCGGCGGTCGGAGTCGCGGCTGTGGATGAAATCGTACAAGAAGTCAATGTCCTCGCCAAGCCATCCGCCTGGGTGACGCACGAGCCCGTTTGAGCGGTAATAGTGCCAGTAGGACGTGTTCGGTGCGATGGGGATAATGGCCTCAAGACCATCAACGCCAGTGGTGGCAGCGGCCAATGGCAACGTTCCGTTGTACGACGTGCCCGTCATCCCAACTTTGCCGGTAGACCATCCAGCCGTTACGGCCTCAGTACCATCGACCGTCCGGTATCCTTTGGCGCGGCCATTTAGCCAATCGATCACGGCTTTAGGGGCCAGTGACTCGTTGGGCGCTCCCACCGTTGGGCATCCTTCAGACAACCCCGTTCCCGGTGATTCAGAGTGCACAACTGCAAAACCGCGAGGTACCCATGTGTCTACGAAGGCAGCAGAAATTCCGGGTTGATTGCGTCCCGCGGGAGGTGGTGGCTGGTTCGTACGAGGCGGGGGCGTTGCTCCCACTTCCTGCCGAACGTCCCACAAATACTCTCTCGCACCAGAGGTGCCAGAATAGTAGGGGCTTGAACCATAAATCACAGGAACGTGAAGTCCTTCTGTTTCGGTTTGCGCTTGCCGCACAACAGCAACATGGACTCGGTCTAGTTTCCCATCGCCGTCGGAATCGAATTCCGTTTCAACCCATAATTCTTCCCGTATCCAGGCTGCTTCGTCACTAAATCCTTCTACAATTTGAGCCTGTCCGTCTTCGAAAACAGGCTTGGTCTGCGCGGCAGCGGTATGCGAACAAAAGAGGAGGGACCCTGCAATAAGGGCAAGATTTCGGAGTTTAAACATGGCTAATTGATTTTAGTAAGTCGCTAATAAAGGTCGTTTTTACGTTCAAATAGAAAGGAATGTGTTTATTCAAACACTAATTCAGACCGCATTGCAGATACGGCCGCACGGGCATCTTCAATAGCTTGTTGCAATTCAGCAGAAGGGCCGCCCACCTCGATATCCTGCGCCGAGATGAGCGCAGCATCGTACCACTCTGCCCACGTATCCAGAATGTCAGTTTCTACCTCCGCCGTGCTTCCCGCTGCAATGGCTTCTGCGCTCAGGGCATATTCCATTCGAAGTCGCTCCGTAGCTGCTTTCTGAACCTCCAACACAAACCCTTGAGCACTGATTCGGTCCGCGGATGCGAGAGCGATGCCAGACACCAATGCGGTTACACCGACGTTTTCCAGTTCGTCTGCAGAGACCATTTCAATACGGTCACGGTCTGTATGGTAGAATTGATCTGTAAAGTGCCACAAAAGTAGTCCTGGGATACCACTGCGCAGGAAGGGCACATGGTCACTTCCGCCTTCATACGGATTGGTTTTGACAACCCATCCGTTTGTAGACGCTTGTTCGAGGGCGCGATTCAGTACGAAATCATTAAAATAGTGAGGGGTCATATCCTTTTTTTCTAGAGGACGACCACCCCACTCTGTGTGAGATTCCGTGCCGCGAGTCCAAATCGCTGACGGATCTGGCATTTTCTCAATCAAAAAAGTCCCGCCTGTCTTTTCGGTGTTTTCTCCGACCATGTCCAACGACATCCCCCAAAGAATGCCTTCTTTTCGAACGGAGTCTTGGGACACGTAGCGACCCGTCGACCGAATTTCGTCACCCCAAATGAAGGTGATGGACCGCTTTGGGTTGATTTTTCCATGTCTCAATAACTCTGCTGCAACGCGAGCCATTTCGGTCTGGGCTCCAACTCCCGACGCATTGTCGTTTGCCCCTGGCTCCTGAACGTGAGCACTGAAAACAAAACGTTCGTCCGGGACTAGATCCCCGCGAATATCGGCAACCACAGTCTGTTCGATGGCATCTGGCGTCCAGTGAACCTCACTGGTCACTCGCAGCGAAACAGGCCCGGCCTCTAGAGCAGCTTTTAATACGTCAAACGCGTTTTTTGAAAGCGCAATTCCCCAAGACTTGGCCTCTTCATCAACCGAGATGCTTCTGAACTGAATAGAGTGCTTATTTTTTTCGGGCTGCAGGTACTCTGGGAGGGAATAAGCAAGGATTCCCACTGCGCCAAACCCTGTGACGGCTCGTTGAAAGGCCCTCGATATTTGACCTTCCACCAAGACAATTTTGCCACTCACATTCGCGGCTTTTAGCTGCTCTTCAGACCCATCTCTGCCGTCAATAAGTTGGGCTAGGACCCCTCCTTCAGGCGTTGAATACGAGTTGGTGGCCAACATATTACGGTTGGATTCAAAGGACAGAAGTGGAGCATCATCCCCTTCAATTTGGAGGCTAGCATCAATAGGTTGCCATGCTGCCCGGTTCATTGGGTACTTTTCAACCCTAAACGTAAGTCGGTCGGACGAAGTAGCAACGGATTCTTCCACATAGCCTGCTTCTTTCAAGGCCTGGGCCACGTGAGCAATAGAGGCATCGAACCCTTCGTTTCCGGGCCACCGCACGTGCTGATCCAAGAAGGCTACTGTCTGAAAGGCTCTTTCTCCCTCGTAAGCCTGGCGAACCAATTCAGAGAGCTCATTCGTGGGAGAGGGGGCAGTTCCACTGGTTTGGCATCCAGAAGCCACCAAAAAGGCCAATAAACCAAACAAAACCGAGCGACCAGAAACGAAATACATGCTTTTATCCGCGTTAACAAAAATCTAAGGGCTTCAATGCCCTGCCATCAAACAATGTTGCTTTATATTGAATGACGAATCTAAACTCGACCTATTGACGATGAAATCTAGACTGCCATTGCCTTTCGGCCTCCTTTTTATACTCTTTTCTGCATGCAGCACGCCGCCCGACGTGTCTAATGGCACTCTCGCACACCTCTCGCCGGGCGATATGACCGCCGGACAAACCTTGAAATGGAGTCCGAAGGCGGAAGCTGTGCCACTTGAACGTGAAGGAGAACTACTGAAGGGTGCATTTTCCTTGGGCAGTCCCGGCACGGGTGAGTTCAACGTCGAGTTAACAAGAAGCGCAGCGTCGAGCTATTTCGACCAACTTTGGATTGATACAGATCGAGATGGAGAGCGTCAGTCTGAAGAACTGCTTTCAACCGAGCCAAATGAGGTTCGGTACAAGATGTGGTCCAGTTTTAAGACCGTTCTGCAGGTTGAAGTCCAAGATCCGGAAACAGGAGAACGTGTTTTAAACCCATACCCTGTGTCGCTTTGGTATGTAGAGGACCTCAGAGAGCCCCAAACTGAGCACGCCTTGCGCTTTACACGGCAGGGATGGATGCAAGGCCAGGTGGAATTGGACGGCGTCCTAGCACATATTCGCGTCTCCGAGAGCACCATCGACGGCTTGTTTACCATCGAAGATGAATGGACTCTAGCACTACCAGATTCGGTCCATCAGTTGTATTCCTTTCAACAAGACCGAGACGCGAAGCGGCACGCTTGGCTCGGTGAAAAAGCCTATCGATTAATAAATATCAATCCGACTGGAAGAACCGTTCGGTTGGAGCCCATTGACCCCGGAGTAACAAGGGCTCAGGAACTGTTAGACGACGATCAATTGGCGGTAGACAGACAAGCGCCTCATTCTGGACGGGTGGTAGACTTCAAAACCGATTTTGACGCAGCTGAGCGGGATGCTCGAAATGCGAACAAAACACTGTTCATTGATTTCGAAACGGTGTGGTGTGGTCCTTGCAAGACGATGGAAGAATGGGTCTATACGGCCGACGCCGTTGTGGAAGCGGCCGAAAATATGATATCGGTTAAAGTAGATGGGGACGATTTCCCTGAATTAGCCAAGCGGTTTGAAGTAGCCGGCTATCCGACCATGGTCAAATTGGCTCCCTCTGGCGAGATCACGGGAAAAGTCGTTGGGTATCAAGGAGTTGAAGCCATGGCTGCCTTTCTTGCGCAGTAGCTGACCTCCTATTTAGCGGAAAGTCGGATAATAGATGCATCGCCCGTGCCGCCATCAATACCCAGATAGATGGCTCCGTCAGGTCCTTGCTCAATGTCCCGAATGCGTCCCTTCCCGGCAAAGATCGTTTCTTCTGAAGACACGTCTGTTCCATTCATAGAAAGACGCGCAACTTGTTGTCCCACAAGGCCTCCAACAAAAATGTTGCCAGTCCAACCAGGAAGTCCTGTACCCGAATAAAAGAGCGCTCCAGCCGTTGCAATTGAGGGGACCCAATAGTGGACCGGACGTTGCATACCGCTCTGGGTGTCCGACTCATGAATCGTGGCGCCACCGTAGTTTACGCCTTGGCCAATAACCGGCCAGCCGTAGTTAAGGCCTTTGCGAATCAAGTTGAGTTCATCGCCGCCCTGAGGACCGTGCTCAGTTTCCCAAATTCGTCCCGTGGCCCGGTCTATGGTCAACCCTTGTGGGTTGCGATGTCCATAGCTCCAAATGGATGCTTCCGCTCCATTTTGACTAACAAAGGGATTGTCAGTTGGAATCCGTCCGTCGTCATGGATGCGGTTAATGGTCCCGTGATGGTTCGTGATATCCTGCGCTGGGTGAGTCAAACGGTCTTTCATAGGTGAAGCCTGCCTATCGCCCACGGAAAAGAACAAATACCCATCGTTGTCAAATAAGAGGCGCGAACCGTAGTGCCCACCGCCTTTCGAATTGGCCACAAAAATATCCTGCAGGGCGACTATGGCGTTATTTTCTAGCCGTCCTCTCGCTATGGCCGTCGTTGAATTATCTCCAACCGGCTTAGCATAGCTGAAGTACACCATTTTGTTCGTTGCAAAATCCGGATGCAAAGCGACATCCAAAAGGCCACCCTGACCCTTTGAATGAACCACGGGAGTTCCTGAAACAGGAGCATCCTGCAAGACGCCATTTTTAACGACGCGAAGCCGTCCTGGGCGCTCGGTCACCAACATGTCACCATTGGGCAGAAAAACCATGCCCCATAAATTTTCAAGGCCTGAAACAACCGTTTCTGCCTTGAATTCTTGCTTTCCATTTTGGGCCAAAGCGACAGCCGGAATCAGCAAACACAAAGTCGCGATACTTAAAGCATTTACTAGGTTGCGAAGTGATTTCGGGTACATCATGGTTGTTTTTTAGGCCTTTCGGCATTCTTCTGCTTAGTTGACGCGAACCATCTTCTTGGCGTAGTTCGCTTCCGGGCTGGAAACCTGATAGACATAAGTACCATTGGGAACTGAGTTCCCTTCGGCATCTCGCCCATCCCATAAAAAATCGTGTTTGCCGGCGACTAGAAAATCGTTTACAAGGGTCGTGACCCTTTGTCCAAGTACGTTTGTGATTACCAACTGAACGTGGGACGAGGTTCTCAAGTCGAGTGGAATTGTGGTCATCGTCGAAAAAGGATTCGGGTGGTTTTGATCCACATTGATTTGCTCCGGCAGCTCAACAGGTCGTGCCTGGCCTGTGGCCAAGACCATTGGGTAGAGATCTAGCTGGATCCCATCAAAATAAGCTAAACGATTTGGAATGGCCTGTTCAATCGTTTGTTTGAGGCCGGCGGAAATTCGATCAGCCTTGTGCCTGACTGCCAAATACGTGAGAAATGTCTCCGCCACATCTTCCCGGGTAGGATTGTCGCGAGCATAGGTAGAAATAAACTCTGGGTCAGCCAGTTGAGCAGCAAGCCATCCTGAAGAAGCGGCATGTGTCGGATCAAGTGACGTATGCGATGCCTCGTGAACCAACGTTTCTTCCAAAATACCGTCTTGGATGTAGAGTTCAGATTGTCCGGTATGAATTAAGATGTTGTTATTTCCGCCTCCAAAAGGTTGTACTCCTTTGTGAATCCACATGGTCTGCATTTCGGAGCGCAGAACTGTTGGCAAACGACCAACCTCGAGAGCATACCGAGAGGCTTCAACCATGGCTGCGCTTTCAGACCCGAATTCGGAGTTTACTTGAACTTCGGCCGAAAGGCCGTCATTGAACGTGGCTTGAAACAGGAAAGCGTTATTCTGAATCCAATTCCCAACGCGTCGATCAAACATTGTTCTGTCTCCTCGACCTGTATACACCACACTTTCGAAGGCGGTAGGGTCAGAACTCGTGATAATGTCTGGATCAATAAAAATAGTGCCCGAAAATGGCGGGTCTTGAACCGATTTGGGGCTGAAGGCGGCTAAGAATGAAACGAGGACGAGCGCCGAGGCGGCTTGAAAAATTGAGGATCGCATAAAGAGGTTTTTATAGGTACTTTAATTCTGGCCGCGTTTTGTCCGTCGTTACATTTCCTGTATTGAGTGTTGACGCAGGTTCAAATAGGAGTATGTGCGCTTCTTCTTTGGCTACGGGTCTGTGCTCAACTCCTTTCGGGACTACGCACAATTCGCCTTCGGTTAGGGTCACAACCCGGTCCCGGAATTCAAGATCAAACGAGCCTTTGATGACCATGAATAGCTCATCCTCATGCTCGTGAAAATGCCAATCGAACTCGCCCTTTATTTTGCCCAACTTGACCTGCTGTCCATTGAGCTCGGCAACGATGCCTGGTGCCCAGAAGTCTGAAATAAGGTCAAGCTTCTGGGAAAGGTTAATTTTGATCATTTCGGAAATAGTTGGCTCAAAGAACCACAACCTACGCCCAAGTCAGAGCCATTTCCAACTGTCCCAATGCCTAATTATCCCATCTTCGAACTTCAACTAGGCAACCGGCCCAATAGGTAGCAGTACCCGATCGTACACTTCATTTAACACTTGCGCTAGCGCCGTGTATACAGCGAGAAACCCGCAAAGAATGCCTTCATAGCCAGCAATGACCTTAATCGTTGGACTTTCCAAATAGTCGCCTAGCGCTAAAAGGAAAAACAATAGGGTCAACGTAAAAAATACAAGCTGTAAAGCACGGTTCAATTTTAGCGTACCGATAAACATCACGCCGGTGAACAGGCCCCACATGAACAGGTACGCCACCATGGCGCTATTTTCGGCTTTCGGAGCCCATCCTAGAGTTGGCATAACGATCAGCGCAACAAAGCTCAACCAGAACAAGCCGTAAGACGTGAAAGCAACCGTGCCAAATGTATTGCCTTTTTTCCACTCCATGATGCCCGTGATTACCTGAGCCATCCCTCCATAAAATAATCCCATTGAGAGAATCATGGCGCCCAGATCAAAAATGCCGGCATTATGGAGGTTGAGGAGGATCGTTGTCATTCCAAATCCCATTAACCCTAAGGGGGCAGGATTTGCAGTTGTATCAATGTTATTGCTCATGGCCAATCCGGAAAAACCGGTTGAAATACACACAATAGGGGAGTGTTTGAACACTGCTCAAAGGTATGGCGACCATAGAATTTTCAAGTGACGCAAAGGTGGTTCGATATGACTGGATTTCTCCACACGGTAAGTAGGCGCGCCCCTTACAAGGTGCATTCAGCTCCTGCGTGCCCTCCGGTACTCCAGTTCTTTATGCGAATTGGACTATTTCCGCGCTTCTATTTGCGCCAGAAAACGGGTCACGATGGCGGCATATTCTTCGGGTTTGTCGACCATGGCAACGTGCCCAGCATCCGGTACAATCTCGACCGAAGCGTCCGGCATATAGCCCGCGAAGCGTTGCATCGTTTCAGGACGGGCTTCATCAAATTCGCCGGCAACCAACAAGACGGGCATAGTTAGCTCGTACAGTCGATCACTCCTGTCATAGTCCAGCAATGTCCCCGTGGCCGTGAACTCGGTTGGTCCCCACATTGCGTTGTACATGTCGCTATTTCCGGTCACTCCCCGGCATTCAGGAACGTCTTTTTTGGGTTGATGATACAGGTATCTAGCATAAAACGAATCAGTGGCTGCTATATAGTCGGGATCGGTGTAGGTACCAGCCGCTTCGTGTTTTCTTATCGTGTTTTGAAGATCTTCGGGCATTTGCGAGACCAGAATCTGAGCATCCTCCATCCAGATAGGTGTGGACAGCAAGGGGCCGGCAAAAATAATGGACTCTAAACCTTCAGTATTACCTTCCAAGCCATATTCAGCCGCAACCGTTCCGCCCCAACTCGATCCAAGTATATGTAGCTGAGGTAGGTCAAGTTGAGCACGAATCGCCTCAATTTCCTCCACAAAGTGAGAAAGTACCCAGCGTGAACGGTCTCCCGGTCGGTCGGATTTACCAGTACCCAACTGATCATATCGGATTACAGGTCGGTCCGTAATAAGATCGTCCAACAGTCCGAAGTAACACGATGTCGATCCTGGACCTCCATGTATTAACAACAGCGGTATTCCTGCTGCATCTGGGTTCGACATTTCGTAAAAAATGTTGCCACCTGGTACCGATATCTGACCTTGAACTACCGTTTGATCGGTTGTTTTGTTGCAACCGGCAACGGACAAAGCGGACAATGCAAAAACCCAGAGGGCTATGCAGCGCAATGAATTACGAAGTGAGTTGTATTTCATAATCATCTTAGTTGCTAGGTTGGAACGAGATTTTTGACAAGCGTGCGTCTTTGTTTTGAACGTTCCAGGCCGCACCGTATTCAATCAGGTACATAGACCCATCAGGGCCAAAAGTCATGTCCATGGGGCGGCTAAACGTTGTGGACGGCATGAAGGACTCCATATACTCGTAGTCTCCCGTCTCATTCATGGTCACGACAAAAATCTTATTGCGCATCCATTCATAAATGAACAGCTTGCCCTCAAAATAAGCAGGGAAGCCCGTCTCATTATTTACGTGGTATACGGGGCCGGCCATGGCGGTGCGACCACCCGTTTCAAATAGTGGAAACTCCGGCGATTCGCCATAAGGGTACCAAATCCAAGCAGGCTGAGCAGGAGGGAGTACCTTGGTCCCCGTATTGTTCGGCGAGTCGTTTACAGGCGCGGATGGATTGTAAGACGCTCCTGATTTTTTTGCTTTGAAGTCGTAATCGACGTATGCCTTGTTGTTTCCAACGAAATACGGCCATCCAAAAAACCCTGCTTCCCGAGCCTGGTTAATTTCATCGTGGCCAGCCGGTCCTCGCTCTTCTTTCGGGTCTGAGGCATCGGGTCCGACTTCTCCCCAGTAGAGCCAATCGGTAGCTGGATCAATTGAAATTCTAAAGGGATTTCGATTGCCCATTACAAAAATTTCAGGATGCCCGTCTACACCATCGGCAAAAAGATTGCCCTCTGGAATGGTATACGTTCCATCGTCCTGTGGCTTGATGCGTAAGATTTTTCCGCGGTAGTCCCTAGAGTTGGCGCTCGTTCGTTGAGCGTCCCAAGGTGCACGACCGGGCAATTCATCGGATGGGCTAAATCCATCCGAGGCGAATGGGTTGGTATCGTCCCCGGCAGAGACGTACAAATTTCCTTTGGAATCAAAGGCTAGTGAGCCCCCTGCATGGCAGCATTCTTCGCGCTGAACAGGAACCGTTAAAAGGAGCTTCTCAGAACTCAAGTCAACCGCACTTCCGTCGAAATCAAAACGTGAAAGGTGTTGCTCTGCAATTTCTCCAGGGGCAGAATAGTACAGGTAAATCCATCCATTCGTGCCAAAATTGGGATCCAAGGTCAAGCCTAGTAATCCGTCCTCCATTTGTGAAAACACGGGAATTTCCGCTGCAATAGATGCTTCTCCCGTTTTTGAATCGACCAAACGAACCAGTCCGTCACGTTCGATAAATAGGATACGCTCATCTGGAAGAACGGCGAGCTCCATGGGCTGGTTGAGATTTTCAACTAAGACTTTTTGGTTGAACTGAGCTTCATTTGGAGAAAGGAGTGCAGTTTTCCCTCCTTCCATTGCCCAATCAAGTCCCGAAGTGAGGTGTTTTAGAAATGTGGGATCTGTCCACGTTTCTGTTCGATGCCCGAGGTTCGTGTAAAACGCCCTCCCTCCGTCAAATTCATGCTTCCAGGACACGGGGCGGCTAGCTTCTGGTGTCCGCCCATTGGCAAGGTTATATGACGTTTCATCAATTAAGAGCAAGGGCTTGAGGTCGTCACTCATCCAACGGTGATCGTACCACTCGTCGGAGTGCATCCAATCGCCCTCAATATGCGCGGTGGATTCATCTGGTTGGTCGCTGACGAATAGCCTAGCTTCTTGAATGGCTGGATGAGATACGAAGTAGGCCCCGACCAGTTGTCCATACCACGGCCAACCGTACTCCGTGTCAGACGCAGCATGCACACCTACGTATCCGCCGCCACTCTGAATGTATCTCTGAAATGCTACCTGCTGGGTGCTGTCCAACACATTACCTGTAGTGCTCAGAAAAACAACCGCGTCGTATTTGGCGAGATTGGCGTCGTTGAATTCGGCCGCATTTTCCGTTGAGTCAACGAGGAAGCCATTTTCGAGTCCTAGAGCTGAAAGAGCTTTGACTCCATCTTCAATTGAATCGTGTCGGTATCCTTCGGTCATAGAAAAGATGAGGATGTGCTTTTCTTGCGAAAAGGACCGGAAAACAACAAAAGAAATGACAATCAAAGCGCCAAGGATGGCAAAAATTCGGCGGTTCACTGGTGGGTACGAGGTAGAGTTATCGGAAACTGAAAGCTAACCGAAGCTGGTTCATCTTACAAGCAACCTCCGCCCCAATCGACGGTTGGACTTGCAACTCGTATCTTGCCCAATCACCACCTTTTTGGTGAACCCTAAACTCAGCCTAAGCAAAAATCATCCTATGGCTCATCCTGAATCAGCGAGTAATGAGGCCGCAACAACCTCGAAGCGGCATTATTTCGTAGCGTTATTGGTATCCTTACTCTTGTCCATTGTGCTTTGGGTTATTTTTGGCCAGTTTGACGCGGTTGGTTTTGTGTTATGGACCTCGATGGCTGCGTTGCTTGGGTCTTCTTTCGGGCTCGTTTTAGATCGAAATATTTGGGTCACAGTGGGAGCCACAGCTGTTGTGCGACTGGTATTTTTTGCCATTGCTTGGTTTGTGATGTGAATCGACTCATTATCACAAATGGAGACTCCGGTGCCTACGCCATTCGAAATGCGGGCATAGAAGGTGACGTCCTTTCTTGGGACGATGTGTTGCACGATGGCGCTGTACCGGCTGGTCTAAACTTTGAAGAGTTGTGCGAGAGGCGAATCGCTGAACTTGTCCAATTTAGTTGGGGATCCGATCGCGATATTCGCGGCCGTTTTGATTCTAGAAATCGCGTATTCAAAACAGCGGGGGAGCGGGACGAACTTATTTGCTGGTTTGAACATGATCTGTACGATCAGCTACAACTTTGGCAGATCCTAGATCAACTCCACCTGCTTCAGAAAGACGTATCCGTAATTTGCGAGCCCAATTATGTAACCAACCATACTGGGGAAGAGCTTCAGGCCCTGTTCAAAAACAGACAGCCGGCTCCAGCGGTTTCGCTTGAACATGCTGCGCTGTTGTGGTCTGCATTTAGAAATTCAGATCCGTCCGCGTTGTGGGATCTTCGCGGTCAACAACTACTCAACTTTGCAGATGAAACCATCGAGCGCTGGGCAACCTGCTTTCCTTCTTTGCATGATGGGCTGAACGAGGTAGAACGAAACACGCTTAAATTATTGAGCAATGGGAGGGAGCCAATGGCTTTTTCTACGTTGTTTAAAGGAATATCAGCCCAGGAAGACCCTCAGTTTATGGGGGACCTATCCTTCTTTCTTCTGCTTAAGCGTATGGCTTCGCTACAACAGCCACTCGTGTCGTTGTTGTTTGATGATTCGAGTCCGTATCCCACGGCTGCGATTACCGAAGCAGGTAGAAGTCAGCTTTCTGGTACCGTTGAGTCGTGGGACGCAAAAAAGGAGCTCTGGATCGGCGGGGTTCATCTAAGCCGGTTGAACCAGTGGTTTTTCGATGACCGCCAACAGTGCTTCACCCCAAAGTGCTTCACCCAAATCAATTCAATTCAATGATTGATTCTTCTTCCTTGCCGCGTTGTGGGTGGTGCGGGACGGACGCGCTTTACGTTCAATATCACGACGAAGAGTGGGGTGTCCCCGTCCACGACGACAGGCAATTATTTGAAATGTTGATTTTGGAGGGCGCTCAAGCGGGGCTCAGTTGGTCAACCATATTGCATAAGCGCGAAGGCTATCGAAGGGCCTTTCACAACTTTGATGTGGCTCGTGTGGCCGCTATGACGCCGGATGAATGTGAACGACTTCGGTTGGACCCGTCCATTATTCGCAACCGCCTAAAAATCCAATCCGCAGTCACCAATGCACGGGCGTTCCAAGAGGTGCAGCATGAGGCGGGAACGTTTTCGACTTACTTGTGGGATTTTGTAGGCGGGTCGCCCATCTTAAATTCCTTCGAGTCACTTTCTGATATTCCAGCTCAAACAGACTTGTCGCAGCGAATCAGTAAGGATCTAAAAAGGAGGGGCTTCAAGTTTGTAGGCCCTACCATCGTATATGCCTATTTGCAGGCAGTTGGACTCGTGAACGATCATTTAAAATCCTGCTTTTTGTACTCGAACGGCAGGTTTTAATTTCAACTCGTTTTTGTTGATACCGTGTGGAAAAGACTGGAAACCAGCTTTATGATATCAAAAACGGCGATAGGCTCAGATGGGGAAGGGTTGTAAGTGCTTGTAAATAATGCACTTGCATAAATTCTGGTGTGATGGAAGTACGAATCGTAAACTTTCCGGCCCCAAAATGCGCCGAAAGCGAAAGTGTATAACCTGTTGAAAACCAGAAAACGCAGGTTCTGACTAGCTAAGGACCTTTTCGTATCCGTCAATGTCTTCAAGAACGGAACCCGTGCCTCTAACGACTGCAGTCAAAGGGTCTTCCGCGACATAAACAGGGAGGTCAACGCGGCCTCGTATCATGGAATCGAGACCTTTCAGCATAGCCCCACCGCCGGTCAACATGATCCCTCTTTCTAGGATATCGGCCCCAAGTTCTGGAGGCGTTCGTTCTAGACAGCGTATTACGGCTGCGGCAATTTGTCCTACTGGTTCGCGCAGTGCTTCGCGCACATCTTCAGAGGAAATGGTGCGGATTTTTGGAATGCCACTTACCAAATCTCGGCCTTTAACAGAAAGCTCCAGTTCGGGATCAAGCTCAATAGCGCTTCCAACTTCTTTCTTGATTCGCTCGGCGGTACGATGGCCAATCAGAAGGTTGTGGTTTCGCTTGAAATACTGAACGATGGCATTGTCTAGTTCGTCGCCGCCAACGCGAATGGATTCATCGATCACAATTCCAGAAAGGGCGATCACAGCAATTTCGGTAGTTCCTCCCCCGATGTCGACAATCATGTTGCCAACAGGTTCTGCAACATTTAGACCAATCCCAATGGCAGCAGCCATAGGTTCGTCGATCAAATAGACTTGGCGGGCACCGGCATGTTCAGCCGAGTCTCTTACAGCTCGTTTCTCAACCTCAGTAATTCCGCTAGGAACGCAGACCACCATACGGCGAATTGCTGAAAGCCAATTTGTTTGGACTTTTCGAATCAATTGGCGAATGAGCTGTTCAGCTACTTCAAAGTCTGCAATCACACCGTCTTTCAACGGCCTGATGGTTTCGATTTCCCTGTGGGTTCGCTCGTGCATCTGTTGAGCTTCATGCCCAACTGCAATCACCTTGCGAGTTGATCTATTTAAAGCAACGATAGAAGGTTCATTAAGCACAATGCCTCTTCCTTTGATATAAATCAAAGTGTTTGCAGTGCCTAAATCAATGGCTACATCAGTGGAAAAATTGAACAGACCCATGAAGGATGAAGTGCAAAAACGAACAGGAAAAGATCGCGAAACTCACTACCGGAATGAATTTGCCAAGCCACTAAATTCCGGGTACATAAGCAACGTCGATAATACGTACCATCTTCCTTGATTCCAACGTACTCAATGCAGTTCTTGTTGATGAAAGATGGTATAATTGAGTAAATGGAGTCACTTTTTGCAAAAATGATTCAAATGGGCGCCGCTTGAACAAAAAGGGTTGAAATCATGACACGACTTCGAATAGGGCTGATAGCCGGTATGATTTCTATTACCGGCTTTATAAGCATCGGGATATTCAAACCTACCTCGACCGTGTCGACCAGTTTTCATGTATCGCGGAGCGCTGCAACGACATTTCGCGTACTAACCCAAGCATCAAATGTGAGTTCGTATTTTGTTGATGCAAGCTCCATCGAAACACAAGTCGAGGGTGATGAAAAGGCTGGAAACCAATACCAAGTTACTTATCCAGAGGATGGTCAGGCCGTCTCTGTGGAATTGGTCGGATTTCAAGACTTGAAGCAGTTCGCGTTTCAAAGCGTTTCCGACTCTAAGACCACCTTGACTACGTATTCGTTGGTTCGCGACACAAAGGGTACACAAGTGAATGTGTCACATCTGGTTTCTCCTTCTTCCTGGTGGGGGCGATCTATTCAGCCTCTCATTTTGGGCACTCAGATTGAGCGTCAGGATCGAATTAATTTCACCTTATCCCAACTCATTGAGTCCAGTCCGGAATCTCTAATAGGGGATTGGGTTGCAGTTTCCGATGAGGATGATGAACAACTCTTCACTTTTAATAGTGACGGAACTGCGGATTGGAAGGTGAGCGTGGAAGGCCAAGTTTTTCCGCTAACCAATATTTATTGGGTTAGGGAATCCTCTGTATTTCCTGAACAGCTAGATTTGAGCGGCTTTACAACGGGCCCACTTCGCGGTTTAACTTTATTTGGGATTGTAGATATGACCCGACGCGACACCCTCATATTCGACGCGGAAGCAGGGCTTGCAAATGACGATCGAGTACGTCCTACCTCTTTTTCAGCTTCAACCGTTACTTATATCAGGATTCGATAGCTAGGACTGAGGGGGAGTTTTGCTATTCTTGTTCAAACAATGCAAGAACGGCTCCTGCAGGATCCTGAATAACTCCGTATTTCCCGTGTCCTTTCACGATTCGAACCGGTGAAACGATGTTACCACCTTGCTCGGTACAGGCCTCAAGCGAAGCATCCATGTTTTCGACATTCACATACATGAGCCATTGAGGTGGTAGGCCTGAATTTCCTCCACGTGCATGACACACACCGGCTACAGGCTTGTCCTCTTCGGCGTGGACATGACATAATCGGAATAGTCACCCATGCTTAAATCAGCAGACTTCCAACCCACTACCGCTTTGTAAAAGTCACGGCAATCGTCAGCGTTTTCAACTGTGAGGTCAAACCAGCCTACTGAACCTATGGGAGCTTTGGAGTCGCTCATAATCTAAATACCTGCGCTTGGTCTAGCTGTGCAAAACTCTATTTTTCAAGATCTGGTCGATTCGGCCTAAGTCTTCAACAAACCTAGGATCGGTGTCAATTCTAGCTTGAATGGCTTTGCATGCATGAATCACCGTGGAATGATCTCGGCCTCCGAACCTACGTCCGATCGCTTCTAGCGAGTGCTGCGTCATAAGCTTGCAGAAATGCATCGCAACCTGCCTTGCATCAACGATGGGGCGTTTCCGGCTTTTTCCAATCAAGAGCTCTGGACTCATCGCATAATATTCCGCAACAATATCTCGAATCTGGGATGCCGAAATACTTTTTCTGGTGCGATTATCAATCAGATCTTGAAGCGCCTCTTGGACAAAAGCCAGATCGACCGGTTTTCGGGTTATTTGCTGTGTTGCAAGCAGGCGATTAAAGGCGCCTTCCAAAAGCCGGATATTGTCCTTGACGTTATAAGCGATATAATCAATCACTTCGCCAGAAAGGTCAAGACCGCTACTCAGGGCGTGTTTTCTCAAAATGGCTGTCCTGGTTTCTAGATCAGGCGGCTGCACGTCTGCAGAAAGACCCCATCTGAAACGGGAAAGAAGCCGCTCTTCGATTCCTGCGATTTCTGCAGGACTGCGATCAGCGCAAAGAATAATTTGTTTACCGCGCTGGTGTAGGTCGTTAAACAAGTGGAAAAACTGTTCCTGCGTTTTTTCTTTACCGCCGAAAAATTGAATGTCGTCTACAATGAGGACATCAATTTGCCGGAACGAATGAGTAAAATCACCCAATGTGTTGTTTTGAATGGCGTGCACAAAACAATTGGTAAAGGCCTCGCTTGTCAGGTAAAGGACCTGAGCACGCGGATGTTGCTCCACGATGGTATTTCCAATTGCATGGGCTAAATGTGTTTTCCCAAGACCAACTTTGCCATAAATCAAAAACGGATTAAAACTCGTTTCACCCGGACGATTAGAAACGGCAACCCCCGCGCTACGAGCCAGGCGGTTACAATCTGCTTCAATAAACGTATCAAACGTGTATTTGGGATTCAGCGTGTTCGGAAGGGATCCGGGAACGGTTTCAGGTCGAATCCTAAAGCCGGGTCCTTTCGCGGGTCCTACTTCTTGCCGTGGACCATTTCCAAGTCTAGTCTGAGAGGTGGAATGAGAGGCGGAATGAGAGGCGGAATGTGAGGTGGAATGAGAGCCAGCCTTTGCTCTCGCTTCTGTATGATCTCCGCTGGTTCGAGCAGATGATGCTCGAGACATTTCCTTTGAAACGCCCGAGTTCGACCCGAAGGGATGGTCACTTTCTTGAACGCCGTAACGCTTCGCTTGCTCAACATTCGCTGCGGTTGTTGCAAGCTCTGCGACTTCGTCACGTTTTTGAGCGGCAACAATAAAGCTATAAGAAGCCCCGACTCCTGCGCTCCTCTCAACAGAAGCCTGGATCAATGAGCCGAACTCACGATCAACCCAATCCCGGTGAAATTCCGAAGGAACACTTAACGTTAAATGGGGGGCCTTGCCGGCCTCCATACTAGAAACAAATTGAACAGGCTTTAGCCACGTTTGAAATTGCTGAGCCGGCACTTCTTTTGCAAGCTCATTTTTCTGTTGAAGCCATGACCTTTCGAGTGGTCTATCCATGAATCAAGTGCAAGTCAAAAAATCGCGTGAGTGGGTACATTCTTGTAATTCTATGGTAGGCAGAATTTGACCCTTTTGCCAACCCAAAACGAGGGGTATTTATCCACTCCAAGCACTTCTTATCAACAGACTAAATGTGGAAAAAAAAACATCACTTTATTTTTTGGTAACACAGGTAATCCAGTCCTTTTATTGATACGTGCGGAATGAGAATCGCCCAAAAAATGCCCTGAGCCGACAATCTTACAAACCGAAGCCTTTTAGAATCTCCTGAGCGTGTTTGCTTGATTTTGGCTTGGAAATGACCTTTATGAGCAAACCATTTTCATCAATGAGGAAGGTCATTCTCTTGGTGCCCATGAACTTACGACCGAAGAGAACCTTCTCTCCATAGGTTCCATAAGCCTTCATCATTTGGTGGTCTGTATCGGCAATCAACGGAAAGTTCAAGGTGTGTTTGTTGGCAAAACCCTTGTGCTTTTCCACAGGGTCGTCTGACACGCCAACAATGGCGACTCCAGCCTTTTCTAAGATGTCAAAATTGTCCCGAAGATTACAAGCCTGGACCGTGCAAACAGGCGTATTGTCCCGTGGGTAAAAGTAAATGGCAAGCCGTTTACCGTGGTAGTCCTTCAAGGAAATTGTGGTGCCATCTTGAGTAGGACCTGAAAAGTCAGGAGCAGGATTTCCTTCGGTAGGTATAGCGAGTACTTGTTTCATTGGCGAGTGCCCTCTTCTAGGAGCCACTTGACAGCCACCCCCAGATAATTTGATTTCAATTGGATTAAACGACAGGAGTCAAAAAGAGACTTCCAAAGCTTTCGAGATGAAACGCATGAATGGCGAACCAGACCTCCATGTCATCGATAAGAATGGAAGAAGATCTGGACGATAGGCTTCCTCTTCATCTAATTGGGCGAGTCCAAAGAAGTCTTTGCGCTTCAAGTCTTCAATACAAGGATGTTCTGGATCAAATCCTTTAGGTGGGCGCTTCAGCGATTCTCCCTTCAGCTCGTACGTCTGACTGAATTCGGGCGATTGGAGGATGGCTTCCCATTCATCAGGATTTGAATCAATAGCAAGTCGAACCTGACGCAAGGCGTCGCTCCCTGGATTCCAGATGCCCATTCCAATAAAGACGTTTCCTGGTTCCACATGCAAATAATACCCAGGAGCATGTGCATCTTTGCCTAATGAGTGGCGAAAGTGGATCGCAGCATGAGTTTTGTATGGGTCCTTATTCTTGGAAAACCTCACATCCCGGTAGATGCGAAAAAGTGAACCTCCGTTCCCACTCGGAATCGCTCGGAAATGGGGGCTTATTTCTGCCAAGAATGGACTGAAATCAGCAATGAGGTCGAGCAATGGCTCTTTAACGACTTGCTCATACCGACTCTTGTTGTCATTAAACCAGTCTCGATCATTGTTTGATTTAAGTTCAGTAAGAAAGGAAAAGAGCTCTGGTGTGAGGTACGGATTGGGCATAGGGATCAATCTAATTCAAATTCAATATGTGCGCTACCGGGTGGTAAAGTGAGTCGCGACTTTTCGAGCGAGGTGGGATCCGATTTCCTTCGTTAGATCCTCCTCCGACGCTTCTTTGACTCGTTTAACTGAACCAAATACCCGAAGGAGCTTCTTCGCCGTCTTCGGACCGATTCCTTCGATTTGTTCGAGTTCGGTGTGTAGGGTACTCTTTGTGCGCTGTTTGCGCTGAAAGGTGACGGCAAATCGATGGGCTTCATTTCGTATGCGTTGTAGCAACTGCAGGGAAGCACTGTCCTTGGCCACAAATACCGACTGCGTATCGCCCGGGAAGAAAACCTCCTCTAAGCGCTTGGCTAGCCCAACCACCGGAAACTTACCGTACGCTTCAACTTCGTCGAGAGCAAAAACGGCGCTAGATAGCTGGCCTTTACCTCCGTCAATCACAACTAAATCGGGCCACGGGCCGTTTTCTTGGACCACTTTAGCGTATCTGCGAGCCACGACTTCTCGCATGGATTGAAAATCGTCCGATTTACCTCCGCCTACTGTTTTAACATGGAACGTCCGGTACTCCGATTTTTTGGGAATGCCGTCAACAAATACAACGCAGGAGGCTACCACATCCGTGCCACCGAGGTGCGAAATATCAAAGCACTCAATTCGAAGAGGCAGTCGAGGAAGAGCGAGATCCGCTTTGAGTTTAGTTACAGAGTGTGGGACTTTGCCTTCATTCTTTTTCTGTTTAGCAACGCGATATTCCTCCAGCATGAGTTCCGCGTTCTTTTCGACAATACCAATAAGGCCTGCCTTGTCACCGCGTTGAGGGACGAGGAACGTGACCTTTTTGCCGCGATTTTCCCGAAGTAGCTCTTCAACAGGTCCCGGATCTTGCAGGGCAATAGAGAGGACCACTTCTTCAGGAAAGAAGGTCGATTCTGCGTAGTAGCGCTCAACCACAATTTGCATCAGTTCTTCCTCGGGGGCTTCCTCAATTCGCGTAAGATATTGGGTTCGGCGGCCTACAATTTTGCCATCTCTCATCTGGAAGGCAATGCCGCACGCAGCGTTTAATTCACGGTCTACATGCAGGGCAAAAAGGTCTCGGTCAGCTAAGTCTCCAGCCACCACTCTTTGACGTTGAGAGTATTTCTCCAGCGCATTGATTTGATCCCGAAGTTTGGCTGCCTCCTCGAATTGCATAGCTTTTGCAAACCGGTTCATTTCATCTTTCAACAGAGAAATGAGCGTACTGGATTTGCCATTTAAAAGCTGCTCGACCTGTTTTATGGTCGATGCATAGCTCTCCTTTGATTGGAGGCCAACGCACGGCGCATCACACTTTTTGATGTGGTATTGTAAGCATACCTCATACTTTTTGGCGCGAATGGGCTCGGGAGCAAGGTTTAACGAGCAGGTTCGAAGCCGGAAAATGGACTTGATCGTGTCAAGCATCACGCGCATGCTGCGCACGTCGGTGTACGGGCCAAAGTACTTTGATCCGTCTTTTCGAGGTTGGCGAGTGGGGAAGACGCGTGGGAAAGGCTCGTTCTTAACGCAGATGTAGGGATACGTTTTGTCGTCGCGGAGGTTAATATTGTACCGCGGGCGGAGGCTTTTGATGAGGTTGTTTTCGAGCAACAAGGCCTCAGCCTCGGTATCCGTGACAATGACTTCTACGTCCCAAATCTTAGAGACAAGGATTTTCAGGCGACCTTCCCGATTTCGACTATCGTGGAAATAGGAATTGACGCGGGCTTTGAGATTTTTTGCCTTACCGACATACAACACCTTGCCCTGCTCATCCTTGTGCTGATACACACCCGGTTGGGTGGTCAGGCGAGCCAGTTTTTCAGCAAGGTCTGTGTGCATGTTTCTCTGAGATCAGTCTATTGTGCTCGATAAACCCTTTCTGAAGGGGAAGGTTCGACTCTCAAGAATCCGTAAATTGGACGCTTCGCCACTGTTTATCGTCAAGCACTAACCTACTCAATATGCCTGATAGACTACAAAACATTCTTCGTCTATTGCATGAAGAGTATCCAGATGCCACGTGCGCGCTAGAGTACTCCCAGGCTCACGAACTGCTCTTTGCTACCATTATGTCTGCTCAGACAACGGATGTCAACGTGAATAGGGTTACTTCGTCCTTGTTCAAAAAGTATAAAACGGTGTTTGATTTTGCTGACGCCGAGCTCGAAGTATTTCAAGACGAAATCCGATCGACCGGCTTTTTCCGTAACAAGGCCAAAAATGTAATTAGCGCCGCAAACATGATTGTGCAGGAATACCAAGGGGAGGTTCCACCGCGAATGGAGGACCTGTTGAAATTACCCGGTGTTGCTCGCAAAACGGCAAACGTAGTGCTCGGTACTCACTTTGGACTAGCCGAAGGTGTTGTTGTGGACACACATGTTAAGCGCCTCGCGTTTAGACTCGGCCTGACGAAGCAAACAGACCCTGCCAAGGTTGAAAAAGACCTAATGAAGGCCGTTCCCCAATCGGAATGGATCTTCGCTGCTCATGCAATTGTCTTGCACGGGAGGGCAATCTGCGATGCGAAAAAGCCCCAATGCGAAGCGTGTCCTCTTCTTCCTATGTGCCCTCAAAACGGCATTTAAAACGGTCTATTCGCTTTAAAATCTAATCTTATTCTTTCAATTAACATATTAAAAGCTTATTGTGTAATAATATTATTTATAATTAGTGCATAATATGATTTCTGCATCAGAAGTTAAAAACGAGATCTCAATTATTCGGGCAGACCTGCATAACCCTAAACACGCGAGTGATATTGTTAAGATTGTAGATATGTTTGCCCGGGATCCGATGGGCCAAGACGAGGCCCTTCATGAGGACGTTCGGGTGGATATGATTGAGGAAATGAAAAAAATCCCCACCACGATGACGTTTATCGCCCACCTGGGTGATAAGGCACTAGGAATCGTAACCTGCTTTATTGGGTTCTCTACGTTCACAGCCACCAAAGTATTAAAGATCCATGATGTAGCCGTTCATCCAGATGCACGTGGGATGGGCATTGGCACCAAAATGTTGGCCAAAGTCGAAGAAGAAGCGGCTGGAATGGGGTGCTCTAAAATCACGCTGGAAGTCCGAACGGACAACCCTGCCCGGAATCTCTATGAGCGAGAAGGGTATGAGTATGGGACCCCAAAATGGTGGTTTATGACGAAAGAACTGAACTAAAAGCTGTTCAGCCGTCGGAGGACATGGTCAAGGGCGCCTTTCTGTTCTAATACGCTTCCGTATGGACTCCTTTCACGGCCCTTCCTGAAGGGTCTGCCTGATTTGCAAATGATGCATCCCAAGCAAGGGCTTCAGGCGTACTGCACGCCACTGATTTTCCGCTTGGAACGCACCTAGCCGCCGATTCAGACGGAAAGTGTTCCTCGAAAATGGTTCTGTAAAAATATCCTTCTTTCGTGTCCGGTGGATTTACGGGAAACCTAAAGGAAGCTCGGCTCATTTCCACGTCGCTTACTCTTTCGTTGGCATGCGCCCTCAGTTGATCAATCCAATTGTATCCCACGCCATCGGAGAACTGTTCTTTTTGCCGATTGACGATTTCGGGAGGGAGCATATCTGCAAATGCATCTCGTAGAATCTGCTTTTCGAGCTTACCTGCCGTGATCATTTTGGCCTTGGGCGATAGCGTCATAGCCGTATGCAGAAACTCTAAGTC
>JABMOI010000100.1 GCA_013204185.1 bacterium | reverse complement strand
CCTCTTTTCTATACCAAAGTCGGCTTAGTTGGCTTGCGGAAGCAACACCTTGTTGATGACGTGGATAACGCCATTTGAAGCCTCGATGTCCGTTTGGACGACTGTCGCATCATTGATGTACACGGCTCCGTCAACTACTGATATGTTCACGGTGCTTCCCTGCACGGTCGCTGCAGTGGTCAGTCCGACAACCTGCTCCGCTAGTACCTTGCCGGATACTACGTGGTAGGTCAAAATCGAAATGAGCGTATCCTTGTTTTCAGGGAGCAAGAGGGATTCTACCGTGCCAGCTGGGAGCGTGGCGAAGGCGGCATCGGTCGGTGCAAATACGGTGAAAGGTCCTGGACCTTCTAGAACACTGACTAGATCGGCAGCGCTAACGGCCGCCACGAGTGTCTGAAAAGTACCAGCAGATACAGCCGTTTCAACGATGTTTAACGAGGGTGCATCGTTGTCGCTGGAGTTGTCATTTCCGTCGCAGCCCACTACGGCCACTGCCAGAAATACAGGAAGAAAGAAATTAAAAAGCTTTTTCATTCTGATTCGGATTGGTTTGTTTCGTGCGCTCGATGCGCGGGGTGTTGTTTCTCTGCTGGGAAACAACGGCACAAAACACTTCAGCCCGAACAGAATGAGACAAAATGCGTCTCGGTCTCGACTAACGGCGAAATAAAACGACGACCGGAAGAGGATATTAGATACGCTCGTAGGTTACAAAGGCAAAGCCATCACGCTTATCACGTGCGGTCTCTTTATAGACCGTTCCAACCAGATGCTCGTAAGCCGGAAAGAACACGTCTCCCTCGTAATCGCCGTCTACCAACGTCAATTCAAGGCGATCAGCGCGATCAAGAAACGCCGCATAAATGGTGGCTCCTCCCGTGATGAAAATGCGCTCTTCGTTTCTGAGGGGTTCCATGGCCGATTCAATGGAAGGGTATACTTCAACCAAATCCCATTCAGGATATGTGACATCCTGGTGAGATAAAACGATGTTACGCCGCCCAGGGAGTGGTTTTCCCAATTGGTGAACGAGCGAGTCGAAGGTGGTTTTACCCATCAAGACCGGATATCCGGACGTCAGGGCTTTGAACCGTTTCAGATCGTCGGGAATATGCCAGGGCAAATCCATGCCATGGCCAATAACTCGGGTCTTCGCGCCAACGGCGGAAATTATGACGAGCTCTGGTCGCTTCATTAGACAGCCACCGGTGCTTTTATGCTGGGATGAAATTGATAATTAACCAACTCGAAATCTTCGTACTCGTAGTCAAAAATTGAATCTGGCTTCCGCTTTATTCGGAGCGTTGGGAGCGGAAAAGTAGAGCGCGAAAGTTGCTCATCTATTTGGTCCAGATGGTTCAAATACACATGCGCATCGCCAATGGTATAAACCAAATCCCCGACCTCCAGACCGCACTGCTGTGCCACCATGTGAGTAGGGAGGGCATATTCCGCAATGTTGAACGGCGCTCCGAGGAATAAATCGTTCGACCGAACATATAGATTGCAGCTCAGCCGTCCGTTTCCAACCCAGAATTGGTAAAACATGTGACACGGCGGAAGCGCCATATCATCCAAATCAGATACATTCCACGCGTTAACAATGTGCCTGCGGGAATCAGGGTTATGCTTGATCCCTTCAATGACCCGCTCGATCTGATTGATTTCAGTACCATTTTTTCCAGCCCATCGTACCCACTGTTTTCCATAAATGGGTCCTAGATTTCCCCCGTCGTCGGCCCACGCATCCCAGATGTGAACCTTGTTATCCACCAAGAACTTGGTGTTCGTTCCACCCTGCAGAAACCATAACATTTCAACGGCTAAGCCTCTAAAATACACCTTTTTGCTGGTGACCAACGGAAATCCCTCTTGCAGATCAAACCGCATTTGGTAACCGAAAGCGGATAACGTGCCCGTCCCTGTTCGATCTTCTTTTTTTAGACCGTTTTCTTTTACGTGTCGAAGGAGATCGAGGTACTGTTTCATGGATCGAGTGAAGAGTGGATCTTTTAATGCGAAAGGCTATAAATGGACTTCGCGTTTGAATTTGCAATCTACGAAATAGCCTTATGAACATCGATCCAAATCTTCACCAGAAACAAGGAGTGAACCACCTTAACCGAGTCCTAGGTTTTGCGCCCATGGTTGAAGCGGACGGACGCGCGGCGGTGCATTTAACGGCAGAAGATTGGCACGTGGTAGCGGATACGCTATTTCACATGAATACGCCAAAGGAGATTCTTCCGCCGGCCATCTTGTCCTACGAGCTGCTTACAGAAGCGCAGCAAATCGAGTTGAAAACCGAAGGGTGCGTGATTATCGTAGAAATGATCTAGTTGACGCCCGCTTTCAAATCGAAGCGTGGAATCTCGACTTTGAACCGCTCTCCATGGGTCCGTTCCATGGTATAGGTCCCTTCCATATACCCTACAAAGGTTTCGAGGACGCAGTAGCTGTTGTATTCGTGTGATTCGCCCGGGCTAATAATGGGCTGCTTGCCAATCACACCCTCTCCCTCGACTTCCTGAATTTGGCCATTGGAATCGGTAATAAACCAGTGCCGGCGAAGCAATTGAATGTCTTCCACGCTGTGGTTTTGGATTCGAACGAAATATCCAAAAACGAATCGTTTGTTAAGCACGTCGGATTGTCCATCTAAATAGACAGGCCGAACGGTGACTTTGATATCTCGAGTGATGGCTTGGTAAGGAATCATACAATTGTTCTGTTCATCGGTCTGCCTCAAAATACACGCCACGAGAAAGAATTCAACTCTTTACTTCGCAAGAGAAAGAAAAATGGGCTACATTTGAAGTGACCTGTTCGACACAGCCTCTTCTACCTTTAACAGTACGACATAGATGGCCCTTAAACCTGTCGAGACGCTGCCCGAAGCCACCGTGCTCTTTGCCGGGGACTCTGGAGACGGTATGCAGCTCACCGGAACGCAGTTCACTCTTGCGACTGCGTACGCCATGAACGACCTGGCGACGTTACCTGACTTCCCTGCCGAAATTCGCGCACCCGTCGGTACGACCTACGGCGTAAGCGGTTTTCAGCTTCACTTTGGCTCTATTGATATTCGGACTCCGGGCGACGAAGTAGACTTACTCGTTGCCATGAATCCCGCGGCTTTGAAGGTGAACGTGGAGCGCGTCCGTATTGGTGGCACTATTTTGGTGAACAGCAATGCGTTTGAAAAGCGCAATTTTGATCTGGCGAACATGAATTCCAATCCGCTTGAGGATGGATCGCTGGACAAATACCGCGTGATTCAAGTGGAATTGACCCGCCTCACTCGCGAAACGTTGAAAGACACAGGTCTCAATCAAAAGGAGATTGACCGGTCTAAAAACATGTTCGCCTTGGGGCTTGCCTTGTGGCTGTACTCTCGGCCGGTGGAGCCGGCCCAGAAATGGGTGGCGGCTAAGTTTGCCAAAAAGCCAGATATCCGAGATGCCAACCTTGAGTTGCTCAAAAAAGGATATCACTTTGGCGAAACCACCGAGCAGTTTGTAACTCGCTATGAAGTAACACCTGCCAAATTAAAGCCAGGTCGCTACCGCGCCATTATGGGCGTTCAGGCATTGGCCATGGGCATTGTAGCTGCGGCCAATAAAAGTGGCCTTCAAGTGGTGTACGGATCGTACCCCATTACTCCTGCTTCAGACATCCTGCACACGCTGAGTCGGTACAAAAACCATGGGATTGTAACGATTCAGGCAGAAGATGAGATTGCCGCCATTGGTACCGCGATTGGGGCTGCGTTTGGAGGTTCATTGGCCATTACAGGGACTTCTGGACCTGGTATCGCGCTGAAAGGCGAAGCCATGGGGCTTGCTCATATCATTGAACTTCCCTTGGTCATCATCAACGTTCAGCGAGGGGGGCCATCGACCGGTCTTCCTACCAAGACCGAACAGTCGGACTTGTTGCAAGCGCTTTATGGCAGAAACGGAGACGCCCCGATGCCGGTTATTGCTGCTAGCACCCCCGGCGATTGTTTTGAAGTGGCTTACGAAGTCTGTCGCATTGCAGTTAAATACATGACGCCCGTTGTGTTGCTCTCTGATGGGTATTTGGCGAATGGGTCGGAGCCTTGGCTCATTCCAAATCCGGAAGACCTCAAGCCATTTAATGTTAAGTTTGCCGATAAGCCAAATCATGTAGTGGATGATGAACCGGTGTTTTGGCCCTACCTGCGCGACGAAACAACGATGGCTCGCCCTTGGGCGAAGCCGGGAACGGCTGGGCTGGAACACCGCGTTGGTGGTCTAGAAAAGCATAATGGATCGGGCAACGTGTCGTACGACGCCCAGAACCATGAGCTCATGATCAAAATCCGTGCTGAAAAAATTCAGCGCATACAGGCTGAAATTGCTCCGATTAAAATCTTTGGTGACCCAACCGCCGACTTACTCGTAGTTGGATGGGGATCGACCAAAGGTGCTATTGAAGCCGGCGTTACTCGAGCAAATGAGGCCGGCAAAAAAGTCGCGAGCATTCATCTTCGATTTGTGAACCCGCTGCCTTCTGATCTAGGAGCCGTATTGAGTCAGTTTTCTCAATACCTAGTCCCAGAAATGAATAATGGTCAGTTGGTGAAAGTACTTCGTAGCGAGTATTTACTTCCATTTGAAGCCTTGAATAAGATTCAAGGTCGCCCATTTGGACCATCTGAGATCGCCGCAAAAATTTCTGAAATGGTCGGTTAATACTGCCGAACCTGAATAAGTAGGATTTTACTATGTCCGATAAAAACCCAGATTCAAAACCCAATAATGGTCGCAAGCCTACGCTTCCCCCTGGAATGAAGCCCAAAGGGGCGAAACCTCCTAGTGCATCTAAATTACCTCCGGGTATGAAGCCTAAGGGACCGCCAACGGCGAAACCAGAGGGACCTCAGGGGCCCGCAGGTGGGGATGGCGCAAGCAAGGCCACCCGGGCCGATTTTTCCTCAGACCAGGATGTCCGTTGGTGTCCGGGATGTGGAGACTATGCCATTCTCGCAACCGTGCAGCGGTTGATGCCAGAACTCGGTGTACCGCGAGAAAAAGTGGTGTTTGTTTCCGGGATTGGCTGTTCTAGCCGGTTTCCGTACTACATGAACACCTATGGAATGCACTCCATTCACGGCCGCGCTCCAACTATCGTTACAGGTCTAAAATCTGCACGTCCAGATTTGGATGTCTGGATGATTACAGGCGATGGGGATAGCCTTTCCATTGGCGGTAACCACATCATTCACATCATGCGCCGTAATGTGAATGTGCAGATTATTATGTTCAATAATCAGATTTACGGCTTGACCAAAGGTCAGTACAGCCCGACGTCTGAGATTGGAAAAGTGACGAAATCAACGCCGTTTGGAAGTTTGGACCATCCGTTCAATCCAATCGCTTTGGTTTTGGGCGCTGAAGCTTCGTTTGCTGCACGTACGATGGACAGGGACCCGAAGCACATGAAAGAAATCCTGAAACGGGCCCACGACTATCGGGGAACGGGGTTTGTTGAAGTGTACCAAAACTGTAACATCTTCAATGACGGTGCTTTCTTCCAGTTCACAGAGAAAGAAACTAAATCCGATCGTGCCATTTTCTTCGAACACAAGAAGCCGCTGACTTATGCTGGTGGAACGAAAGGACTACGCCTCAATGGGTTCAGTTTGGAGTCCATCGACTTAGAGAACGGGAATTTCGGGATTGACGACTGCTTGGTTTACGACGAAACGTCGCGGGACCTAGCAGGAATTATGGCTCGCGTGTACTGGCGCCCCGACTTGCCTCAGCCATTTGGTGTTTTTTACCGCGAAGACCGTCCGAGCTACGACGACTTGCTGCACAAGCAGGTGCAGTCAGTGATTGAACGCTCAGGAAAGGGCTCGTTAGAAAAACTCCTATCTGAAGGCGAAACATGGGAAGTCTCGTAAACAGGGGGAGTCGCGTAATGTGAATCCTTTGCAAACGTTGATATGAATTGATTCTTGTCGTATATTTCTAGGCTCCCCGTATGTTGAAGATTGACTGACACTCCACCCCGCACCACAGCGGCGTAAGATTATGAAAAAGGATATCCATCCAAATTACCATCCGTTGACCGTGAGCTTGGCTGACGGAACTACTTTCGTGACCCGCTCGACGATGTCAGGCGATGCCTACTCATCAGAGGTAGACTCGACGAATCATCCGTTTTACACGGGAAAACGTCAGTTTGTTGATACAGCTGGTCGTGTAGAGAAATTTAAGCGTCGGTACGGCTCGAAAGCTGCAGCGACAGAAGAAGAAGCTGCTGCTGAGTAGTACGCTGCTCGAATTAGCCGAACAGAACAGAATCACGGAACGCTCATACATGTGTATTCCGGGCTAGGTCTGACAGCTAAAGGCTTTTAGGGTGGGCCGCACATATTCATGTGCGGCCCACCCTTTTTTTATGGTTACGACTCGTAGAAACGTCATCCACACCATTATTTCTTACTTTGAGCAAAAATTGTCCTGTTAGAATCCATGACCGCACGGCCCTCCCTCAATCCAATTGACCTGATCCTCAAAAAGCGAGACGGTGGTAATCTGACTCGCACTGAGATTGCTGGTTTTGTAGATGGAGTCACCTCGGGCGACATCCCCGACTATCAGGCAGCGGCATTCCTCATGGCTTCGTATCTCAACGGAATGAATGGCGAAGAAATGGTCGGATTGACACACTGCATGCTCCATTCGGGCAGTGTCCTAGACCTTTCCGACATTCCAGGCAGGAAAGTAGACAAGCACTCAACAGGCGGAGTGGGGGACAAAATGTCAATCATTTTGGCCCCTATCGTGGCTAGCTGCGGTGTTCCAGTGCCCATGATTTCTGGGCGTGGGCTTGGTCACACGGGCGGCACACTCGACAAACTAGAGTCCATCCCAGGGTTTTCTACCCAGATGTCCATTGCGTCCTATCGGCAGCAGCTCGCCGAAATTGGAGTGGTCATGATTGGGCAAACGGACGACATTGCCCCCGCAGACAAAAAGCTCTACGCCCTGCGCGATGTTACGGCTACCGTTGAATTCATCCCATTCATTGCGGCATCCATTTTATCTAAAAAGTTAGCCGAAGGAATTGATGCGCTGGTGTTGGATGTAAAATTCGGGTCTGGTGCCTTTATGCAGAGCGAGACTCAGGCGCGCAAGCTCGCACAGACGCTCACCGATTTGGGAGAACAATTCGGAAAACGTACCGTCGCGCTCTTAACGGACATGAACCAACCGCTCGGGTTTGCGATTGGCAATTGGCCTGAAATCGCTGAGTCAATAGATTGTTTGCACGGAAAAGGACCCGAAGATGTTATGGAGGTGACACTAGCCCTTTCGGCCGAAATGATTGTGGCTGGCGGCAAAGCCAGCTCGCTTGAAGAGGGGCTTCGAATGGCAGAGGCATCTATTTCCTCAGGACGAGCATGGGCCAAGTTTGAAGAGCTCGTGGCGCGGCAGGGTGGTCAATTGGAGAGTATTCAAGACCCTGCGGTCCGCACCAAGGGACAAGCCATGCAGGATATCCATGCTCAGCAATCAGGTACCATATCGCACATTGATGCCCGCATCGTTGGGCGAGCCGCCGTTTCATTGGGGGCCGGACGCGTCAAAAAAGAGGATGTTGTAGATCCTCGGGCAGGCATAATTCTTAGCGTATCGGCAGGAAGCGAGGTGCAGGTTGGAGACGTCATTGCGCAACTTGTTGCCTCGACTTCGGATCGATTTGAGCAAGCCGCAAGCCTACTATCCACCGCGTTTGAAATCGGTTCGGAGCGTGAAATTGGGACGAGTCGAATAAAAGATCGGTATTCTGATGGTAAGTGGTTGAATCCATAAGGCAAACTTTACGTAGGAAGGCAGACATTAGAGGCAAAAACTCGCTTCTTGTTATGTTAATAGTTTGATTTGTGTCCTATTTGTCTGTATTTGGATGATTGATTCGTCTTCATCACTATATTTGCCAAACGGATAACGAGTCCTGTAAACACTATACTAAAAAAGACATGTCGATCTGGGCACGATTCACACGATTTGTTAAATCAGTTTTTGGCGGAGCTATCTCGGCTTTAGAAGATCCAAAACTGATTTTAGAACAGAATATTAGGGAGCTGAACGATCAGGTTCCGAAAATGAATGAAAACATCGCGACGGTGAAAGCCAACGTGATGATGCTGCAAAAAGAGGTTCGTAAATACGAAAACGAACTGGCAGATTTGACCTCCAAAATCAAAGCTGGGATTCAAGCCGGCCGCGACGATATCGCGGAACGGTACGCAATGCGACTGGAATCCACGCGGGAGAATCTTGCCTCAACCAAAGAGCAATTGAAATATGCGTCTGCCGCATACGACAAGGCTCTTCAGGTTAAAAAAGCCTTTATGCGTGAAAAAGAGCGCAAAATTGCGGAAGCTAAAGATGCGCTTCGTGCTCACGAACGTGCAAAATGGCAGGCTAAAGTTGCAGATACACTCGAATCCTTCGAAGTAGCTGGAATTGACCAGACTCACGACGAGATGCTGACCCGTCTGCAAGAGCAGACAGCTCGCAACGAAGCGCGCATGGAAATGGCACTCGACTCAGTCGATACCGAAGGCTTGCAAATCGAGGAAGATGCGCAGAAAATACGTGCATCTGAGCTAGTCAAGCAGTTCAAACTCGAAATGGGAGTGGGCGATACGTCTGGTTCTTCAGAGGAGCCACAACTAGATGTTGCCGACCAAGAAGATGAATCAGCCGGTAAAACCATCGGTAAACAGCGCACTCAGAATTAGGAATCGATCATGACTCCTGAAGAATTTGAACGATTCAAAGAAGCCGAAAAGGATCACCTTCGAAAGATTCGTGATCTGAAAAAGGCCAATAAGCAGTTCGTACAACAGTCAAAAAATTCCCGAGCGGTTACCGACATGGCCACGGGAATGAACGAACTGTACGACGAACATCGCGAGATGCTGGATCGTCTTCAGATGGGCACGTTGCAAAACGAAGCCCGAATGGAAGTCGCTCTCGATTCAGTTGACATGGATCCCGTTTCAGAGGCTCAGGATGCGGCTGCGCTCGAAGCAGATATGGAAGCGATCAAAAAAGCGCGCGCTAAGGAATTGATTCGTCAGATGAAACTGGAAGGGAGTTCCTCGACGGAAAATGCCGCGAAGGCACCCGTTCAAAGCGCACCCGTTCAGAATGCATCTTCGCAATCAAGTCCTTCCGGATCTTCAAGTCGAACTCCTCTTTCAGAGAAGCCCAAACCAACCACATCTTCCGATTTGCCTGAAAAGACTATCGGAAGGATGAAACCATAAAGCGGTTTCTCGTTAAACACTAGTTGTTTAAGTAATCAGACTTCCATTCTTCATTCCCGAACTTTGTTGAAAACACGAGACCTGGATATTAACTACACCAAAGAGGCGTTTCTACATCCGTGGAATCTCACTTTTTTGATCGTATCCATGTTGCTTGCCTTCAGCGTGAGTATGACGGGTGCTACATGGCCTTTTGACGCAGCCTTGATTTTTACTGCAGGGGTCGAATTGGCATTTTTGGGTTCATTGCCGCGCAATGAACGATTTCGGAAAGCAATTCGGTCGCGCCGCGCTGCTGAGCATTCGAAACCGCCGTCCCAAAAAGAATTATTTCAAAGCCTTGCTGCTCCTCATCGTCGCAGATATGCGAAACTGCGCAAAACGGAAAAGGACATCCGGATCAACTATCAGAAGTTGAGTTATGCGTCTCAGGGTATGTTGGATTCGCACCTCAAGAAAATTGACGGCTTGTTGGAGTCCTACCTAAAACTTCTGTATCAAAAAGAACGGTACGAATATTCAGCCCAAGCAGGGACCGAAAATGAAGTCGTTCGGTCAATTGATGCGCTTCGCGTAGATATGGAAGACGACAGCCCGCGCGTTCGAGCCATTAAGGCGCGGCGTTTGAATATTTTGGAACAACGGCTTGAGCGTTCAAAAAAAGGTGCGGAAAATCTGGAAATCATTGAAGCCCAGCTCGAGACCATTGAGGACGTCGTCAAGTACATCCACGAACAATCACTGACCCTCCGCAATCCAGAAGAAATCTCGTTCCAGCTCGACACGTTGCTGTCTGAGGTTGAGGAGACTCAAGCATCAGTCCAGGAATTGGAAGAGGTATTTGGAAACCCTGCCGATCTGCTGAACGAATTGGACACGTTTGAAGAGCCAGTTAGTGAGGCCTCAATGACTTCTGGAACGCGCACACGCGAATAGATATTTTCGCGTATTTTACCTCTATCGCTCGCTTTCCACTTTATTCGGTTTTTGTAGCTCCATGTCTTACTCCACACTGTTAGTTGATATTGATGATCACGGCGTTGCCGTAGTCACGATAAATCGTCCCGATAAGCTGAATGCCTTAAATGCCGACGTCATACGGGAGCTGGGCCACTGGTTTGAGGGAGCGGCTTCTGAGGAACGAGTCAAGGGAGTATTGCTTACGGGTGCAGGACCAAAGAGCTTTGTAGCCGGAGCAGACATTTCAAGATTCAAGGGCCTTGGCCCGATCGAAGGAAAGAAGTTTGCCGAGTATGGCCAGTCGGTTTTTAATCAAATCGAAGGCTTAGGTAAACCGGTGATTGCCGTGGTGAACGGGTTTGCTTTGGGAGGCGGAAGCGAGTTGGCTCTAGCGTGCCACATGCGAGTTGCTTCAACCAACGCCATATTTGGACAGCCCGAGGTAAATCTTGGCATTTTGCCAGGGTACGGTGGGACTCAGCGTTTGCCGCGTCTTGTTGGAAAGGGGCTTGCCACAGAACTTGTTTTGACGGGCGCCATGATTAATGCTGACCGAGCGTATGCGATCGGCTTAGTAAATCACGTGTTTGAGCCTGATGAATTGATGGAAGGAGCAAAAAAGCTGTTGATGACCATTCTTTCAAAAGCTCCTATAGCTGTTTCTTTGTGCTTGGAAGCTCTACGCGCTGCAGATTTACCTCAGACCGAGGGGCTTCGACATGAAGCGGCATTGTTTGGACAAGCATGTGCTACAGAGGACTTTCAGGAAGGCGTCGATGCGTTTCTGAACAAACGAAAACCTGACTTTAAAGGTCGATAATGAAGCGAATCGTTTCATCCCTCGTTAGGTGCAACTGACCATGGAAGTTTTTCTAATCCTGTTGACGCTTGTTTTAAGCGCATTCTTTTCTGGATCCGAAATTGCCTTCGTCGCGGCCAACAGACTGCGTGTTGAGGTTTTTGCACGACGTGGCGGAGTTGTTGGGCGGATCGTTTCACAGTTTTTAGAAGACCCAGCTACGCTGCTAACCACGACATTGGTTGGCAATAACTTTGCTCTGGTCATCTACTCCACTCTCATCGCATTGTATTTGGAGGGTCCGTTCCAGTCGTTTTATTTCAACATCTTGGGCCTTCAGGAGGGTGCTGCCGGCATTTTGGCCTTTATCACTCAGACGGTTGTGGCCTCATTTGTTGTTCTGATTATTGGAGAGATTATTCCAAAGTCAGTACTCCGAGAAATTGCCAATAGAGCGGTTTTCGCTCTCGCCGTGCCCTTACGCATTTTCTATTACATCTTACTCCCCATGATTTGGGTAGCGAGATGGTCCGCTAACTTTTTAATGAAGGCTCTAAAGGCGGATTCGAATTCTTTTTCTCAGTTCATGCGCCGAGATTTTGAGTTGATGATCGAAGAAAGCAAGCGGACTGGGGAATTAGATCTGGATGAAGAGGAAAGCACGTTGCTCTCGAATGTGTTTGCGATGAGCACCATTCGAGTCAAAGAATCAATGTGTCCTCGAACGGATATTGTGGCGTTGGAAGTTGGGGCCGAGCTCACCGAAGTCCAACAACTTTTTGTAGAATCGGGCCACTCGAAGATTCCGATCTACAAGGAAAACATTGACAACATTGTAGGGATTGCGTTTGCCTATGATCTGTTCAATGAGCCCCAGGATCTTGCAGAAATGATGCGTTCGGCTACTTTTGTGCCTGAAACGAAGCTCTCGAAGGAATTACTGAAGGAGTTTCTGGCACGGAAAACATCTATTGCCATCGTAATCGATGAATATGGCGGAACGGCGGGCTTGGTGACGAGCGAAGACCTGTTGGAAGAGATTTTCGGAGACATTCAAGACGAATTCGACACCGACGACAACACGCTCAGGATGATCAACCAGACTGCCGTGATCGCGAGCGGTAGGGTCCATATAGACGAATTATTAGAAAAAATGGGAATCGATTTGCCCGAGGGCGACTACGAGACCATTGCCGGCTATTTGTTGGAAAAACTAGGTGCGATCCCAGAACCCCGAGCAGAGTTTGAATTGGACGGGTTTTCCTTTGTGATCTTGCGGGCGACTGCCTACCGCATTGACTTGGTGAGAATTACGCGGCAACCAGACTCTATCGCCGCGATAGGCTAAGAATCAGGGGACTCGCGTGCTATGGCTGCAGCGACTGTCTGACGTGAGCCACCACAAGCTTGAGGTGGCAGGCTACCTTTTCGATGGCTCCTATGCCGTCCAATCTATCTTCGGGCCCTGAAGGCATACCTGGGGGGCTAATACGGCCCATCCACATCAGCATTACGTTGCGAAGGCTCGAGGCCATTGGGAATTGCTCGGCAGGCAGATGCGCGGTATAGAACGCCATCTTTTTTTCAAGACGTTCGCCCACTTGGACACCTTCTTCTCCACGACTCAGGTCTCCGCTTTCAACCATGGCCGTTCCAATCAAGTAGTCCCGGTACAAAAAGGGCGTCATCATAACGGACAAGCCCAAATCAGGATAGCCTGAATCTAAGGATTCAATGGCACGTCCGGTAGCCACTGCCAAAAGGCAAATCGTTTCCTCAGCGACCAATTCTGGCTTGGCCATTTCCATTTCGGAAAGGGCCAAGCCAGACAGTTCTTGAGTAACGGACAGTAGTCCCAGCGTCGCAAAGATGGCGGGCTGTGTGAGAGAAGATGTCACAGAGGTCACAGGTGTCAATCTAATCTTTTCTAGTTTCGCCTGAGCCACCAATAGAACGTCTCATGTGCGTATCGGCCTCAACGTTCTTCATGTTGTAGTAGTCCATAATTCCTAGGTGCCCCTTCCGAAACGCTTCGGCCATGGCCAACGGAATTTCCGCCTCTGCTGCAACCACTTTGGCACGCTGTTCTTGAACTAACGCAATCATTTCCTGCTCATGGGCCACGGCCGCAGCCCGGCGCTCTTCCGCTTTTGCTTGAGCAATTTTAAGATCGGCTCCGGCTTGGTCTGTTTGAAGTTTTGCGCCGATGTTTTCGCCCACGTCAACATCCGCAATATCAATCGAGAGGATCTCAAACGCCGTTCCCGAATCTAGCCCTTTGGCCAATACCATTTTGGAAATCGAATCTGGATTTTCAAGAACCGCTTTGTGGGTAGCCGATGAACCAATCGTGGATACAATCCCTTCGCCAACACGAGCAATGATGGTTTCTTCACCAGCTCCCCCGACGAGGCGCTCTATGTTGGCCCGCACGGTTACGCGAGCAATGGCGCGGACCTGGATCCCATCTTTTGCCACAGCCGAGATAGCCGGCGTTTCAATCACTTTTGGGTTAACCGATGTTTGGACGGCTTCGAAGACGTCCCGACCAGCTAGGTCAATGGCGGTAGCCCGCTCAAACGTCAAGTCAATATTCGCTTTATCAGCTGAAATCAAGGCATTGACAACTTTTTGCACCTGACCACCAGCCAGGTAATGGGCTTCAAGTTGTTGCGCGTCCACCTCGATGCCGGCTTTGTGTGCTGTAATAAGCGGTCGAATAATGAGCACCGGAGGTACTTTCCGAAGCCTCATTCCCATGAGATCCCGTATCAGCTTAACGCGCACTCCAGAAAAGTACGCCGTGACCCAAAGGCCCAGCGGGATGAAGTACATAAACACGATAAGGGCCAATACGATGATACCAATCACCATAACGCCCGTTGCAGTCATTAACGTTTCCATAACTATTCAGTATCCAGTTTTCGATAATCACCACTGGCACCGCCTGTTTTGGCGAGAAGGTGGATTTGATCAATCGTAATGTCTTTTGTGATGGCCTTGCACATATCGTACACGGTCAGAGAAGCAATAGAGACCGCTGTCAAGGCCTCCATTTCAACGCCTGTTGGCCCAATACTTTTTGCAAACGCCCGAATTTCAATTGCATATTCGTCTTCAAGCAGTGTCAATTCGACATCAATGCTCTGAATCTGAACGGCGTGGCATAGCGGAATGAGGCGTGATGTCTCTTTCGCACCCATAATTCCTGCGATCTGAGCGACACTGAGCACATCTCCCTTCCGCAAAGTGTTATCCTTGACTTGGTGGAACGCCTCCATTTGGAGGCGCACTTTACCAACGGCAACGGCTGTGCGGACAGTCTGGGACTTTCCAGACACATCTACCATGTGGACACCGCCATCGGCGTTAACGTGAGTAAAGGAGGGCATATTTAAGAATGGAGGACTTAGTGAGTAGGTCGCATTAACGGATCCAAAGAGTGCTACGATCTTCACCTCAGCCGGTTCGCTACTTTAGTGCCTGTTTCGACTAGGAATTACCCGCCAATCAAAATCATGGGTCGATTATCAGACTTAGCTATTTCGTACATCCCGGCGTGGGCTGCTTTCTTGCGCTGAATGGCGTTAAAAATTGCCTTTTTGAGGTCCAAATTGGTTGCGCCTTCGCGCATCATATCCCGTAGGTCGATCTCGCTCGATCCAAACAGGCACACTTTCAGCTTTCCATCGGCCGTTATTCTGATTCGATTACAGCCAGAACAGAAGTTGTCGCTCATCGAACTAATGAATCCGACGCTTCCTCTGAACCCAGGTACCTTCCATGTTTTTGACGTTTCGGTTGGGCCATCATCCTGGCGCTCCAGTGTTGAATACGTGGCGCGAATAATGCTCAACATGTCCTGATAAGGCAGGAAGGAGGTGTCATTCCACGCGTTTCCGCCAAACGGCATATACTCAATAAACCGGACTTCAATGGGCTGATGTTCAGTCATGGCAACGAAATCGACCAGCTCGTCGTCATTGAACCCTCGCATAACGACCGCATTCACTTTTACGGGATCATAGCCCGCATTGATGGTGTCGTGAATGGCTTTGAGCACATCGTCTAATCCAGGCCGCCTGGTAACTTGAAGAAATTTATCGGGTTTGAGGGTGTCTAGAGAAATGTTAAAGAGGGAAACACCTCCAGCTTTGAGCGCCTCCAGCTTTCTGGACAGGAGGAGTCCATTGGTCGTGATGGCAAGAGAAGAAATGCCAGGAATATCAGACAATTGGGCAACCAATTGCTCAATTTCCTTTCGAATGAGGGGTTCGCCACCGGTCAATCGAATCTTAGTGACACCGAACGAGGCAAACAGCGAGGCGAGTCGCAGGATTTCCTCGTACGTCAGAATGTGATCTTTGGGCTTGAGTTCTACGCCCAATGCGGGCATGCAATACGTACACCGCAGATTACACCGTTCGGTCAAAGAAATGCGCAAATAGGTATGCCTTCGACCCAACGTGTCTGTCAGAACAGATTGGTCTTCAATATCCTCGTGGAGAATTTCGTCTTGGAGAATCGGTATATCGGTTTTGTCGATCAAGCCTGTTTTACACTGCTTCCTGTTTTTGCCTTACGTCCTGAGCCTTAGTCTAGCGTGCCAAAAATAGCTTTGCCACCAAAGAAAGTGGCCACCACTTTTGTCGACAAAATTTGGGGGGTCGGTATGGTCATGATGTCGTCGGAGAGCACCACAAAATCAGCATGTTTGCCAGGGCTCAGTGATCCCAAGGTGGCTTCCTCAAAAGCGGCATAGGCTCCATCAAGCGAAAAGGCTTTGAGTGTCTCTTCGCGCGTAAGGCGTTCTTCAGGATACCACCCGCCTTCTGGAAGCAAATCTTTGGTTTGGCGGGTTACGGAAGCAAAAAAGCCTTCCAGAGGGTTGGATTTTTCTACTGGGAAGTCGGAGCCAAAGGCCAGAGGGATGCCCGCGTCTTTGAGAGTTCGCCATGCATACGCTCCCTTAATACGGTGGCTTCCGAGGCGGTCTTCCGCCATATTCAAATCACTGGTAGCATGTGTTGGCTGCATCGATGCAATGATACCCAGTTTTTTAAACCGCTCGATTTCTCCCAACTCAATGACTTGAGTGTGCTCGTCTCTGTGCCGGCCCTCAGCAGTGGCTCCAGCCATCTCATAACCGTCGAGGAGTACTCGGTTTGCCCGGTCTCCGATGGCATGCGTATTTACCTGATAGCCACAATTGAGGGCCTTTTGAACCGTTTGGTTAAAGTCTTCAACTGACGTGCGAATCAGTCCTTTATTGCCGGGGTGATCTGAGTAGTCGTCAATGAGCGCCGCGCCACGGCTGCCTAGCGCTCCATCCAAGACCAATTTGACAGAACGCACAGTCAATCTGTCACCATAATCGATCAGGGGATTGTTGCAGTAGGTATCGAACGCGTCACCCAACCCCCCGACCATGGCGTACATGCGCACGGTAAAGCGGTCCTCGTCGATAAATCGCTTGTAGCGCTCAATGGTTGCTGTTCCAATGCCGGCGTCATGGATACCTGTGAGTCCCATTTCAGCAGACTCTTGTAAAGCCAATTCCAACGCACGGTCAAGGTCCGCTTCGGTCAGACCAGGAGTAACTTGGCTCACGTATCGTTGCGCCGTATCGATGAACACACCTGTGGGCTCGCCATCTGCATCACGAAGAATGGCTCCGCCCTCCGGGTCCGATGCCGTGCGAATGGCGTCCATACCTGCCAACTCCATTGCGGCCGTGTTGGCCCAACCTGCGTGACCATCTACTCGGCTCAACCAAACAGGTTGATTTGGAAAAGCGGCATCCAAGTCCTGACGAGTAGGAAATTGACGGCCTGGCCATAATACTTGATTCCATCCCCGCCCGATAATCCACGTACTGTCCGGCAGCCCTTCAGCAAAGGTTTTCAGACGGCCAATGACCTCGTCCAAATTTTGGGTTCCTCGAAGATCCACCCTCAATTTCTCTTGACCCAAACCCATGAAATGGGCGTGGGAATCGGTAAATCCAGGGACAACAGCTTTGCCACCGGCAGACACCAGTCGAAGGTCTGGATAGGCTTTTAGAACGTCATCCTCGTGCCCCACCATAGCCACTTTACCCTCAACGACCGCCATCGCTTCTGCAACGGGGAAGGAGTCGTCGGAGGTGTAAATAATAGCGTCAACGAGCACAAAAGAACTTTCTGAAGTTGTCGAAGAGCCGCATCCGGTTCCCAAAAACAAAACAGCAAGGAGGAATGAAAAATACTTGGCCATAGAACGTTTTAAGAAAGAGTTTGCTGAGGATGGGGGATGTTGGGGAGCCTGTGTGGATCAAGAAAATACACGGAAAGCTCGGATAGTGGAAGTAAATGTGCGCAAATCATTCCGATATAAAACGTTCCGTCTTTAATCGTTAACTGTGCGCTCAATATGAAGCGTAACGGGGCCCCAATTGCACAGCGTTACGTCCATCATGGCGCCGAATACGCCCTTTTGAACCTCCTTGCCTAAATTAGAACTCAATGAGTGACAAAACAATTCGTAGAGCGGCTCAGCTATTTCGGGCCTGGCGGACTCTATAAACGAAGGCCGATTTCCTTTTCTGGCATCGCCGTATAACGTGAACTGTGACACAACGAGGATACCTCCTTGATGGTCCACGACCGACCGATTCATTTTGTCCTCGTGGTCGGGGAAAATGCGAAGGTTGGCGCATTTGGCTGCTAACCAAGTCGCCTCTTTTTCGGTGTCGGAATGATGGACACCGAGCAAAATGAGCAGTCCTTCGGATACAGATCCAGTTTCTTGGCCTTCGACAACCACCGATGCGTGTTTGACACGTTGTACTAGAGCGATCATAGTTCTTATGAAATGATGCTGGAGAGGTATGATGAGAAACGCTTCAACGCGCGCGATCGATGAGAAACCTGATTCTTTTGGCTGGCGTCCATTTCTGCGAACGATTGGTTAAACCCGTCTGGAATGAAGATTGAGTCGTACCCAAATCCGTACGTTCCCGTTTCGGCAAGGGCAATTCGTCCCTTACACGAACCCTCAAATAGGAAGGTGCCCGAACCGGTTGTAAATGCAATGATGGTTCTGAATTGAGCTTGTCTATCCTGAATTCCGTGCAATTTGGTTAACAATAGATCTCGATTTTGTTGATCGGTACTGTTTTCGCCAGCAAACCGAGCGGAGTAGACCCCGGGCGCGCCATTCAATGCCATTACTTCAAGTCCAGTGTCGTCGGCAACGGTATCAAGACCCGTGAAAGCGAACAACTGGTCAGATTTTTTGGATGCATTTCCTTCGAGTGTGTCGGCATCTTCAACGACTTCGGGAGCCGACGGAAAGGAAGCCAAAGAGAGTAACTCAACGGCCGTGCCAGACATAATCGCATGAATTTCATCAAGCTTATGCTGATTTCGGGTCGAAACAAGGAGTTTGGGTGGGTGCATCGGATTGGAAAAAGGTTGCGTTGTAATATGACTATGGTGTATATTGCAAGGCTGTTTAGAAAATTTATTTAACGCTCAAGGAGTGATCGAACGTGCCAGTAGGTATTAAAGTAAGAGATAACGAGTCCATTGACCGCGCGCTGCGCAGATTTAAGCGTGCCGTTAACCGTAGCCGTGTATTGCGCATTTTCCGCGGTAACATGGCATTTACAAAGCCTTCAGAAGAACGCCGTCTTGCGCGTGAAAAGGCTGCTCGTAACTCTCGTCGCCGTCCTCGTTACTAGGCCGGCCTAGACAAACGACCTTTAATCTCCGTCGATTCGACAATCCCACTGGCTTCTCCGTTTGAAACGGGCGCCTAGTCGAAGAGATTCATCAGAGAGGTTGAAACGGGTGTGCTCTATTCAGAGACACACCCGTTTTCTGTTTACCTAAGTCAGATTTGCAGGTCGACTCCCCTTGAAGTCTACTTTTCTAGTAGCGCCGAGAGAATTGCTGCTTGTTGTGCCTGATGCACATACGCACTTCCGGTTGACGTGCTGGCCGATGCCTTTCTGCCTACATAGCGCACTTTAGCAGCGCTCGATTTAGACGCTTCGATAGCCTCGTCAAAATAGTCGCGCGCAAATTTCCATGCGCCCATGTTGGCTGGTTCTTCCTGAGCCCAAACCACGTCAGAAATATCACTGAATCGATCCAATTCAGCCTGTACCTGCGCCGTTGGGAAGGGATAGAACTGCTCGAGTCGGGTTACCGCAATCTCATCTGCTTTGTCCTGGGTTTCAAGCTCCTGCATCAGATCGTAATACAGCTTGCCGCTACAGAATACCAACCTGCGTGCATTCTTGGTCTCGGCCGATGGAATGACCTCTTGGAATGAACCTGAGTACAATTCATCAGGAGTCGATAGCACCGACGGATGACGAAGAAGGCTTTTGGGAGCCATCACAACAAGCGGCTTCCTAACTTCAGGGGAGGCCTGTCGTCGAAGTCCGTGAAACAAGTTTGCAGGGGTCGAAAAAGAACACACTATCATGTTGTTCTCGGCGCACAACTGAAGGAAGCGTTCAAGCCTGGCTGAAGAGTGTTCTGGTCCTTGACCCTCAAAGCCATGGGGCAGCAACAAGACGAGGCTACTTTTCTGCCCCCATTTCTCTTCGGCGGCCGAAAGGAACTGATCAAAAATGATCTGGGCTCCGTTCGCAAAGTCACCGAATTGAGCTTCCCAGATTACCAGCGCGTCCGGTTGGGCCACGGAATATCCGTATTCGAACCCACAAACGGCATACTCACTCAACAGGGAATCAAAAATGTAGAGGTGCTCTTGCCCATCTTGAATGTGATTGAGCGGGATATACTCACTTCCAGTTTCCTGATCGTAAAGAACGGCATGGCGATGGCTAAACGTGCCCCTGCGGGAATCTTGGCCGCTCACTCGCACTTTTGTGTTCTCGAGGAGAATCGTGCCCAGTGCGAGAGCTTCTGCAAAACCCCAGTCTATTCTCTTTTCATCGAAATACAATTTGTCGCGACGAGAGAACTGGCGTTCAAGCTTCTTATGAATCGCGAATGTTTCCGGAAGGTTGTTTAGTGCTTTTACGACCGCTGCTAAATGCTCTTCACTTGCCGCAGTTTTAACGACAGGCAATGTCGCAGGTGTGCGAGGTTTGAGTAGCTCTGCGGATGTCGGCTTTTCGGCAACCGAAAGTTCTTTCGTTCTCTCGAATGCTTCTTGAAGTCGAGTCCTATAGTCATCCAGCATTGCTTCCGCGGTTTCTGGAGTCATTTCTCCCCGGCGAAGCAACAGCTCAGTGTAGATTTTCCTAGGAGAGCGCTTGGCTTCAATTTTCTGATAGAGCAGCGGCTGCGTGTAGGTAGGCTCATCGCCTTCGTTATGCCCACGCACCCGATAGCTCAACATGTCGATTACAACGTCCTTGTTGAATGCCTGGCGGTAATCTAATGCCAAGCGCGCCACGCGCATGCAGGCTTCCGGATCGTCCCCGTTCACGTGGAAGATAGGAGCTTGAATCATCCGAGCGCTGTCCGTGGCGTAGGTTGAACTGCGCGCATCGGCGGGGCCTGTTGTAAAACCGATCTGATTGTTAATCACAATGTGGATTGTCCCACCGGTTCGGTACCCTGGAAGCTGGCTCAGGTGGAGCGTTTCAGCGACGACTCCTTGACCCGCAAATGCCGCATCCCCATGAATCAGGATGGGGATTACAGAGTCCAAATAATCGTTATCTGGGTTGTCAGGTCTATTGCGCCTAGCTTCTTGCTTTGCGCGAACCATGCCTTCCACGACCGGATTGACCGCTTCAAGATGGCTCGGGTTGGACGCCAGTGATATTCCGACTTTGCTACCATCTGGAGCTTCATGTGTGCTTGTAGATCCGAGGTGGTATTTCACATCGCCCGAGCCTTGAGTCGTGCTCGGGTCAATATTGCCTTCAAACTCAGAAAAAATGAGTTCGTACGGCTTGTTCATGATGTTGGCAAGTAGGTTCAAACGGCCACGGTGGGCCATTCCCATAACCACTTCATTCACTCCTTTCTCGGCTGCGTCAGAAAGGATGCGATCAAGAACAGGGATGATGGTTTCTGAACCCTCTAGTGAAAACCGCTTATGCCCGATGTACTTCGTGTGCAAGAACGTTTCAAATGCTTCAGCTGCATTGAGCTTTTCGAGCATTCTCCGTTTTTCATCGTCCGTGATCTTGAATTCCTCCCCGTATGGCTCAATGCGGGCAGTGATCCAGTTTTTTTCCTCTGGTGAGGAAATATGCATGAACTCGACACCAATTTGGCGGGTGTACGTCCGGCGCAGGATATCCAATATCTCGCGCAGGGGTAGCAAATTCTTTCCACCTAAACCACCCGTGATGAACTCACGGTCCAAGTCCCAAATGGTGAGGCCATAAGTCGATGGGTCGAGCTCAGGGTGGTGCTCCCAGCTGTAGCCTAACGGGTTTATATCAGCCTGAAGGTGACCTCGTACTCGAAATGCCCGAATTAACTGTAGAACACTGGCCTCTTTCTGGATCGCATCGATTTCTGATGGCCTTCCAGTCGCACCAACGCGAGGTGTGGTATCGGTCGATAAAACCCACGGCTGATACGGAATGCTTAGATCCGCAAAAATCTCTTCAAAAAAGCCGTGCTCGCCGCGCAGAAGCTGTTCAATGCGAGCCAAAAAACCACCGCTTTCCGCTCCTTGAATGACCCGATGATCGTACGTCGAGGTAATGGCCATGACCTGGGAAATCCCGGTCTTACTAATCATTTCAGGCGGGAAGGCATAATACTCTACTGGATATCCAATGGACCCAACGCCCACAATAACGCCTTGGCCATCCATCAAACGGGGGACGCTTAAGTTTGTACCAATCATCCCAGGATTGGTCAGCGTCGCAGTGGTCTGCTGAAAGTCTGAGATTTCGAGCTTGTTGTCCCGAGCGCGCCTAACGATGTCGTTATACGTTGCAAGGAGCTGAGCAAAATTGAGTTTATCGGCGGCCTTGATATTGGGAACTAACAACGTCCGTTTTCCCCGGCGCTCAATATCTATGGCTAAGCCTAGGTTGACTGCATGCGGCACAACGTGAATGTGTCCATCTTCCGAATACCGGTACGTAGTATTCATAGACGGGAATTCCTTCAAGGATTTGACGATGGCCCAAGCTATGATGTGCGTGAAAGAAACTTTATTTCCTCCAACAAGGCGCTGATGTTCGTTGATCAACGTCCGGTTCTCAGCCATCAATTTTACGGCTACCGTGCGAACTGAGGTCGCGGTTGGAACTGCAAGGCTGGCCTGCATATTCTCAACAATCTTAGCACCTGCGCCCCGAATAGGGTGTTCGTCAAACCAAGGAGTCTCGGTTGAGGCCGTTGGAGCGTGAGGGTCTGCAGAAGTGGCTTTGGGCTGAGCCTCGGTCTGAACAGATCTGGCCTCTGAAACGGCAACAAATCCTTGGTCCGGACGGAAATCTTGAAAAAAGTCTCGCCAGCTTTCGCCTACACTTGCTGGATTCTCCAAGTATTGGCGATAAAGTTCTTCAATGTAGCCTGTGTTAAAACCGAGATTGCTCACAACTAGAAGGCGTATTTAAATGAATGTTCTGGGGCGATATTCGGGCGGTCAACGATGCGGAAATCAGCTTGATTCGAAAAAAATGATCGAATATGTGAGATTCGGCAAAGATTCAAAGCAGGCAGGTAGCGCAGCACCCGCCTCAAGATACACTCAGGCTGCACTTACTTCAGCCATTTTGCGTTCTTATACCAATGAATGGTTTCAGTGATACCCCTCGCAAGGTCCATCTGGGGTTTGTAATCGAATGTAGAAATAGCTAAAGAGCTGTCGCACATGATGGTAGCCGAAACAATTTCGCGTGCTTTTTCTCTATTTAATGGCGGATAAAATCCCAACACCTTGCCCACTACTTCTGCAACGGCGCCTACCAAAGGCACAACAGATTTCGGGATCGGGATGGTAAGGACTCGCCGCGCGAGCGCTTTGGCAGCCGCGTCGCGGATTTCCCCCCATGAGTACTGATCCGGGCCCCCCAGGAAAAAGGTTTTGCCTAGCGATAAAGGATGAACCGCCGCTTGTGCAATTCCTACAACTAGATCAGATACGTGTACCAGGCTGAGTGCTGGGATCGTGGACGAGCCAACAATCGGGCACACACCGCTAGAAATGGTCTTGAAAAAGGTGAAAATATCGGTTTCGCGAGGTCCATAGACCGCAGGTGGGCGCACAATGGTCCACGGCAGGCTAAACCGAGAAACGACTCGCTCCATCTCGGCTTTGCTCTGGCCGTACATACTGACAGGGGCAAAAGGCGTAGTTTCGTCCGCAATTTTGTCGGATGAAATCCCAATGGCTGCCAAGCTGCTTACCAAGACAGCGCGCTTAATGGAGGGCTGATGCGAAGCCAACTCCAATAGCACTTCCGTGCCTTGGACATTCGCCTGATAAAAATCATCCCATTTGGTTGAACGGGTGAGCGCTGCCACGTGGAACACATAGTTCACGTCAGCTAGTCCCTTCTGCAGGGCATCTTTGTCTTGCAGCGTTCCTTCGATGAGTGTAACGGGGAGGCCATTGAGCCATTTTTCATCCTTTCGGACCAAACATCGAACGTCCGTTGCACCCGCCTTGAGCAGGGCTTCCACAAGATGACTACCCACAAAGCCTGTTCCTCCGGTCACAAAAACCGAAGAACCAGAAAACGAAGGCATCAGGGCGTCTACATCACTCACTTTTTCTTCAACCGAGCAACGGATTCAATGTGGTGGGTGTGCGGGAAGAGATCAACGGGTTGCACAATGTCTACATCGTAGATATCGGCCATGAGGGCCAGGTCACGCGCCTGCGTCATGGGATTACAGGATACATACACAAATCGGTCAGGAGCCAATTCTTTGATCTGCTCCACTACCTTGGGATGAAGTCCAGCGCGTGGTGGATCCACAATCAAGACGTCTGGGCGGCCATGTTTCTTGATGAAGGCTGCATTGAAGAGCTTCATCATGTCTCCGGTGATGAACGACACGTTCTCAATGCCATTCGCCTTGGCGTTTTTGCGTGCGTTCTGAACCGCTTCTTTAATCAATTCAACGCCGACTACATGCTTTACGTGTGGAGCGATGAAGCACGAAATGGTGCCGGCGCCACAGTAGAGATCGTAGACCAGGTCTTCTGGCTTGAGGTCTGCAAACTTGGCCGCGACCTCGTACAGCGTCTGTGCCTGCTTCGTATTCGTCTGGAAAAAGGCGTTGGATGCAATTTCAAACGTGCAATCGCCAATTTTGTCGTGGATCACACCGCTTCCAAAGATCACATGAGATTCTTCACCAAACGCCGTTTGTGCCACACCAGAGTTGATGGTGTTCACGAAGGTGGTGACTTCTGGAAAACGGTCCTTCAAAAAGGTCGCAAACTGGGCCATGCGCTCTTCGTCCACGTAGTTGGTCACCAAGTTTATCATGAGCTCCGGCATTTTGGCTGCCTCTCGGATAACTAGGTGACGTAGGTACCCAACATGCCGTCTCGTATCCCAGGGTTTCCACTCGTTTTCAAGGGCTAGTTCTCGAACGGCATTCACTATGTTCATGCTTAGTTCGGACTGCAAGTGGCATTCGTTAAGGTCTAGTACCTTCGCGTAATTCCCTGGGACATGCAGACCCAGCGCAAATGAGGTATCAAACTCTTCTCCGGAAGCAATTTCATCAGGAGTAAGCCAGCGACCCGCGCTAAAGCTAAACTCCATTTTATTGCGATAATAGTAGGTCTCTTCTGCACCGATGGTGCCTTCGACCTGTACCGACTCAAACCCACCATGATGCTCAAACGCGTCTTTTACGGACTGAGTTTTGGCTTCAAGTTGACTATCGTAGTTCACATGTTGCCATTTGCAGCCGCCGCAGGTTAAGAAATAGGCGCATTTGGCTTCTGTTCGGAGCGGGCTATGCGTAACGACCTCGAGTAGAGCCGCTTCTGCAAACTTCTTCCGTTTCTTGAACACCCGAGCTTTGACCGTATCGCCAGGGACCGCACCGGCCACAAAAACGACATACCCGTCCATTCGGGCTAACGATTTGCCTCGGTCTGCGAATTTTTCCAATTCAATAGTGATAATCGATCCTTTTTTCAACGCTTGCTTCCTGTGTAATTCAAATTCAAATACGACTCGTCCGTGTGGGTGTCCGTGTTGGTTCTGGGCGAATCTCTAAAATGTATGTCCGATACCAAACTGTAGTACGGGGTCTCTCAAACCATCCGGCATGAACTCACCTTTCCGCTGGGGATCGTGAACCTTATACGCTGCATCGAGCCGAACGATCAAAAAATCCCAACCTAATCTGAGTCCAACGCCTGCTCCTACCCCCAGATCGCTTACGAATTGATCAAATCTAAATCGTCCATCCGGGTTTCCGGGGTTTCGAGGTCCGAGCCACACGTTTCCAGCGTCAGCAAAAAAGGCAACGATCCAGTTCGCTGAAAAGAGACTTCGAATGACGGTAGCTCTGAGTTCAGCAGACAGTTCTAATTTGATGTCACCGCCCAAAATGTTGGATCCGTCAGTCGAGGACACAAGAGAGTCTGAATCCGATGTAAACCGAGCAGATCCAGGTCCCAGTTCTCGAAGGCGCCAAGCTCGAACCGAGGACGCACCACCCGAATAGAAACGGCGGTCGAATGGCACCACATCTGAATCCCCGGTTGGGTGAGCGAACCCAGTCACCATTTTCAACGCGACCACGCCGCGGCTTCCCCATGGATGGTAACGTCGTATATCAGCCGACAAACGAAGGTAGGGTCTGTAAATCATGCGCCCACCAACCCCGCTTCCTCCAAACACTCCTAGCCCCGGCAACGAGCCCTCAATGGTACCCGGAGTAAAGACCAAGCCATCTAACACTCGGCCTAAATTCCCACCGACCTCGGCGGTCACCTCGCGGTAGTGACCGCTTTCCCGACGAAACGGATCTGAGGTAGCCGAGCGGAGTGTGTACCGGAGAGCGTTGTTGAATTGAGGCCTGGTGTAGTCTTCAATGATTTGGGCGCGTTGAACGGGGTCGTCAATTGCGTTCAAGACATCATCCAAAAAGATTTCCTTGAATCCGGAAAGTGTATCGGGATTGGATACCGTGATTTCGACCATGTCCAAAATGGATGTCAGCGATTCCGAATGACGTAGCTCAAAACGGTATCTCATGGCCCCTCGACCTCGCAGCGTGAGGCGAAGTGCGTCACGACGCGCGGCAAGCAGGGACAGCGAAAGCTGACTTCTGGCTTCATACAAGTTAGCCAGCCGGTCGAACCGCCCTAGCGGAAAGGTTAGATAGGGATACGCTAAGCTGGCGCTAGACTCCCACTGGGCCGATGTGAAGCCGCCTGATCCTCCAAGGTCGGCGGCTAAACTTCCTGTAGAACGTAACCGAAAGGATTCCCCGCCGCCGAATAGGTTGTGATTCGAATAGGTTACCCCAAGACCTGCGCCCAATTCATTATCTGTATCGGCCAACGCACCATTGCGCTGTTGCATGAAGGTCTCAAACCGTACCTGATGCCGTACGCGGGTCCTCAAACTTATTTGGTGCGAAATGCGAGGCTCGGCATCCGGACTCAATTCAGTTGTTGGAGTGCCCAAATCTGTAAACGAAAAGGTGCCTGTTGCATCCAATCGACGTTTAGTAGCCAAAAGGCGGCTTTGGTTGTAGCGATCGCCTGGCTGAAATTGCAAGGTGCGCGTTAGTAGGTCGAAATCGAGATACGGCTCATTCGTAATCTCGGCACGCACATAGCCACCTACAGAGGAAGGGTCGGAAGCTTCTATATACGTACTGTCGGTTCGAAACGAAGACTCAGAGACAGGCCCTGAAACACTAAAAGACAGATCTCCAAACGTAAATCGTGGTCCTAATTTTACGTCAATGGTTACGTCAAACGAATCAGAGCTCACGGGATAGACTACTGCGTGAATGGAATCACGGCCAACGAGTGCAAATCCTTGATTCTTGAGATAGGTTAGGAGCCTGCGCCGTTCTTCGAGCAGCAGTGGAGCCGAGTAGCGAAGCTGGCTTGGCTTCCAGACCAATGGATCTTCGGGCGTTTCTGGTCCTGTGCTAAGGAGCGATTTTGAGGCTAAATCAGCTTTTTCAGCGTCTTCTAACCCGTCAAGACCGCTATACCGGAAGGTCCGAATATGGGTTGGATTTCCGGAATCCACGTAAAAAATCACTTCCGCGCTTTTAGAACTGCGGGATGGGATCACTTCGGAAGAAACGGTGGCAGATCTAAACCCCTCTCGTTCAAAGAATAGACGAAGTTGTTCTACGTCTGCTGCTAAGATTGAGGAATCAAGGAGCGCGGGTGGTTCGCCCGTGGCCATAAACACTTTGCCAATCGCTCCACCGCCGAGGGTATTTTTCCCAAACGAATACAGCCACCTCCACCAATACACTTTCGGAATGCCGGCTAAGCGGCGGTTTCCACGCGTTTGGACGTAGAGCTGTAGTTGGTCGCTAGGGAAAAAAGAATCGCCAACGAAGGAAACGTTGGCCACAAGAAGACTGTCAAGATGTGAGACATCTTGAGATTGAGCGGTAGAAGGGGACCAAAAAATAGATAAGCTGAGTAGCGATAAAACGCGGAATCCTGCAGCCCAACGAGACACTAGTCCTCCTCGAAATAGAAGTCGTCGTCTTGAGTTGGGAAATCCGGCCATACTTCTTCGATACTTTCGTACGGCTCGCCATCGTCTTCCATAGCCTCTAGGTTGGAGACCACTTCGGGCGGAGCTCCCGTACGATCAGCATAATCAATTAGCTCTAGCCGTGTTGCAGGCCAGGGAGCGTCTTCGAGATAAGTTGCGAGTTCTAGAGTCCAGTACATTGATTAAAGAAAACAGTTCAGAAGGACCGTTGGCAGGACGATAGGTAGTCTGCCTGAGAATAGCAAGAAGGAAATTAACGATTCGTATCCCGATCGGAAGAATCGTTTCAAAGTTCAGAGAATTAATCCAAGAAGTAACAATTCGAAATGCCCTAATCAAACAACAGCGTCGTGCTTTCTGCGTCTTTCAGCAATTGTTCATACGCTGCTGGCGTCATCGAAGGAGCCAAAAAGAAAAGCGGATTCAACGAGCGCCCAGAAAGGTCCCTCACTTCGTAGTGCAAATGAGGCGCTTCGGAAAGGCCGCTATTTCCGCTGTATCCAATTACGTCTCCTCGCTTGATCGATTTCCCTTTTTTGAGACCTGGTGCAATACGAGACAAATGAGCATATACGGTTACGTATCCAGCCGTAGCATGCTCGATTTTGACGTACCGTCCAAGACCTGCGCCCGAGGTTGCCTCTTCAATCACACCATCTCCAGTGGCGTACACAGGCGTGCCAACGGGAGCGTGAAAATCTAGGCCAGGGTGCGGGCGAGTAATTTTTAGTACCGGGTGGAATCGGGATCCATAGCCAGAAGTAATACGACCATTTACCGGAAGAATAGCTGGCATTTCTGCCAATTGGATCTCGTGCGCTTCGGCCAAAGATGCCAGTTCTCGGTAACTTTCGTTCTGGAGGAGGATTTGACGCTCCAACTGATCAATTTTGGTGGCAGTTCGGGTAAGAATGGTCGAGGTAGACGTCGAGAAACGGTTAAATTCCGGATATGGATCACTACCCCCGACTCCTACTTGTAACACATCGTCAGAAGTTTCACCGGCGTTGAGCAACGTGCGGTAAAAATCCTGGTCCATGCTCTGGAGCTTTTCAAGCTCTTCAGTTACGTTGTCAATTCGACTATTGACGGAACGAAGTTGGCGCTGCAAAGCCTGGTTTTCATCCAAGAGGGCCAATTCCTCAGGCGTTTTCACGATGCCATCGAGGCCCCAAGTTACACCAGATGCTAAAATAACAGCGAACAGCGCCATCCATCCTAACCGAGCCCAGTGTCGCTTTCGCGAGACCGGGACTTCAACAAAGGAGTAGGTTTCCTCGTCAAAGTGATAGAATTTATTAGCTGCCATAGATCAAGATAAAATCAAGCGGTGAGGACAAGTCGAAACGGGGGATCGACTCGGAAAGATAAGAGTCGATCAAATATCGAACAACTGAACGACGGATTTTGAGCCTCCGTTCTCTGTGAATTCGTATTAAGAAGCCATTTCTAGACTACTGCATCGGCTTCTATTTCAACAAGCATGTCGGGATTGATCAGTGCTGAAACCTCGACCATAGCCGAAGCAGGGCGTATTTCCCCAAAAAACTCGCCGTGGGCTCGGCCAACTTCTTCCCACATTTTTATATCTGTCACATAGATTCGGGTACGAATTACTGCATCTAAACTTCCCCCGGCTCGCTCCAAAGCAGACTGAATGTTTTTCAGTACTTGAATTGTTTGTCCATAAGGGTCTCCTATGGCAATCAGTTCGCCGTTTGCGTCGGTGGCTGTTGTCCCTGAAACAGCAATAAATGATCCGACCCGGACGGCTCGAGAATAGCCAACCTTGGGCTCCCAAGGGCTTTGAGTGCTGTAAAGAGTGCGTTCTGTGCTCATGCTTGAACTGATTGGAGTGACGGTTTGGGCCTTCCTTGGCATGGGGACTACGAACTTTCCCGCATGGGGGTAGTGTCGCTAAAAGATCGTTCGGAAGCAGGTAATCGGCGAATAACAATAATTGAAACGTCATCACTTTGCCTAGCATTCCGAACAAAATCCTCGACAGAGTTCAATATTCTATGACCCAACGAAACGGCATCCATACCGTGGGTATGTTGAAGCAATTCGCGAAGTCTATCCTCTGAATAAAACGTTCCTGTATCGTGCCTGGCTTCAGTGATCCCATCAGAGTAAAGCACTAGTAGGTCGCCTTCTTCCATTGTAAAGAGTTCCAGGGGATACTGTGCGGTTTGGGTCAGCCCAATGGCAGGGCCTCCTTTTTTTAATTCGCGAATGCCATCCTCATGGACCAGAATGGGCGGATGATGTCCGGCATTGACCAACCCGACTTCAGGGCTCTCGGACTCGAGCCTGAGATGGATCATGGAGGCGAAACTGCTGCGCAGCCCATCGCGCATCAAAATGGTGTTGAGCCGTTTGGCTCGATCTGAGAGTTCAAGATAGTCCGGCGCGATGGCGCGAAGTGTTGCTTGAATTTTGACGGCCATTAGCGCCGCAGGAAGACCTTTTCCGGCAATGTCTCCCAGCGTCAGGGACAATGAATTCTCTGAAATTGACATGTGATCGATGAGGTCGCCACCTACTTCCAAGGCCGGATTGGAATACATCCAGATTTGCCACCCTTCTAACTTGGGCGAGCTGTCTGGCATGATAGCCAATTGGACAGACCGGCCAGATTCCAATTCTCCGTGGGCATTCAATTTGTCTTTGAGTTCGAGGCCAAGCACAAAAAAGAGTAGAATAAATCCGAAGAGGACTTCATCGGTCTGGTCTGGCATACCGCCAAACGCGACCACTGTACCGATGAGGACAATAATCCGTCTGACCGGTGTCAGTTTGAAAAAAAGATTGCGCGCGATGTACCAAACGGAAAACAAGGTTCGCTTGACCTTATTCATTTCACTTAGGTTGTTTCGATCGGCATCGTCCAAGTAAAATTGGTAAGACTCAGATATATCGCGCCTTAGCTCTGTTGGAAGCTCGCCTCCCTTTATATTATCAAATACCGAGCGTGTAAAACGTGAAGCATTGTCGTAGGTCTGTTTGAATTGTTTTTTGTCTTCACTCATGGCGTCGAATTCTGAGACGTTGGCGTTCGTTTGAGTCTGTTTAGTAAGAGCACATTTATAGGATAGTACAACTCCAATACGAGTACATGTGTTTATGGGTGCGTTTTTTTTGTACGTTCGTTTGATCTTAGATTCAGTCAGTGTTCCATAGATACTCTAAACCTTATCCCGATACCTTCATGGAATGGATCGTTCTGCTTCCCCCCATTTTAGCCATCGGATTGGCCCTGTGGACCAAAGAGGTCTATTTATCACTGCTTGCGGGGTTATGGCTTGGCACGACCATCTTGGTTGGTGGTAACCCAATTCTTGGAATGCGGGAATTGATTGATCAGATGGTTACCGTATTTGCCGACCCGAGCAACACCCGAATTCTCTTGTTTAGCTTACTAGTGGGTGGACTGATTGCTCTCGTTCAGGCTTCAGGAGGGGTTCAGGGTTTCATAAATTGGGCATCTAGTCGCGGATGGGGGCAAACAAGGCGCGGGGCTGAATTGCTGGCCTGGGGCATTGGGATGATTATTTTTGTCGAATCCTCCATCACGTGCCTCATTGTGGGAGCCATTAACCGCCCCCTCTTCGACAAACTGAAGATTCCGCGTGAAAAACTCGCCTTTTACTGCGATTCGACGAGCGCACCCGTTTGTATGAGTATTCCGCTCAATGGGTGGGGCGCGATGGTTCTGGGACTGCTTGCGGCACAAGGAATTACCGACGGAGCCGTTAGCCTGTTGGCAACCGCCGTCATTTTCAATTTCTACTCCATTTTCGCCATTCTTTTTGCCCTCGTGCTGGCCATTACGGGTTGGAGTTTTTCAAGCATGAAGCGGGCAGAGATCAGGGCCCTAACAACTGGACAATTACTACGACCGGGGGCTGTGCCTCTCGTTGCCGAGGAAATCGTAGAGTTGGAAGCTGTTGAAGGCTCAGCGCATCGTGCGAGCCACTTGCTCGTCCCAATATTCGTGATGGTTTCCACCATTTTCTTTGGGCTCTATGTAACCGGTAACGGAGCAATTATGCAGGGCAGTGGATCTACTTCGGTGCTTTGGGCCGTAGTTGCTGCCATAAGCATGGCCATGATTATGTACGCATTACCGGGTTCGGGAAAAGAGGGCAAGCAACTCATGAATCCAAGAGACTCGATGGCATTGGTCTTGAAAGGGTCTGGTGGTTTGGTCGGGATGGTGTTACTCGTGGCGCTGGCCTTTGCCTTGGGGCAGGTTTCGCGTGCTCTTGAAATGGGGCCTTACATTATTGGTGTGGTTGGGACGGGGTGGCCAACGTGGTGGCTACCGGCCATTATCTTCTTGGTTGGGGCGTTCGTGTCCTTCACATTGGGTTCCTCTTGGACCGGATTTGCCATCTTAATTCCAATCGCTCTCCCGCTGGCGGAAGGACTGGGTCTTTCTATGCCACTTATGCTTGGCGCTGTCTTGTCCGGAGGCGTTTTCGGAGATCATGCCTCGCCGCTTTCCGATACGTCCCCTATTGCCAGTATGTCTGCAGCCAGCGACCACGTAGATCATATCAACACCCAATTACCGTACGCGCTGTCGTTGGGTGGCTTGACCGTGGTTGCATTTTTGATTGCTGGACTGGTTATGTAAACTGCATGGAAGGCATCGATTCAAAGCTGTTTAGATCGTGGTTCGGTCTGGGGCTGTTTTCCCTTTTGTTTGGCTTTCTATTTGCGTTCGCGGCGATCTTGATTCAGGCGCTGACGGGCGGCGTAATAGCATGGTCGCGAGCTCCACTCTTTTTGGGAGTGCTGGCTACTGTTGTTTTCTTCGTAGCCATGGCCTGGGTCAGGTTTCAAATGGATGAAGAATCAAAGGGATAGGATGGTGCAGGCTTCTTAGCCTTGAATCAATCGAATAACAGTGTTAAGTTGAAGGACTCTAATCAATGGATCCGGGTTTCGGCCTAGCGCAAAAGGCAGAGGGCCTCAAGCAGCTTAAGTCCACCCACAACCGCACTATGAAAGACTCCCAACCTCCGTTTGAACAGCCTCTTTCAGCTTACGAAAAAGCGGCTCTAGATGGTAATGATCCGCGTTGTGTTCCTCAGTATTTGGATGGAACGCCTCCCCTTGGACCAGAGATCGTTAAACCTGAGTACACTACGGAGCAGAATCAGAACTGGAGCTATTTGTTCAACCGGCAAATGGAGTTGCTACCGGGTCGTGCGGGTCAGGCGTATCTGGATGGAGTCAACATTCTTGGTTTAAACGACAGAGGAATTCCAGCCCTATCAGATTTGAGCGCGGCGCTTGAAGCAGCGACAGGATGGCAGATTGCTCGGATTCCTGGGCTGTTGCACGAAAAGGAGTTTTTTGAGTTGATCGCGGCCCGAACTTTTCCTTCAACCGACTACGTTCGCGAAGCACACGAACTTGACTATACACCTGCTCCCGACTGTTTCCACGACATTTTTGGGCACATGCCCATGCTAACGGAACCAGCTGTAGCGGACTTTTATAACATGTTTGGCCAGTCTGCCCTCCATGCGAAAGGAGTCCAACGGACCCATTTGGAGCGTCTGCATTGGTTCACCATCGAGTTTGGACTGATCCGTCAACCCGAAGGCATGCGTGTTTTTGGTGCAGGAATCATGTCATCCAAAAACGAGGTCGTGCATGCCCTCTCCGAGGATGTCGAAGTCATTGAGTTCTCACTCGAAAAAGTGATCGAACAGGAGTACGAGGTCTGGCATTTGCAGCCAACACTCTTTGCTCTCGACTCGTTCGACCAATTAGTAGACGAATTCAGTTTCTGGACCAAGCGCCAGGGCCTAGCCGCATGAGGGCCTAGCCGCAACGGTCATTGCAGGCCGAAAAAGGACGCTTCAGATTCTCGGACTCCTAAACAGTGTAGATCTGTTTGATATAGTCTTTGATCATGCGGTGAGCACTAAAGGAATACGTTAATCCCTTCATTGCAGATCGGACCATTTGAATCCATTCGTCCGGCCTATTAGACCCGTTTCGCTTGTAAAACAGTGGTACAACCTGATTTTCAAGCATTTCGTACAACAAAAGAGCATCCCTCGGGTCTTGAACTGAGGGGTCTTCATACTCGTGACTGGCGTTGTCACCAATGGACCAACCGTTCGTGCCGTCGTATCCCTCAGGCCACCAGCCGTCGGGAATGGACAAGTTGAGCCCGCCGTGAATTGCCACCTTCTGCCCACTCGTTCCGCTGGCTTCCATGGGCCTTCTGGGGTTGTTTAGCCACACATCGCAACCTGAAATCAGCTTTCGACCGATTTCCATATTGTAGTTTTCTAGGAAAATCAGGCGGCCATTAAACTCAGGTCGATGTGAAAGCTCAAAAATTTGCTGGATAAACTCCTTCCCGCCGTCGTCCTGAGGGTGCGCCTTTCCTGCATAAATAACCTGAATTGGGCGGTCCGTATTCTTAAATAGCTCGGTTATGCGGTCAAGGTCTGAAAAAAGAAGAGGGGCTCTTTTGTACGTGGCAAACCGACGAGCAAACCCAATAGTTAGTGCTTCGCGATCCAAATTGGCGGTTTGTGACATGGTCTGGGTGCGAATGTGATCATTCACAAAGGAGATCAATCCCGCGCGGAGTCGAATGCGGTATTCCCAGATTGCTTTGTCCGACACCTGGTCCAATCGGTCCCAAGTAACCTGTTTTTCTCGGTCCCTTTCCCACGACCCTAGATTCACGTCGAGGAAGGACCGAGAGGCTGGCGATGCCCAAGTTGGTAGATGAACGCCATTGGTTATATGCGTAATCGGGACGTCTTCAGGAGCGCACTCCGGATACAAATGATTCCATTGATGCCGTGCTACCACTCCATGCAGCTTAGAAACGCCGTTGGCCTTCCTAGACAGTTTAAGCCCCAATACGGTCATGGTAAATTCCTCTTGCGCATCGTGTGGATTTACGCGGCCATAGGAAAGCATGTCGTATTCGGAAAACCCGAGGGATTCGCGAATTTGCTGCATCGAATAGGAAAACAAACCTGCTTCGAACCGATCGTGTCCTGCTATTACCGGGGTGTGAGTCGTGAAAACGCACTTTATACGCACTTCTTGCTCAGCGTTTTCCTTTGATTGCCCGCTCGCCATATGTTCGCGCATCATTTCGAGCGTTATGAAGGCGCAGTGACCTTCATTCATATGATAGACGTCGAAGGTTTCGCCTAGAGCCCGGAGAAGTCGAATACCGCCAATTCCTAAAATGATTTCCTGCTGGATTCGCGTACTGCGATCGCCTTGGTACAAACGGCGGGTTAAGAAGCGAAGATCAAACGGATTGGCGCTAAAATCTGTGTCCAACAAATAGAGATTGGTTTTGCCAACACAGAGCTTCCATGCTCTCAGGTGGACTTCGCGATGCCCGACGTGAACAACAACATCTATTTGGTTGCCGTTTGCATCGGTTGCAAGCTCAACAGGATGTTGAGTTGAATCGATAGCAGGGTAGTCGTCGTGCTGAACGCCCTCGTCATCAAAATATTGGCGAAAGTATCCGTCTCGTAGGAAAAGGCCAACCGCTGTGAGTGGTAATCCGACATCGGATGCCGCCTTTGTGTGGTCACCTGCCAAAATTCCCAAGCCGCCTGAATAGAGGGGGAGGCTTTCGTGCAGCCCGTACTCCATGCAAAAGTAGGCCGTTTTCGGAGCGGCTTCTTGGCCGCCCGGGGCCTCCATGTACTCAGTAAACTGCCTGTAAACAGCATCCACTTCTGCCTGCACCTGCGAATCGTTTAATACGTCGTACTTAGCTAGGTTGAGCGCAACAAGGGGGTTGTTTCCAGAAGCCTTAAATGCGTCCCGATTTAAGCGCTTAAAAAGTGAAAGAGCTTCCGGATGCCAACTCCACCAAAGATTTCGACTAAGTATTTGGAGTTGTTCGCGCGTCGATAAAAGTGCCATGGGGGAGGGAAAACAAAGGTGAAAAAGTGTCCTATCGCGAAGGGCCGTCAATTCAATTAGAAGACGAAAGCACCTGAAACCGATGAGACAAAAAGGACAGAATAATTGTGATCAGAATAGCCAATATACGAATCCAAGAACCCATTTTGCTGGCAAAGTGGGCTAATCTAATTCTTTCATCTACTTTCATAATCTTTCATCCTGTTTCATGTGACGTGGTGGAAAACCAAGCATCAGACCGCGTATTATTCGGTAACACCTTTTTCCCAATTGTCCCACGGCTTTGGCCGCATTCCAATTGAACACGTCTCCCCTCATCGAAATACAATCGGAACTCCGGAGGGCAATCGCTACTTCCGAGCAGAGTTCCTTTGAGATTTCGTCGCAGGAATTGGATTGGATGATGGAGGCTGCGACGGGACTTTCCCGCTTTCAGCGCATCATGGGGGACATAGCGCCACTTCAACCCCGTTGGAAAGAGGAGTTCAATGCGTTTCTGACTCGACGCCTCCGAGGGGAGCCGACTCAGTACATTCTAGAAATCGCTGCATTCTATGGACGAGATTTTTTCGTGACCCCGGACGTGCTCATTCCAAGGCCTGAAACGGAGTTGTTGGTTGAGTGGGTCATTGAACGCGCGCAGACGCTTTCCACCCCGCGGATTTTAGATTTGGGGACTGGCTCAGGTTGTATTGCTGCCACACTGGCCCTTGAGCTGCCAGGTAGCATGGTAACCGCGACCGACATTTCACCCAATGCGCTGGCCGTTGCTAAGAAAAATGCAACCTCGCTAGGCGCCTCGGTCTCGTTTTTGCAATCAGATATGCTATTGGAAGCGCCTCCCCTAGGGGTTTATGATTTAATCGTTTCGAATCCTCCGTACATTCCTGAAGGTGAAAAATCCGATATGCAGAGGGAAGTCGTGGATCACGAACCTCATTTGGCCCTTTTCCCCGGAGGTGATGTGCTTTTGTTTTATCGTCGATTGGCTGAAATAGGATCGAAGGTGTTACAAAATGGAGGCTGGATGGCTATGGAAATGCACTCAGCTTATGCCGGAAAAGCAAGCGAGTTGTTCGAGAACCGGCCCTATGCAGAATTGATTGTGCACCGAGACTTGGCCGGTCTGGACCGTTTTGTAACCGTGCGCGTTGATGCGTCCTGATGCATGTTTAAGCAGTGCCTTAAGCAGTAACTGTGTGGGCCGATCACATTAGAGTAGACTCACCAAAAATCAACACTCGTGCTAAGTCGACGTAAAACGGCCTGGATTGCTTCTCTTCTTTCGTTCAGCCTCCTCTTTGCAGGCTGCACGCAGGCACGTTATGCTTCCAACGTTTCGCCGAATCGCACCATGGTTGAATCGGTTGCCTTCACGTCGATGGCAGACCGAGAGTCGATTGTCGATCATGCGATTTCGACGCTGGTGGCTGGGAATTTTTCAATCACCTTAGCCAACGATAGGCTCGGCCTGATTCAAACGGACTACGTAAATCTAGCCAGCCTGCAAATGGCATTGGCAGATAGTCTTGCTCCGGTGAGGGACCTGGCAAATTTGCTGATGAAGGTGTCGGTGAATGCTCAATCGAGCAATGAAACCGTGTTTGTACAGGTCAAAGGGACGTTTCAGAGAATTGATGGTTCACCAAGGTCGGTAGACAATTTGATAGGTCTCTACTGGCTAGAGCAGCTTACCGAGCAGATGGCAAGTGGTGTGGAAGCGCCGTTCAAACACCAGTTGACGGATTCCACTTACACTCAACTTGTTTCTGAAGCGCAGACTACCCAGAAAAACAAAAACAACACGGGATTTCGAGGCGCATTGAAGGTCGGCGGGATTCTCTTGGCCATTTTATTTGCCGTCACGCTAGCAGCAGGCTCGTTTGGGCCGGGCAGTACTTCGTCGACGGCCAATTAGGGCTGGGCGGCTAATTAAGGCTGGGCGGCTAATTAGGGCTTTTAGGGAACAGAATGGTCATTATATGATTGACGTTCTCCCCTTCGTATCTCTGGAAAATGCCCAAAATCGCACTCATACAACAATCCGCTTCGCCTGACCAAGCTGCGAACCTGAAAAAAGGATTGGCTAACGCAAAAGAGGCGATTCAGAACGGTGCGCAAATCATTGTTTTCCCTGAGTTAGCGTTTACTCGTTTTTTCCCTCAGAAACGGCTTAAGGGAAATCGAATGGAGCATTCCGAACCGATTCCCGGCCCCACTACAAATATTTTTAGCGACTTGGCTGCTAAACATGGTGTAGTCATTGTACTGAATTTGTTTGAGCGAGACGGATCGAAGGCCTATGACTCGTCTCCAGTCATTGACGCGGATGGGTCGTTGCTGGGCACAACGCGGATGATGCATATAACCCAATATGAGTCGTTTTTTGAGCAAGACTATTACGACCCCGGAGACTCTGGCGCCCCCGTTTACGACACTAAGTTTGGACGAATTGGAGTGTGCATCTGCTACGACAGGCATTACCCTGAGTATCTTCGGTCAATGGCTTTAAATAAAGCGCAGTTAGTGGTCATTCCGCAAGCTGGAGCTGCTGGAGAATGGCCCGCAGGTGTGTTTGAAGCTGAGCTTCAGGCTGGGTCTTTTCAACATGGATTTTTTATGGCTTTGTCGAACCGAGTCGGAAAAGAAGAGGTGCTCACTTTTGCAGGAGAGTCTGTCGTAACCGATCCACGGGGACAACTCATTGCCCAGGCACCACCGGCCGTAGACGCCATTTTATATGCGGATTTGGACTTTGATGAGGTAGAGACCTCGCCAGCGCGGACCTTATTCCTGCGCCATCGAAGACCATCCGAATACACAGAATTGACAGAACCCCTTTTAGAAGCTAGAGACGCTTAGCGTAAATGGGTAGAAGTAGTAAGATCGAACAAGTTGTCATATTAAAATCCAAGTTTGACCTCGAAGATCGTAGGGTCTTATTTGGAACGGCACGCTTGCTCCCCGATCGAATTGTATTAAAAGGTTGGTTCTACAAACGGGTCATTGCGCTTAATTCGATCCAGGAAGTGCGTTGGTCGTCAGATTTAGTTGTGCTTGGCCTGTCGGACGGGGAAGAAATTGAAATGATCATCCAAAGCGCCGCGCTTTGGAAATATGAGCTTCAGGCAAGGTGTGGTTTTACTGACGTTGTTCAGAATTTGGACAAGTTAAACCCTGGCTCGTCAAACGGTGATATCAATTCGACCGATGTGAAGGGTTCGCCAGACTTCAAAGAGGACCTTTTTGGCTCAAAAGATTCACCGACGAACGGCTCCGCAACTCAGCGAGAGTCCTCATACCGAGTCAAAACCGCTTTCGCGCACGACCGTCCGCATACTGATCATTAATCCAATCAGGCTGATCGTTAAATCTGAGCAGTGACGTCGGTCCGTTTCTAAAGAGGCCCGCTTCTGCTACTTCTTTTCGGCCATGAATTCTTCGAAGTCCATTTCTCTAAACGACTCAGTCCCAATAAATCGAAGCACGTCGAAAAAATCTTCGTAGGCATGAAAACCCTGTAGGCGAGTAATATATCCGCCATCGGTTTCCATGAAAACTGTTGTAGGAGTTCCAGTTGCCCCAAGACCACCTGCCAACATCTGCGAACTGAGCGTGTACCCGCGAAATGAAAGGGTATCGTCCGTAACGTCTAAGTTCAACCGGCCTAGTTCAAAGTTATCTAATAAAAATTTCTGAAGATCCGGCTGCGTGTACACTTCTGTTTGTTGCTTTCTGCACCATGAACAGGTTGAAGACCACACATCGATCAAAACGATTTTCTTGCTTTCTTTTGCTGCTTCAAACGCGTCATTAAAGGCTGGCCATTCGAGTTGCGGCGCTAATTCCTTAGATAGCTCAACGGTCGGAGCCTGAGCTTGAACTAGATTCGTACCGAATGCACCGAAAAGAATCAGAATGGCCAAATAACGCGACACCGAGGAAATTGGCAACGTGATATTCGATACTGAAAAGAAAGGAGATCTAGATCTAGTCATCAGGATGATTCGATGGTATTAATGCGCGATTGATAGCTAGCATGAAGCGTTGAGTAGCTTTATCCCACGAAAATGTTTCAGAAGCGCTATGTGCGTTTTCGGCCCACGTAGATAAAAGAGGTGAATCTAGCATTGTGTTGATCCCGTTGGCTATGTCCTCAGGACTCGCCGGATTGACCACCATGCCGCATTCATGCAGATTCACAACGCGCTTAACTTCGGTCAAGTTGGAGCTCAGGACGGGTAGACCCGCTTTGAGATAGTCAAAAAGCTTGTTGGGGAGGGCAAAGCGATGGTTGAGGCAGGTGTCTTCTAGCATCGTCACACCAATGGTTGCTCCTTTTAATGCTACGTGAACCGCTCTCGGAGAAACGGGGGCGATAAAGTGCACACGATCATGTAGGTGAAGCGTCCCGGCCAACTCTTTTAGCTTCAATTCCAACGGTCCAAACCCGAGAAACACGAGGTGCGCTTTTTGAACCGACTTCATCGCCTTAATCAGATTCTCGCAACCCCGATCTTTTTTCATCTGTCCCAAATGGACCAAAATGGGGACATTGGATGCCAAACCGCGGTCGTCTAGCAACACGTCCATGGTTTGCGGAGGAACGTAGTTGATATCCTGGGCGAGTGCGGAGGCCTCTGGAAGCGGGTTTACCTCAGGTACATTGTGCACCACGATTGGTCGTTCAATCTTGTAAGTAACCTGCAAGCGATCGGCAATGCTGTCGCTCACCGTAAAGACACATGCGGCGCCTGAAATGAGTTTTCGTTCCAAGCGGGACCACCACCATCTCACCCAAGGGCGCCTCCGCGTAGCTGCTACGTGAGCATACAACTCCCTGGAATCATAGGAATATTGGGTTCCACTTCTGCGAGCTGCGGCTGCACAGGCATTCAACGTGTACAAATCGGAAGCGTGATACATTCTTGCAGGATGGTCCAGAATGGCATGGCCGAACGCCCGATCAATGGCCTTGAAATACAAGGGTCCTCGACCTGCTGGCACCGTAACCACCACTTCTGAAACCCCATTGGGGAGGTCCGTTTTGGCAAAGGAACCGCCGAGGTGATACGTTTTCACCGTATATCCTTGCTCTGAGAGGGAGCGTAATTGCTTGAGTGCACGGATGTTTCGGTGCAGGTCTCCCGCCATCAAAAAGGCAATATCCGTCGAGTTCATCCGCTTGAAACGAACTTGTCTTTGCTTGTTTCCCTGAAACAAATGATATGGACGAAAAGAATATCTGGCTTCTGTCTTGACGTTTTGGCCTTTAGACAGTACACTCTATGCCCACCATGTAAGCGCTTACATCAGCCCTCCCCCACTTGAGCATAACGATTTACGATATTGCCGAAAAGGCCGGTTTTTCGATAGCGACGGTCTCGCGGGTCTTTAACGACAACCCGCGTGTATCCGAGGCTACGCGGACTTCGATTCTTTCAGCCGCAGAAGAGCTGGGCTATCAGCCCCATGCTTCGGCTAGGAGTCTTGCGCGCAGGCAGACGGAAACGATTTCTGCAATCATCCCCATGATTTCAAATTACTTCTTCGCTGAAGTACTCAAGGGATTGCAGGATAGAATGGGTAAGTCCCCATACGATCTGTTGGTTTTTTCTGCGCCAGATCTTGAAGATGTAGAAGGCCTCTTATTCAAAGCATTGCATCGAGGCAGGTCGGCTGGAGTTATGTTGTTTTCCGCACCTATGTCTGAGGAAACGGTTCAGCGCCTCCAAAAAAGTGGACAACCAGTTGTACTGGTGGATTCATTCCACAACCGATTTGACTCTATATCGACAAATAATCTGGTGGGGGGAGCCATGGCGGCGGATTTCATTATAGCGTCAGGTGCAACTAGGCCGGCTGTACTCGCCGCTAATCCCAATTCCGTACCTGCTCGTGATCGTCTCGCAGGTTTCAGAAAACGATTGTCAGAAGAGCGTATTGAGCTGACGGTAGAAAATATTCTCTACTCAAAACAGCAGGTCTTTGACGGTTTTAATGAGCAATCCGGCTACGACGGAATGAAGGAGTTGCTTGCTCATGACCAGCGTCCAGATGCCGTTTTTGCTACCTCCGACATTCAAGCTCTCGGAGCTCTTAAGGCGCTACGGGAAGCTGGTGTGGATGTACCCGCCGAAATTCAGCTCATCGGATTCGATGATCTATCGATTGCCCGTTATGTCGGTTTGTCGACTATTCGGCAACCAATGCATGAAATCGGAGCGGGCGCTTTTGATTTGTTAATGGCCCGCATTGAAAGCCGAAATACACCGGTCGCCCACACGATTTACGCGCCCAGTCTGATTGAACGTCAGACTACACGAACTTTCGAACTCGTACTGTGACATGTCCCTTATGAAATCAGTAAACAAACATACACATCGATTGACCGGCCCTTTTTGGGCGATGATCCTGTTCCTAGCAGTGATCGGTCTTTCTCCGTCCTTCGGACAAACCACAGGAAAGATCTCAGGCACAGTGACCGAAGCCGAGTCCCGCACCGGTCTTCCAGGCGTGAACGTCTTTATTGAAGGCACGACTCAGGGCACATCCACGAATGTGGATGGTGAATACTCCATTATTGGAGTTCCGCCCGGCACCTATACCGTGGTCGTTTCGTTTATCGGGTTCTCGACTCAACGCATGGAGAATGTGCAAGTCAATGCCGGCCTTACAGCCGAAGTAGACTTTGAACTACGAGAAGAGGTTTTCGAGGGCGAAGAAATCGTTATTGTGGCCGAAAAGCCCATGGTGCAGAAGGACTTAACGGCGACGACCGCCATCATTTCTGGCGATCAAATAAGGGCGCTTCCGGTAGAAAACTTTGGCCAAGTAATTGCCTTGCAAGCTGGCGTTGTGGACGGACACTTTCGTGGTGGTAGAAGGGGCGAAGTGGGCTACTGGGTCGACGGAATGCCAGTTACCGACGTGTTTGACGGGAGCCTTGGCGTATCCGTTGAAAACAATATGGTTGATGAAGTACAGGTTGTGACGGGCGCCTTCAATGCTGAATATGGTCAGGCCATGTCGGGCATCGTGAACATTATCACGAGAGACGGTCAGAACAAGTTCTCAGGTGGAATTAAAACCTTTTTCGGAGACTACTCTTCTGGAAATAGCAAGGTTTTTTGGAATATCGACGACATGAACGTCTCGGCCGTAAAGAACTTTGAAGCCGATTTTTCGGGCCCAATTAAGCGGGACAAACTGTTTTTTAACACGTCCATGAGGTATTTCAGCAATGAAGGTCACCTCTACGGAAGAAATGTTTTTGAGCCGGAAGATGTAGGCGTGGATGGAACGGGAAGGCTCACTGTGCTCAATGAAGGTGGCTCTGGCGATTCCAGTTTCGTTTCAATGAACCCCTACGAGAAAACGACGGGCCAAGCGAAGTTGACGTGGCGTCAAGGGAATCTCAAACTTGCCCTAACCGGGATCGCTTCGCGTGAAACGTTCCAAGGAGGAATTGGAACCCAAGACATGACCTTCATGCCAAGCTGGAGACGCGGCGATACAAAGGATGCGTTTACCTCGTTTTTAAAACTGACTCATACGCTGTCTTCTTCCACGTTCTACGAATTTGGAGTTACCCAATCCATCACGGATTTCAGTTCTTCGCTCTTTGACGACCCGTTGGATCCTCGCTATCTGGACAATACCTACGTGAATTTTACGGAAGGGGGCCAGACATCCAACTTTAGAGTGGGAGGAACGGACAACGGCCGGTTCAATCGGACCACAAACACGATGTTGGCCAAATTTGATATTACGAGTCAGATTGGTCAGCGAAACATGGTCAAAGCGGGACTCGAGTTTCGCAAGCACGATCTAGATTTTCTAGACCAGTTTACGGCCGTCTTCCCCGTCGGAAATGATTTTGTATCAGAGCTTGTCACAAACGGCGACTACAACCACAAGCCAACCGAGGCATCAGCCTACATCCAAGACAAAATTGAGTTTGAAGGACTGATTGTAAACATTGGGCTGAGGTACGACTATTTCAATTCCGACGGAAACGTCTTGAAAGATGAGACGGACCCAAACATCGTATTTGAGGAAAGACGTCAGGAATTGACGGATGACCAAGTCTTCTCTAAAGCCTCCGCTAAATCACAAATAAGCCCCCGCTTGGGCGTTTCCTTTCCGATCTCAGAAAGCGGAGTCGTTCACTTTTCATACGGCTGGTTCTTCCAAATCCCCAACTTTGAACTGTTATACCGGAATCCGTATTTCAGACTTGGAACGAGTGGGTCTGGATTGATTGGATTGATCGGAAATGCGGATCTCAGGCCACAGAAAACGATCAACGGCGAAATTGGACTCAAGCAGTCTCTTTCGTCATCGACTAGCATTGAAGTCACGGCCTACTTTCGTGACATTAACGATCTGGCTGGAACCGCTACCGATCCGATTCTTATTCGCGGTACGTCGGCTCGATACGGCAAGTTTGTGAACTCCGACTTTGGCTTCGTACGAGGAATAATCCTGCGCTTTGACCAACGCTTAGGTAGTCAATTGGGAGTGAATGTGGACTATACCTTCCAGGTAGCTAAGGGCAATGCGAGCGATCCGGCTGCCGTATTCAACGCCGCTCAAGCTAAGCAGGAAAGAGAACAACAAATCATTCCTTTGGATTGGGATCAGCAGCATACGGTTAATGTGAGCATGACCTACTCTGACTCGGACCGCAATTGGGGAGCCGGTATTATTTCATCTGTAGGATCCGGTTTGCCTTACACGCCTGTTCAAACAACCCAGCAAACGGGGGTCATTCTTCCGACCACCATCCAGCTGAACAGCCAGCCCAAACCGGTAACGTGGACACTCGACGTAAGCGCTTACAAAAGCTTCACAATGGGATCTGCTGAGCTTCAAGTGTTTACCAAAATTGACAATTTGCTAGACCGTGAAAATGAATACGGAGTCTTTGGCGACACGGGTCGGGCTTCGTATTCGCTTCAGAAAAATGTTGATGCCGCTTCGTTCCAAGGGAATACGGCTTTCCTCGATCGATGGTATACCCGTCCAGATTTCTACTCTGAGCCGCGTCGAGTCACTCTAGGTTTATCCTACCGCTTTTAGGCTCACGATGGAACGAGAGAACACAAATATGACACAAAGAAACTCACTATCGGCCATGGGAAACTCATTTTCGACCATGGCGCGCAATGTCACAATCCTAGCTTTGTTAGGCTTGTTTCTCATGCCTACCTCAGTTGTTACGGCGCAAAGCCGAGCATTGCTTCCGGACTTCTTGTTCAACTCTCAATACTGGGGTAGTCGGGATAACGAGAAAAAGAATATCCACGACGGGAATCAGATCGGGATCACGTTTTTCAACACAGGCCTTTGGGCAGGTGTTGGAGAAACACGTGGGAACTGGCCGAAAGGCTCGCGCGATTTTTACATCGGCGATGTGGTCCCTGTGATTGTGGCCGAAGTCCCGATTGATTTGACGGGAGATGGGAGGCCAGACACGATGGTAGTCAAAGCTGTTACGCCTCGCCACCCTCGAGCTGGATCCAATACCGACCCGTCGAACCAGGGTGTTTTCTGGGGTTTAGAGCCAATGGGTGGGTTCGCTTCAAATGAAAACGACAACGAAAGCCCTGCGATAAGCACCGACCCAGCAACGTGGCCAAACCGTTGGCCCGATCAGCCTACTTGGGTCAATCCTGAAACCGGTGGCGCGCCGTGGAATGGCTTTTTTGGTCGGGACATCTTCAATGCCGATTTGGAGTCTTATTACTGGGCGGACGACCATCCGGACAAAGAACTACAGCGGCGCTATCCATTCTTCCATCCCGATTCCACAAACCTGAGTAGAGATGGGCTGGGATTGGCCGTCAAGGTCCGCGCCTTACAGTGGACTCAGTTTTTGGCCCAAGACGCGCTGTTTATGATCTACGAGATCACAAACACCGGAACGACGACCTACCCTCGTGTTGCAGTCGGTATGACGGCTGGAACCCTTGTCGGAGGCGATGGGGACTCGCAGGACGACTTGGCATTCTTTGACCAGCTGAATCGAATTGTATACTCGTACGACGCCGCCCCTTTTCAAGGAAATGAAGGTCAGAATGTGGGTATCGTTGGGTACGCCTTTATGGAGAGCCCCGGCAACGCACTGGATGGAATCGATAACGATGGCGATGGGGACCCATTTGAGGAGCCAGGAAGAGATATTGATGGACTTCCGTACGTCAAAGACGGGTCTGAAGGTGTCGGAAACGTATTTACCCAGTTGGATTTTCAACCCCGCGTCTTGAAGGCTGGTGACCCAATCATTCTGACTGACGGCACGACCTTCGAACGCAGTATTACCTATGTGCCATCAGATGGATCTTCAATTACCGTTGTCTCCCAAGGAGTTACGCACGTAATTGGGGCTGGGACGACGCTCGAGGAGAACACTAAGATTATTCGAAGCCAGATAGGAGAGCAGCTCGTTGTTGAGAAAAACCTGATTGACGACGACCTCGACGGCTTGATTGATGAAGATGAGCAACTCCACTTCTTAAGAAGAAAACAAAACTTCCAAGGTCAGATTCAGGAGTTACCGGCCGTTAGGTACAAAAACTTTGTACAGTTTGCCGCCGACGTTCGAAACAGAACGGCCACGCGGGCAGACTCGCTAACGCACGGCATGCTGAATCGGATGATCGATGAAGACAACCGAGACGGAATTGATAACGATGGCGACTGGGACGTATTCAATGACGACGTAGGAGCAGACGGAAGAGCTGGCACCGGCGACGTTGGTGAAGGAGATGGCGTTCCATCGGTTGGCGAGCCTCGGTTTGAAGGCACGGACGTGAGCGAAACAGACCAGGTTGGGCTATCCAGCTTCTTCTACTTCACACCTCCGGGAGGCGTCCGGATGAACGACGACCAGCGGTTGTGGGAAGCGCTTTCACCCGGGTTCTTTACAACGAACGCAGAATTGGTTTCGCAGCAGAGCCAAGGCGGTGTAGACGGAGACTTCATTTACGGTTCTGGATACTTCCGATTGGAGCCGGGACAAACGCACCGATTCTCCATGGCGCTTGTTTTTGGAAACGGGGAGGACTTCGCGCAGAAACTGGCTACCATCACGAACAACGTGGTAACGGTCCAAGAGATTTACGACCGGAACTACAATTTCGCTCGTCCTCCAGACAAGCCACTCCTTCAAGCCGTTCCGGGCGACAAGAAAGTGACGCTGTTCTGGGATGCTAAATCTGAGCAGTCCATTGACCCTGTGCTGGGAATGGACTTTGAAGGATACAAGATCTACAAAAGCACGGATCCGTTTTTCCGCGATCCGCGCCCCGTTACAGACGTATTTGGTAATCCGGCAATCCTTGCACCTATTGCTCAATACGACCTTAAAAACGGAAGGTCTGGCCTTTGGTTTGGTCAGCAGTCCGTGATGGAACGGGTTAGGGGCGTGCCTTTCACGCTCGGAGACGACACCGGATTGAAGCACTCCTTTGTGGATCGTGATGTCGAAAACGGCCGTACGTACTACTATGCCGTATCGTCTTACGATTTTGGCAGTGACGTGTTTTTCCCTGCTGAAAACAGCCGGACGGCCACGGTAACTGAAGATGGAACGGTGAAAACGGACAAAAACGTCGTTGAGGTCGTTCCCAATGCGCCGGTTGCAGGCTTTTATGAGGGCAATGTCTCCGAGGAAATAGTGCACACAGCGGGACCTGGAACAGGAGAAGTCTTTGTCGAAGTGTTGGATCCGCGTAGGCTTCAAAACGACTCGCAATACGAAATTGTATTCGGCAACGAAGGTTCGAGATCCAGTACGTTCTCTGTTAAACAGGACGGGTTTACGGTTGTAGAGCCAGAGGCTATTACGGACGTAGAGTCCGTCATTTTCGATGGCCTCCGACTCGTGTTCAACAACGATGTTACGGCATTGGACCGCGATCGGACGTCTTGGAATAATCCAGAAGGCAAGGTTTCGATCTTCGTGGACCGAACGAACGTGACGAGCTGGCGCCTTACAGGCTCTATTGTGCCTTACGATTACGAGATTCGATTCTCAGACCAGACAGTTGGCCAATCGGTTGGTGGGTTCAGGCTGGGAACGAGTGGACCGAACGCCGTGGCCACAGCTACCAATTTCACGGTTTACAATGTGACGGAAGATCGGGAGGCCGATTTTGTGTTCTTCGAGGCAGCTCCTAACGGAAAATTTGATACCACAACCGACTTCATTTTCATCTTCGAAACCATAAATAACGTCAGAACAGCGACGTTTGCGGTTCGAGCCGAAACGGGTGGCGGAACGTTTCCCGGCGGAAGTGACATTTACACGATTGCCACTCGCAAGCCGTTCTCTTTCCGAGATGTGTATTCATTTTCGTCCTCGGCTTCAGGAGCGGATACGGAAGATGCCAAAACCCAGATGGACCGCATAAAAGTGGTTCCAAACCCGTATGTGGCAGCCGCTTCTTGGGAAAAACCTCTCGCACCAACCATCCAAAGTGGGCGCGGTGAGCGACGAGTAGATTTCATCCACGTCCCAGCAGATGCTCGAATTCGCATCTATTCTTCCCGCGGGGAGCTGGTTCGTGAGTTACATCACGACGGCTTTATTGACGACGGGACCGTAAGCTGGGATTTGAGGTCCAGAACGAACCTAGATGTCTCATATGGTGTGTATTTCTACCATATCGAAGCTCCTGGCGTCGGCGAAAAAACTGGAAAATTGGCTCTCATCAAGTAAGACTATGAAGAACAACGTATCAACATATGCAGCGATGGGTGTCCTACTGGCTAGTCTAATTCCAGCCGGAAACGCCATGGCGCAGAATAAAGTCGCAACGACGGCTGCACCCTTTCTTTCGATTGCCAGTGACGCTAGGGCTGCGGCCATGGGCGGCGCCCAGGTGGCCTTAAAAGGAGGACCCAATACGGTCCACTGGAATCCGGCTTCTCTCTCCCGATTCGGAAGTGGTGGAGTCGATTTTGTGCGGGCCAACTGGTTTGTAGAATCGCAGTTTCACTCCGTTTCTGCTGGGTTCGAAACACCCGTGGCTCACATTGGAATCAGCGTGCTGGTTTTGGATTACGGCGAAATGGAAGTGACTACTATTTCCAATCCGGAAGGAACGGGCGAGCTATTCAATCCCAAGGATATGTCCATTGGGATTACGTTGGCTCGTAACGTGACCAACCGTTTTTCGGCCGGCGCGACTATGAAGTACGTCCAGCAGAAGATTTGGAGCGAAAAAGCAACCGGTATCGGTATGGATCTTGGTGTGCTCTACGATGCTGGATTCCGCAATCTGCACATTGGGATGTCCATGTCGAACTTCGGATCCGATATGACATTGTCTGGCAAGGACTTGCGCCGAGCCATTGACATCGACCCAAACATTGAAGGCAACAATCCAAGACTGGGTGCAGCTCTTGAAGTGAGCGAATGGCCTTTGCCGTTAACGTTCAGAGTTGGAATTGCCATAGACCCATGGGCAACCGAAACCCAACGCGTCACCCTCACCGTGGACGCAGTGCATCCGAATGACAACTCTGAGAGTGTGTCGTTCGGGGGAGAATATGCGTTCCGGAATTTCTTCTTCATTCGCGGCGGGTACCGTCAGGCTTTCTCTGACGTGATAGATGATGGTGGCCTGACTGGTGGTTTTGGGATTGCTTACCGACTTTCAACAAATGTATCCGCCCATTTTGACTATGTATTCCAGGATTACGGTGATCTTGGAACCCCCCAAATGTGGACTTTAGGAGTGACTTTTTAAGTATGTCCCACCCTCTCCACAATACTGCAATCTATTTCGCTTGCGCGCCTGTTTTTTTAACAGACGGCTATAGGTTGGACAGTTTCGCAGGCGCAAAAAAGACTTTCTCTCAATCACTCAACATACTAGGAGGTGCGCAATGAAAATTGCTACCAAATCTCTGTTAGCCCTGGTATTCATGTTCACTTTTGTTAGTTCACAGGCTCAGGCCCAGAACGCAAAAGTGGAGATCGAATTCAAGGTAAACATGGGAATATCCATCTTGAACGGAAGCTTCAATCCGGCCACTGACGTGGTTACGATTGCAGGTTCACCGATGAACGGATGGAATAACACTGCAGATACGCTTCGGGCCGACTTCATCGACCCAAACGTGTATACCAAAATCGTTAAAGTCGACGAATTTCCGACAGCGACCGCCGCTGAGTACAAGTTTGTTCATAAAAAAGCGGACGGAAGTGGTGGCTTTACGGATAACTGGGAAGGCGTTTCAAACCGTACCTTCACGTTAACCGGAAGCGAAACAGACTCAGATAGCAACGGCTATCTCGACTACACTGTTGCTGTTGCGTTCTTTAACAACGTGACCTTCGCCGACATCTTCACTCAGGCCACTACGGTTCGAGTTGAAGTGGACGCTCGTCCAGCATTCTACTTCTTGGCTGATTCGCTTCGTCTTCCTGGGGACACTCAGACCGGCGATCCTGTAACCAGCTTCTCAAAAGTGTTTGCAAACGGTCCATTTGCCACAGGCGCAGGATGGAAAGACTGGGGCCCAGCCAACCTTGGCTCTCTAGCCGAATTGCAGTTGGTTGACGATGGTACCAAAGGAGACGTCACAGCAGGGGACTCCGTATACACGTTCACGCTAACTAAAAACGCAGGCGATCCTAAAAAAGGCGCCATGAAGTTTGGTTTGGACGGATACGACAATGAGTCTGGTTTTGGCGGCGATCACAACGTGAATGTAGACGCATCTAATCCAGTTGTTCGCTTGGCATACGGTGGTACGCTAAATGCTAGTGGCACCTACGACGACGACAAAGGTCCATCAGGATATCCACAGTACGATCCGTACATCAAAATCGATAACTCCACTACGCCTCCATCTTTCACGGTGGTTCGTAGAGGTGGCACGGACATTACTCCGGTCAATATCGAAGTCGAAGTAAAGGTTAACATGGCTGTTAGAATTCTAAACGGCACCTTTAACCCTGGCACTGACTTCGTGACGGCTGCAGGTGGAACGTTCAATGGATGGAATAACAAAGCAGATACGCTTCGCTCTGACTTCTTGAATCCGCACACGTACACCAAGCTGATTAAAGTCTCTGGATTCGCATCTCCAGGCACCGTCGAGTTTAAGTTTGTCACGCTAACCAACGATGGTCAAGGCAACACGACAGATGGTTGGGAAAGCGTGTCTAACCGAACCTTTATGGTCACCGGAAAGGAAACAGATTCGGATTCAAACGGATTTCTAGATATCGCTTTGCCGGAAATGTTCTTCGACAACGTGACGCTAAACGATATCTTCTCGTCCGAAACTTCGATTCGAGTTGAAGTTGACGCACGTCCCGCTTTCTACTTCTTGGCTGATTCCTCTTACGTTCCAGGCGATACTCAAACCGGGGATCCTGTAACAACCTTCAGCAAAGTCTTTGCAAACGGTCCGTTTGCAAACAACGGTGCTTGGGCCGATTGGGGACCTCAGAACCTGGGTTCAATGGAGGCGCTTCGCCTTGTTGACGACGGGACCAAAGGCGACCTAGTAGCTGGCGACTCTGTGTTCACCATGACCATCGTAAAAGCCTCGGGTGCAGCTCGTAAAGGAGCGATCAAGTTTGGTCTGGACGGATACGACAACGAGTCTGGATTTGGCGGAGACCACTCACTAAATGTCAGTCAGGCTAACCCTGTGGTACGTTTGGTCTTTGGAGCTACGTTGCAGGCAGACGGTACGTATACCGACGCAAAAGGTCCTCGCAGAACGGATCAATACGACTCTTATATCCTGATTGACAACACAACTACCCCTCCTTCGGTTATGGCCGTTCGTCGTGGTGGTGAAAATGACATGATCAGTGGTGTAGATGCCGAAGATTCACAGCTACCGGAAAGCGTAGTTCTATATCAGAACTTCCCGAATCCGTTCAACCCAACGACTACCATCAGCTACGACATCCGTCAGTCTGGAATGGTGCGCTTGCACATTTATGACCTACTCGGTCGTCAAGTTGCGACGTTGGTTAACGGCTTCATGCCAGCAGCTCGCCACCAGGTTCAGTTTGACGCAAGTCAATTGGCCTCAGGCACCTACATTTACCGATTGGAATCTGCCAATCAGGTGATTGTTAAAACCATGGTTCTACTCAAGTAGACCTCGGTTTTTGTTGAATCGGGAGAGGGGGGGGGGGGGGGG
>JABMOI010000099.1 GCA_013204185.1 bacterium | reverse complement strand
CCTGGACCACTGATACGTCAGACGCTTCTAATTCGTTCGTTTGTACCCTCGCAATTGCCTGGTCTCCCGTCATCAAAGAGATGCCGTGGCTTGAAGTTATTTTCGCTAATTCATGGACCCATTGCGCACCCGGAAATAGCATGGCAAACGATTTATCTAAGGCTCTATTATTCCAAAATTGTGGTTCGTCTGTGCAAATGGCTATTACCCTCATAGCCGGAGTCTAATTTGAGCGATTGCAGGCTATTTTGTTGGCATCCCCTATTTCCTGCGCCAAGCCGTTAGCTTTTCCATATTCTTGCGGGGCCAGTTGAGCCTTAACTCCCGGGGGTCGAAAACCCAGTGGTTATGGCGCGAAGAAGGGCCGCCGGTGCCCACCCGCAGGCGGCGTTAATGCCTAGGAGCTTAGACCGGCCAGGCACCGGTGAATTATGAAAGAACGGTAAGGCGAATCCTCCCGATTACGCCAACATGATGGACAACTGAATATCACCACGTTCCCCGGGTTGATGCATGTATTTGGCGAACTCACCGAATGGCTCTAGGGATTCAACACCGCTTTCCAGAAGTGCAACTTGGGAATGCAATAGTCCAACCCGTGATGTGAACACCCGAACCTGCACCCAACACGACTGACTCCTAATAAGACCCGACTGAAAACAGGGCTAAGGTCACCGTTGCGATGATCTCTAGGTCAGTCATGTGATCTGTTCCATGAACGTGATCGAAAATCTGAACGCTTTCTAACGCAGAGCCGCGAAAGCGTGATGACTTTGCCTATGAAAAGGACAGCTATCAAATGCATGTATTTGGTGACAAAGTCTCTCGGCGCGATAAGTATGGGTCGCGTAACATGAGCCACGCCTCAGAAATGAGGAGCTAACACTTTCGCTATTACCTTTATATACAGATTCTTGACCGCGAAGGACACTACACACAAATGTCCAACACATAGTAAATAGATATTGACATGGTTCGGTAAGACCCCCGATGCGAAATTCAGTTTAAAGTTGCTTTCCGAACTGCTAGGGTTATTACATGATGAAAGCATTATCATTCTGGGACAAATATTGAGCATGAAAACTATACTTGTGTCAGGTTCATCGGGACTTGTTGGCAGTGCCACTGCAAGGAAGTTTCACCAACTCGGTTACCAAATAGTTGGCTTGGATAACGACATGCGATCGTTTTACTTTGGTGATGCAAGCTCCACAAAGCAGACGCGTGAGGTATTGATCCAGGAACTTTCCAATTACATGCATGTTGATGCGGACATTCGCGATCAACAAACCCTTGAACAAATTTTCAGTGAGTATGGCCAGTACCTGAAGGCTGTGGTGCATTGCGCAGCTCAACCATCACACGACTGGGCAGCTCGGGACCCGCATTTAGACTTTGAGGTTAATGCAGTGGGAACTCTGAACCTGTTGGAGTTAACAAGGAGATTTGCGAAAGAAGCATCTTTCATTTTCATGAGTACCAACAAGGTATACGGCGATAGTCCAAATCAAATTCCGCTTTATGAAGGAGAATTGCGTTGGAACCCAATTAATGTGCATACGCGAGACTTTGGAATTGATGAGAGCATGTCCATAGACGCATCGACTCATAGCCTTTTTGGCGTGAGCAAAACGTCAGCTGATCTCTTGGTCCAAGAGTATGGCCGGTATTTCGGAATGAATACGGTTTCCTTCCGTGGTGGCTGTTTGACTGGACCGTCTCACGCCGGCGCCGAATTGCATGGGTTTTTGTCATACTTAGTCAAATGCACTGTTGGATCCAAGCCTTACAGGATTTTTGGGTATTTGGGGAAGCAAGTCCGAGACAATATTCACAGCGAAGATCTTGTAGAGGCTTTCGCGAGTTATGTAGAAAGCCCACTCCCAGCACGCGTTTACAATATCGGCGGTGGTCAATTTTCAAATGTTTCGGTCTTGGAGGCAATTGAACTCATAGAAGCGATTTCGGGTACAAAACTCAAGTGGAGCCTAGATTCTGAACACCGCGTGGGAGATCACAAGTGGTATGTCTCAGACATCTCTCGTTTCATGCAGGACTACCCAGGTTGGGGAATTACTCGAAACATCCCATCGATTCTTGAAGAGATGGTCCGAATAGAAATCGAAACTGATGCTGAGTCGTAAGGATTCAGATTTTGGCCTCTCAGTGTGGCCAAGGCCGCGTCTGATGTGCACTCCAGGCCGAGGATTCCCGGAGGGATGTCGTCCTGCCTTCGAAGTACAGCGCGGAGCTCAAATCCAAGGTGGTCTGACTGGCAGTGGATCACCGTGAGGAATGAGTCAGTACCAATGGCCATGTCGTGGTGAACCGGCATTTTCGGTTTTTCAAGTGTCGTAAGGGGCGCTTGAGGCCCTGCTCCCAGCCTGTCGTGTTTGGTGTGACTTGAATCGTTATGGATTCTTGCCGCTGCCTTCTTAGTGGAGGATGATGGAGCAACGCCAATGCAGTATCACTCTTGAATCGAAAGAAAGCGGCAAGATACCTAGGTAGATTCGGCACCCTGATAGTAATTGCACTAAACTCTCATTATGTCTCAAGGTCTTTTGAGGAAGATCCTTGAAGTCCCACTATGGGTCTTAAGGAAGTTGGTACGGGTTGCACTTACTGTGCCACTCATTTCAGATGCTGCATGCACAGGATTTCCGTCTATCCCCCGTTCCTTCCTCGACTCTCGCGGTTACCATTCTCAGATTGGACAAGATTACCTTGTTGATCAAATCCTTCTTGGTTCCACAACCGGTGGTATTTTTGTAGACGTGGGTGCTCACGATGGGATTACCTTCAGCAACACCTATTTTTTTGAGTCCGTCAGGGGTTGGACCGGCTTATGTATCGAGCCGAATCCCGAAGTATATGACAGGCTCACGTTTAATCGAAAATGTCAAACTGAACAAGTTGCGCTTGGAGCTTATGAAGGTACAGTTGAATTCACAGTCGTAAATGGTCCTGACATGTTGAGTGGCGTAAAGGCTAAATTGAACAGTAGGCACCGTCAAAGGATAAACTCAGAGACTCAAGCACTTAAT
>JABMOI010000098.1 GCA_013204185.1 bacterium | reverse complement strand
GGTGCGGCGTGCGGCTGAGGTGCGGCGTGCGGTTCAGGAGCGGCGTGCGCTTGGGGTGCGGCGTGCGGCTGAGGTGCGGCGTGCTGCTCAGGAGCCGCTTTATGCCCCCCACCATCATGCGACTCAGGCTGGTCAGATACCTCTTCGTCAGAGCCCCCGAACATCTCGACCATTTCCTGATACCTGGCTGGTAGCAAAACACCTAGGTGTCGATCTGGAAATGCTTTCTGGAGCAACTGATTCGCCACATTGGCAAACGCCTCGGGACTTCTTGATTCTCCAAACACACCGGATTCAATCCCGTATTCAAGGCCGGCCACAAGAAGGTGTGATTCCTTTTCCAGCACGTACTTGTCCTCGATAAGCGCCTGCAATGACCGGACAATCTCAATCTGTTCCGCACTGGTCAGGTCATTGAAGTCGGCTGGCAACGAAGAAGGTGCTGACTTTGCGGACATCAATATTAAACTGACGACTATCAGGAGGGCCGTAATCGGGTATTTCATTTACACGTTGTTGATTCTAATAGGGGCACACGAACTTAGACTCCTAAACAAACGACTCAGTCAAGAGGATAGTATGTCTTCGCTTTCTGGTGCTTCACAAAAGGCCGGCGGAACTGCGTCGTACTAATACATGCTCACTAGAAAGTAGCCTATTCAGACTAACTCAACCAGTCGTGTGCCCATGACGGGATCAACACCGGCGCATATTCAGTGGTTTACGAGTCGGTTTTCTACCGTTAAAACACTCCGCTCGCTTCATTCAAAGGGCCCACTCAAGAGGACATCATCATGAAGAGAAGTAACGTTCTGCGTGCGTCTACCACCCTGTTCCTCGTTTCCTTATTTGCCGCATTCTTAGGCGTAGGGGAATCGGTTGCCCAAAAAACGTTCTATGTTGATGTTCTAATGCATAGAAAGCTTCTCATCCTCAGTTTGTTGTTCATTCTCCCCTTGATGGTTGGTTGCCAACCAAGCGAAAGCCCTGAAGTAGCGGAATCTGTCCAGGGCATTCAAGATTCTGACGATGAGCAAACCGTGTCTCCAGATCGCGATCCGACGGACAATGAACTGAACGAGTACGGACTAGTTGTCTCAGTCGAAGACGACATCACGGCGGCAAACGGCAAACACGTCGAGGTTTACTATTCAACGCGAGGCGTTGAGACCATCACGTACCTGCGCATCTCACAGGACTAGATCCCAGTAACGGCGAGTCGCACCGAGTGGAAGGGCCGCCACCTATTTCGGCGGAGCCTATTTCGACGCCACCTATTTCGGCGGAGCCACGACCAAGGTACCCGTCGCTGTCCGTCCATTAATTTCTGGTCGATACATCATTTCGGCCTGGACCGATGGATAGCGGAACGTACCGGGCGTAGTAGCGCGGGCCACGTACACGTAGGTGTGAGTCCCACTGTCAAAGAAGTCCGCAAATAGTTGTACACGGTCGTCCTTGATCTGCGTAAAGTTGAACGAACCCCACCAACGCATTTCCGTATCGTCCTGAGCCTGCCGGATGAGATCGCTGTCCGTGGTGGCCAGCGCCGAGTTAAGCGCTTCAAGGCCTGCTGGAAGGGCGTCGTCTACCACCACATACGAGCGCTCTGAGTTTGAATGGACTCGCAGAATGACGCGTACAAGGTCCCCGGAATCCAAGGTCACCGTACCATCTCCTGTCAACATTTCAGGACCAATTGGCTGGCCTCCATCATCCAGGCGTTGAATGCGACGTTCCACGGTGATGCCCTGGGAAGCCGCCGGCAATGGCGCATTGGACCAGGACTGCAACTGCATGGAATAGAACAAATGCCCAGTGCCGTCCTTGCTTATCAGGACCGGTGTCTCCCCCATTTTCGGCAATTTTTCTAGCGAACGCGTGGCTTCGGTGACGTCCATGGACCTCCCTTTAAACACTTTCTGGATGATCTGTTGACCGGCGAGTTGCACCTTTGCGGTGAAATCGGGCTCTACCGACTCAAATACTCGGAAATAAGCAGCCAAAGCATCGATTACGGCTGCGTTTTCTTGGGTCGACGACCACGCCTCACGCTCCCTGCTCTGAATCAAATACCGAACCATACGTTCGGCGACGAGCCGAGTGTCTTCCGAGGGGTCTGCCTCGACAAGCGCGGTCAATCCAAATGCCGTCGAGCGTACGTCGCCCATGAAAATCCAGTTCATTCCCGGCCCCGTCGGCGAGGTCAAATGCGCCGTGGTCCCCTCCATCACAATCCGGTTCTTGAGTAGGCCCAGAAGCGGCTTAATGTGCGGCCGGAGGGCCGTTTGGTTCGCAATGAGGATGGTACGGATTAAGAAACTTGTTCCATCTACCCCGAGGCCTCCCTTGGTGGCGCGGACAGCCAAGTCGTCGATTTCACCAGACAAGACACGGCCATTCCGGGCCAAAGCGTAAAGCATCAGCGCGCGGGATTCGTCCCATGCCGCTTCGCCGTAGTAATCCGGCGTCTGATCACGGTCCCGAACATTCTGTTCCAGCACATCTAAGGCCTCAGAAAGCAGATCCTGTGGAACGGCAAATCCGGCGGCTTCGGCCTCTGCCATTGCCAGCACGGTGTAGGCGCTTACGTAAGGATTCGGCATCCAATTGCCTTGCCACATAGCGAATCCGTTGCCCACCCAGAACCCCTGCAGGTCGCTTATCCAGGCAGCAATTACATCGTCGCGATCCCCGCTCAGCGCGGTGAGGTCAAAGCTCGCCAACAAATCGTCAGCAAGGAATAGCGGACGCACCGCCGAAGTACGCTGTTCGAGACAGCCGTACGGATAGGTGAACAAGTAGTCTAAGGCGCCGTCAAGACCCACCAGCGAAGTGCTCGCAAGCCGGATACGCCATCCACCTAGGTCGGGGACCACATCTTTTGGCAGCATGAGCGCTTCGGTAACGCTGCCAGAAGTGGACGCAAACGTGGCCACGGTCTGCTTGGTGAGCGGGCGTGTGAGCGTGAGCGGCACCCGTAAGGCGTCTTTTTCACTACCCAGTGATCCTGAGAATGACAGGTATGCGGTACCCGTCGAGGGGACTTTCCATCCGAAACGAACCTCCTTGGTCTCTCCGTCTTGGAGCGCAACGGATTTCGATGCGGGTCCAGTCAATGTTAGTCCCTCGGCCGCGGCGGTGATTGTTGCCGTGCCGTTCGAACCCGTTGTGTTGGTAACCAAAACCCCCGCTTCAAAGGTATCCCCGAGCCGGGCAAACCGCGGAAGGGCGGCCTGCATCACAAGCGGTTTGGTCACAGTAATATCTGTTCGACCTGCGCCAAAACGGTGATCGGCGGTCAATCCGGTAGCCATGAGACGGAATGTAGTCAGGCTCTCGGGCACGCGGAACGTCACCTTGGCCCGGCCGCGCGAGTCGGTGCGAAGCGCCGGCGCCCAATGGGCCGATGGTTTAAAGTCCTGCCGTAGACGAGAGTCACCGCCGCCACCGCCGCCACCAACACCCTCTTCCTTCTGACCAAAATTGCGTTGACGTACTAAATTGGCCCTCGATTCGGTTGTCGTAACACCAAGGGGCCGTGGACCGTAAAATTCGAGAAACGGATCGGGTAGGGCATAGCCAATTAGGTTTAGAACGCCCGCATCGGCCGCGCTAAAGGCGATTTCCCCGGCTACGCCGTTGTTGTCCTCATCCAGCAGACGAAATTCGACGGTGACCTCATCTCCAGGTCTGTATTCCGTGCGGTCTGCCCCAACAGAGACGTGCAAATGCCGAACACCGGGGTCCACACGCAATTCGGCGTATCCAATCTTGAAACCCGGCGCACCCGCGTCGACACCTGCACCCGGCTTGGCGGTCCGGCCGCTTAGCAATACAACCGAAACAAACGCGTTGGGCAGGTGCTCTTCAGTGAGCTTCACCTCAATTTGTGGGGCGCTCCCCGTGAGCGTTTCCACGCGGCTTTCCATAATTCCATCCCGTTCAATCGTAATCAGCGCCGTGGCTGTTTCGTACGGGGACAGTACCATGATTTGCGCAGTTTCGCCTGGAGCATAGGAGTCGTGATCCGCGATGAGTTCAATTTGATCGTCGTCGCGCCGCTCCCAGGCCGAATATCCAGGTCCGGAGGCATGAAAGTAGGCCTCGGTTGCAATCCGATTGCCGCGTACGTCGCGGGAAGTTGCCCTGATAACATAGCTGCCGCCCTGTGCAATGGGTAGGTCCAGTCGCAGCGACCGGCCTTCCACTGAGGTCACTTTCTGGCGAGCCACGGTTTCCTCAATCTGTTCGCTGCGCCAGCGCAGCCTACCGTCGGCCCCGATCTCACGAATGCTGTTCCACTGACGCCTAATCAGTGTCAATTCAAGGTCCCGGCCACCCACCGGATAGCCGTCCGGGGTAACCGTTACCAGATCCACCGCCATGATGTCGGTGTCTGACAAGCTAACATAGGTCGATCGCGGTTTTAGGCCGATGTAGAACAAGCCCGGATGCACGGTGATGCTTTTCTGGGTGGTAATTTCCTGCCGAGCGGGATCGGTAACCGTGCCGGTGAAAACCAACTGCGTGACCGCTCCACTTTCGTTACCGGGCGCCTGCGCCCGAATATTTACCGTTCCGTCGCGGTCCAAGACGCTATCGGCCCGAGCAATGTCGCGATACACACCGGAAAACCAGTCGTATGTGCTAAAGAGGTATCCTTTGAAGCCGGGAGGATGAAACGAACCCGGTGTACGCTCCAGTCGATAGGACACGGGCTGCCCCCTCATGGCTGCGCCGAATAAGTATCGGCCTGAAATCGAGCCTTCGAAGAAGTCGCCAGCCACGACCGAACTCGCTGCCGAGCGTACGTCGACCTCGAATGTAGCCCGCCGAAAAGCTTCCACCTGAAACGAACCTGAGCCAATATCCTGTGCGCCCCAGAAATTATTTGCGGATACGGAGGTGTCGGCAGCCATGAAAATCCGGGCTCTGTAATACCCCTGCACCGAAGATTCGGGCGCGGTCCAGTCCAGATTGAATGTCCCCATATCGGACGGCAGCAAACGTTGGTCGAGCACGACGCGCGCCTGCGGATCGGCGATAAGCACCCGAACGCTATCACGTACAGACTGCCAATCGGCGTCGGTGCGGCGGCGTACAATGCCTTTGAGGTGGATGGTTTCGGCGGCCAAATACAACCCGCGATCTGAGAACAGACTTCCCGCATGTCGGATAGGCGCAGGCTGCCAGTCATACATCATGTTGAACCGGTACGGCTCTAGCCCGTCGCGATACACACTCGTCGTGAACGCTAGGTCGCCCTTGTGCTCGACAATGGCATACTGGGTGGGCGCGGACCATTCATTGGGCCGATCTAACCCAAGTGCATCCCATCCGGGCGACTCTGCGCGGCCTTTGGCGTCGGTCGTTCCCTCCCAGGCCACTCTATTATCTTCGCCTCGGATAGTGACCCGGGCGCCAGCTACGGGCAGAGAACTCGCCAAGTCGGTGACGAAAATCAGATTCTGGTGGGCGCTAAACTTGCCCGTAATGCCCAAATGGGTGAATTGAGCGAGCGACAAAAGCCGGTCCTGCGACTGCTGTTTCGAGCCAGAAATTACTGGCACCACATGCAGCCCCAAAATACCCATGTTGTCGGTGAGCAGCGAATCCACGTTGAACGGCAGCATCGTCGGTTTATTCCGCTCGACGTCTAGGTCTACCAATGATCCTGCGGAGATCGGATCCTGCGCATTGTCGTCCTCGATCCGAGGATAATAGTGGCCGCCGTCATACGTGCGCGCCCAAGGTACGATGTCGGCGGGACCAAGTCGTTTGGCGCCGAACTTGATGCGCTCCACATTGGTAACGCGAAGCGGAAGCGTAGCCGATTCTCCTGCTTCTACAACGAGCAGGCCCTGTGGCATAGAAAAGGATGGACTAAAGGCACGCGTTCGGAACGTGGTCTGGGCCTTCTGAAGAAGCTGCCCCTGCGCATCGCGGAGGTTATCAATTCGCACCGTGTAGGTGGTTTCAGGCTTGAGTTGAACGGAGAAGCCGTGCGACGGAGAAACGGTTCCGTCTCGGGCTTCGATACCCGGCTGCACGTCGAGTGCGGGCGTGATGGTGAGCGCTTGGCGCAGGTCTGAGAACCTCACAGGCGTGCTGAATAACAGCTCCAGACCGCGCATCGGATCAAAAGTCTTTGGATTTGCATCGTTCCAACTCCTGGGCTGGGTTACGGCTTCGAGCCGCAAGGGAGGCGTGGTTCTAAAGCGCAGGCTGTATGGCTCGCTTGACGGCAGGGAACCGAGCAAACTTTTCATTCCTGCGTTCACCGCCAGTTCGTACCACTGATCCTGTTGAAGGCGGGATTGCGGCTTCGCGGATAGAGCGCTGTCTGAAACAGCCGACAACTCCACTGAAATCCGGCGTCCGCGTTCCATGTTATCATCCAATTGAAAGAGTCTCACAATGCCTGATGCACTCTTCGCGTCGATAGGCTGGTTGAAGTCTAACCGCAGGAGCGAGTCCGGCGAAACAAACTGTGCGTAGTTGGCCGGTCGGGATGTTGTTACAGCCGGGCGTGGGGTTTCGAATGTCCACTGAAAGGGCTCTTTTAGCGTTTCTCCATCCAGTGATGTCAGCCCGCCACGGAGCGTCACCGAATAGGAGGTCGCCATGGCCAACGTCGAGTTTGGTGTGAACACCAGCGTCTGTGACCCTTCCCATCGCAACGTGCCCTCGGTGGCCGGTTTCATCGTGAGCAGGTCAGGACCCGGCGCCGAGGCGTCGCCGAGCGCTACCATGGGCTTACTGAATGATATGGTGACCGGCTGATCCTCAGGCAGATATTCCATCGCATCAGCTGGCGTAATGCTCACAAGACGTAGCGGCCCTTCAAGCGTAGGCACAAAGGAGGGAGATCCCGTCAATCCGTCGATCGGCAAACTCGTTATTCGGATGGGTCCGTCGCTAGAAACGACCGATTCATCCCCACAACCAGACACGATCCCTGTAAGCAGTGCAAACAGGGCAATGAGTTTCAATGAACGACTTTTCATGGGGTGGTGGGTTGAAGGGGTGTTGTTTCATATCCGCGTACCAAGATGGCCGACGGCCTGCTGGCCAACTGCTCGCCCCCGAGCGTGACGCCACGAATTTGGATCAAGTGCGTGCCCGCTTCTAGTGGCCAAGAAGCATCCTCAAACCGTCCCTCGACGCGTTTCCCATCGACCCACCAAGAGGCCTGGGCTAGGCCATCTGGGATGGTGGCCCGCATTCGGATTCGCTGAAATTCAGCCCGGAGCACGGGATCGAGCTGAAATGTGGTGCCTGACTCTGGGTAATCAATGCGCAAGGCATCGGTCAGGCGGATCGAACCCGTATCTATAACCGAGTAGTCTAATTCAAGTTGGGGTGGGAATGGGATACCCTCCTGGCGCATCCACGCATGGAATTCGGGTGGATAGATTCGGAACAGCCGATCATCAACAAATTCTTTAGGCGTTGAAGGGTCGGCTCTCAATCCCGTGCGTACGTCGATAGAAATTCGCTGCAAGACATTGGACGTATCCCTCGGAATGGTACCTGCCAAAAACAGCGATGGAACACGAGAGGAAGAGTCACGGCCGGGCAGCAAACCGCTCTCTGGGGCAATTTCCGCTTCCACGATGCCGGCCGGCCGCGCAAAAGGACCCGACGAGCCGAGCCTGCGGAATACGGCGTTCAGAATGGGTCCGGCGCCCGAAACGCCACTAACCCATCGCATGGGCGTACCGTCGAAATTGCCCACCCAAACGGCCACGGTGTGGCGGGGCGTGTATCCGACCGCCCAGTTGTCGCGATAGTCTTTAGACGTGCCGGTCTTGACCGCCGTCGGAAACGGCAGTTCCAGCGGGCCGCCGCGTCCGAACCCCGGCGCTCGCGCTTCCGGGTCACTCAGGATGTCGGAAATCAGGTAGGCCACTTGGGGGGAAATGTCCATCTGTGTGCCCATCCCGACCGGAGCCGTCAAGGTATCCCCTTCGGCGGTCCGTATCCACGCTATAGGCCGGATATCTGGTAGCGTTCCACCGCGAGCAAGTCCGGCATAGGCCCGGGCCAGTTCCATGAGCTGTACCTCCCCGTTTCCGAGCGTCAGGCCCACGCCGTACACGTTGGCGGGCCGGTTCAGGGAGCTGAAACCCGCCGAATGGAGCTGCTGAAGCAACCGTTGCGGCGAAAATTCGCGCGCCAGCCGGACAGCGGGCACGTTGTAGCTACTCGCTAGCGCTTGCCTCAAAGGAACGGGGCCGTGGTACTGTTCGTCGTAATTCTCGGGCGTGAACGCCCCACCAGCTTCTAGGACATTCAGTTCGATATCGGGCAGAATGGATGAGGGCGTGTAGCGACGCGAGGCCAACGCCATCGCGTAGGTGAACGGCTTGAGCGCACTCCCCGGCTGGCGCAGCATCCGGACTCCATCATTCTGGCCAGCGATTCGGTCGTTAAAAAAGTCTGCGCTGCCCACATAGGCCATCACGTTGCCTGTTGCATTGTCCAGCACAATTACCGCCGCACTGCTGGCACTCGCATCGTCCAGCAATCGAAGATGCCCAGCGACCTCGCGCTCAACCAATTGCTGCAACGTAAAATCAAGCGTGGTCCGCATTTCCTGAGACCCTGCTGTCGAACCCGCAGCAACCCACTGAACAAAATGCGGGGCGAGGAAAAGGGAGCGGGGCGATTGAAAATCCAGAGGCACCGTTTCCATGCGCTGCCGTTCGTCTGGCGCAATCTTGCCTGTCCGTTCTAGGGATTCCAACACGTGACGGTAGCGCACGAAAGCCCGTTCAGGGTGCCGGAGTGGGTCATATCGGGTCGGGCTCTGCGGCAGTCCAATTAGAAACGAAGCCTGGGCCAGCGAAAGGTCTTGAGAGCCTTTTCCGAAATAAAGCCGGCTTGCCGCTTCAATACCGTGTGTCTGATTACCAAAATCGACCCGGTTCAGCCAGGTCTCCAGGATTTTTTCCTTGCTTAGCCAGACTTCCAGCCTCACTGCAAGATGCATTTCTGCAAGTTTATCCAGCCATCCATGATGCGAGCTTTCCCGCAACGCGCTTGCCACCTGCATGGTAATTGTGGAGGCCCCGCTCACGATCCGCCCGGCTTGTAGGTTGATCCAAGCCGCCCGTACCACGGCAATGGGATCGACTCCAGGATGCATCAAGAACCGTTTGTCCTCAGTGGCAATGAGCGCTTCGACCGCGCGAGCAGGAACCTGGTCCAAAGAAACAGGAGTGCTGCGCCCGTCGGGGCGGTTTTCACGAAGCAGCCGACCATCCCTATCCGTCACCCTCAGGCTGACCACGGAACCGGATTCTAGCAGGCTGCCCGAAACCGGCATAAGTAACGAGCCAAGTCCCAACGCCAAAATGACCACCGCAGAAGCTCCCACCGGGTGCCGACGGCGCCTTTTTGAAAGGGTCTCGATCCACGTTGAACGGGATTTGATTGATGGGCCACTCGTTTGCATAAAGCTCGTCTGTCGAGAATCATCTTCGACAGATTTACAGTACGCTGTGACGCCGAATAGGGATCCGTGGGCCAAGACGAGGACGGCTAGGATGAGGCTATCTTAAAGGGCCATTAGCATTGAGGACATGAGGCCATTAGCATAGAGGACATAGAGGCTTCGAAGATCCCGGCGACGCCCAAAAGAGCCTAATTGGTCCAACTGTTTGAGTCATACTCACGTTTGTCACCCAAATAGGAGTCAAACAACCGCCTATGCGCCACCAATGAAAATTCGTCTTGTCTATGGTCGTACTGCTCAATCCAAGAAATGAGCATAGCGAGATTGGCGTTTTGCGCCTCTGGCGACTGGTATTTGTGCGCCTCCCAGGGACGGTTTTTTGCATTTTGGATACAAACCTCCACGCCCGGGTTCAAAAATACGATTTCACTTGCATGCGACATGGCATGTTCAAGCAGGTCGGAATAGCATCCTTCAACAACCCAGTTTTCGTGGGCCTGAATGAACGCATCGATTTCTACTCGGCTTAGGTCAAAGAGTCGACGTTTCGGCGGAAGTACGCCTTCTTCCCAAGCGACAGTATCCAGGTCTAAATGAGCGTATCCCCTGTTTTCAGACAGGTTGCGAGCAAATGTCGACTTCCCAGATCCCGAGTTGCCAAATACAACGATTCTATTCAATGCTTTCCCCTTTTCTGGTCACGATTGTTGAAGCCTGTTGCTCACGGTGTTGCTCACAGAGTCCCTCACAGTGCCGCTTCAACCCAGCATTTTCTTGTGCCAAAGCCTCGTTACCTCCCGGGCCAGATCTAGAGGAGCATCGATTGTGATTTCGTTCTCAAGTATGATGGTTGCGTTTTCAAATTCAGCTTAAACGTGAAAGTAGTTACCGAATAGCTGTCAAAACGTGCGAATGCATAGAACCAAATACGTTTTTCTGGCCCTCTAGGTGTTGCAATCCCATCTTCAATCTGGACTCAAATTCATCTTGTTTCGTTTGAGAAAAGGCCTTGAGCTGACCTGAAATGGGGGTTGAATAAGCAAACGTCAGCGCCTCCTCTATCCCTTTTGGAAACATGAGTGGGATTTCAACTTGTTCAATACGTACGTCGTGGAATCCTGCTGAATCGAAAACATCTTTCAGTTCATTGGCCGGCATGTAGTCAAACGGAACCCGCATTTTATCTGAAAGTGCTTTTTCCCCGATGTCTTCCAACGCCTTGCACAATGCTCCGAAATAGCTGCACTTCTCAACAGAAAGCCAAGTCGATACCAACGCTTTCCCTCCGGGCTTAAGCACCCTGAACATTTCCTTTGCCGATTTCTTTTTGTCCGGGAAAAACTGAAAGCCTTGTTGGCAGACTACGGAATCGAACGATGCATCAGGACACTGGAGTGAATCGGCTGAGCAACACACGAAGGTGAAGTTACCTTCCAAGTCGTGACATTTTCTTTTTGCTATCCGAAGCATCTCATCGTTGATATCGGCCGAAACCACTTCGCCTAGTCTTCCGGTTTCGCGTCCCAATATCGATGAAACAACTCCTGTCCCTGCCGCAAGATCAAGCACGGATTTTCCTTCCCAAGGCCCATGTTGAGAGATCAAATTCGCAGCCCAAGGCATGAAAAGAATGGGGACTAAGCCGGAATCGTATACCTCAGCCACACTACTTTGGCCAAAGTCGAAGTTAGGAATTGCAGACATAATTGATCTCTCTTTGTTGAAGGGCTCCAGGGCATTAACTGCATAGTGGTTAGCGAATGGGCGGCGGGCAAACGCTCATTATTTATAAAGTAGTCCTTTCCATAAACTTCGACCACAGATGCGGAGGAAACGTGCGCGAGGTCATTTGGGGGCTCAACGCAAGTCGCACCGTGATGGAACATAGTGGTATGAAACACGCCAAGGTCATAAGGACCAAAGCCTAGTCGGAATTGGAAAGGTCGAGGAACCAAATGGGAGTCATGCCGGAAAATGGAAGCCCGTTGGATATATTAACCAACTCCTCCTGAATTGAATGTCAGGCGAACACACCGTTTCACGCATAGATCATTACACGTTGCCAAAAGCAGGAATGAACCATGACCTTTGATCCCGCCACCACCTCTTCCTCAAGCGGCTATGCCGAAACGTTTAAAGGCCTCCTGAGAAGATGCCTCGCAGGAGCGCTTATTCTCACCCTAGCAAGCTGTTCAAGTCCTGCATCTGAACGGCCAGAGTATGACGCCGTAGTCGCCGATCTTCAAGCAGTACTGGATGAAGCCATCACGTCAGGACAGCCTGGCGTTTCTGCTGCCATCGCCACAAAAAATGGCATTCTTTGGGCCGGCACTGCAGGCTTTTCGAACATTCAGACGGGTGCTCCAGTCGAGCCTGACATGCTATTCGGAATCGGAAGCATCACCAAAACCTTTGTAAACGTCGTAATCTTGCAGCTCGCAGAGGAAGGACGCCTTGATCTAACGGACACGGCAGCCAATATTCTGGGCGATGCCGTGGACGGCATCCCAAATGCCGATACAGCCACAATCGATCAGCTCTTAAAACATACGAGTGGCGTTCCCAGTTGGGAAGACGACCCACTATGGATTCACGAAGGCCGCGGAAACACGCTAAACCCCAGCGAGATTTGGGGAAAAACCCAAACCCTTCCCTACATCAAAGGTCACGACCCCTTGTTCGAAGCGGGAGAACGGTTTAGCTACGCCAATACCAATTACACACTCCTTGGGATGATCATCGAAAAGATCACAGGAGAAGATGCGGTCACAGAAATACACACTCGCATTTTAGACCCACTCGGCCTTTCAAATATCTATTTGGAAGGATTCGAGGATGTGCCTGAAGAACAACTTCCCCACCGCTATCATTGGGCCACAACCGAGTTCCAAGAATCCGCCGGCGTGAACGCAGCCTTTTCAGTTGTTCGCGATAGCTTGATTGATGCCACTGGCTCCAATCTTTCTGTCGAATGGACCGCTGGTGGCATGGTCGCTTCTGCCACAGACTTGGCCGTTTACGGAGAAGCGCTTAAAAACGGGAAGCTACTTAGCCCCGAAAGCATGGCATTCATGACGGACTGGTTTCCCATCGGCACCGAAGGTCGCCGTTTCGTTGGGCACAATGTGTTTAAGACAACCTACCAGGACGGAACGGTCACTATTGGCCACAATGGCGACGTTCTGGGTTTCAATAGTACACTCTATTGGATTGAAGGCACGGAAGTGGTCATTGCCGTCGTCGGAAATGTTGGCACAATGCACTCTGGGGCTGTACCCATTCGAGCTTCCAGCATAGGCAACAACCCGGAATTCAGAGAAGCCGCATTGAAACTAGCCAGCTTCTAGGCACTTACATTGCTAATCAAATGCACTCCGTCCCAGCAAGAACATCCTAAAACCAACCACCAGCGAATAATTTGAACTCATTCCAACGGTGCTTTGCGTTACTCGTAGTCGCGCTGCTAATCCACCAGCCCTCTGCGAGTTTTGCCCAGGAATCCACGCTTGACGTAGGCTTGCGAATACAAAAATCGGCTAGCTTTTATTTCGAGAATGGGATCGCGATCCGCTATTCCGACAGTCGTTTGTTTTCGGACAAGCTCTTCTTGGGGATAGGTTTTGTCTCATCCCGCCTTGGCTCAGCTCTAAACTCGAATGCCATCAATCAGGACACGTTCTTTCTTTCAGCGGCTTGGTATTTGCGCAAAGACAAAACGATTCGGCCTTTCGGTCAGTTAAATGCCGGCTATTTTCGAGCGGACTACGAGGAAGATATCTTTGACGTATTACCTAACACGGCGTGGTTCCTATCACCCGAAATAGGACTCGGCTATGAACCGAACATCCCCTTACGAATTGCCTTTTCTGTTGGATACAATCCAGCATCCGGCAATGGGGAAAGCGGTCCCGGCACACTGTATCCAATTTTTACCCAGATGACGGCAACGTGGAGAATCATTAACCCATGAAAAAACTCTACTACCTGCTCTTCCTGTTTTTACTGATGTCTGCGTGCGATAGTACTCCCGACATTTCTGATGATTTCCTCGATGGAGACGTGGTTTTTGATGCATCCATTGCTCAACCCGAAAACTATCTCCAGTCCTACGCCAATCCCAATCCTTCTGCGCAAGATGCCGCAAAACCTGTTTTCATAGCGATTCACGGATACTCAGCGTCTACGTTTGAGTGGGACGAGTTTAAAACGTTCTCTTCAAATCGAACGGACTATTTCATTTCACAAGTGCTTTTGGGCGGCCACGGGATGACGTATGATGATTTCAAAAAGGCGACCTGGAAAACCTGGCAAGAGTCGATCAAAACGGAATACGAACGGCTCACCGCTGCGGGGTACTCCAATATCAATTTTGTCGGTTCGTCAACGGGTGGCGCGTTACTTATCGAACTGTTAGCATCTGGATATTTTGATGGTAAAATAGCCCCTCGCCACTTCTTTTTAGTGGACCCTATCGTTGTCCCATCATCTAAACTTTTATCCATCACGCCGCTTATTGGGCCTGTTCTTGGGTTTACGGAAGCAGACAACACGACTCAAGAAGATCGATACTGGTATCATTACCGGCACCAGGAAACGCTTCAGGAGTTGTTAGACGTGATTGTCCGGGTTAGGAAACAGCTCGAAGACGGAATTACGCTTCCCACTGGGACCACCATGAAGGTGTATAAATCGATCAAAGACGCGACGGCCGATCCCGTCAGCGCCGTGTTGATCTACAAGGGGATCGAAACGAGCTCAGGAGGCGCCATTGACGTAGAGATGGTTGAATCTGACCTCCATGTGTTCACGCGTCTTGCGTTGAGATCCGGGATCGATTCCAAGGATGCTGCAAACCAGCTTCGAACGTTTAATGATATCGTATCGCGAGGGTTGAACTAGCACCCGGGCTTTTCCATAAAACGCTTCCAAAGCCCTGACCAATCAGTAGGTTGAAATGGCCGTATTTGCACGATTTAGGGTCAATAACAGGCTGACTGAGCGAAATTATTTCGTAGCCTTCCGATTCCAAGGTTATCGCAAATCGACTACTCAGAGTCATCCACCGAACGCTTCATTTTGCGGTCGTAACTGATTCCAAAAACCAATCCCAGAGCAATGCCAAGGCCGACGCTTCCAAACGCAGCTCCGAGTGCTACACCAAGGGCCAAGCCAATGGCGAGGCCCCGATTCTCTTCCATGTTTTTCATAATTCAAGTACTCCGGATGATTGCCTAATAAGATAAGGATTCCTGAAGAGACATAAAGTTTTTAGTCCATTGATCGGGCGCCTCAAGCATCGGGTAGTGACCCACACCGTCCAAAAGACTCAACTTGCTTCCCTCGGCTTCAAGGTGATGCACTTTTGCGACATTTGCTCCAACGATTGGATCCTCAGCACCCCAAATGAATGCCAGCGGAAGCGAAGTATTCTGCAGTGCGCCCACCCATCGATTCCAAAAGGTTACCCGGTCGCGTAAATATTGAGTGATCCGAGGCAACACGGCCTTTCCCCCATCTCGAGAGAGCAATTCCCACATCACATCCAAATCTTTGGAGGAAAGTGTGGATGGATTATGCCAAAGCTTCCTCATGTTCCGATCGAATACCCTTTGGTTGGTCAACCGTGCGACCAACGGGCCCGTTATACTATTACGTAACAACTTCTGAATAAAGCGAAGTTTTGCCAGTTCGATATGCACGCTCCCGTTGCACAAAACGAGCGACTCGAGTTGCACCGGGCAAAGCTCGCGATTCCATCGAGCAAGCAATTCAGTTGCAATGCTCGTTCCGTAATCGTGCGCAAACACACGTACAGACTTCAACCCAAGCTGGCGCCAAAGCTCGAGCGCAACATCAGTTTGTTCAAATATGGAATACGAGTAATCCTGAGGCTTTTCCGACAGACCGAAACCCAAGTGGTCATGAACAATGACACGAAATCGCTCAGCCAAAGGGTCGATAACTTTGTAGTAGTCGTGCGAAGACGTTGGATAACCGTGCAGTAAAACCAAAACTGGTTTGCCTTGACTGTTCTCCGCGTCGGTATCCACAACAAACACGGAGCGCCCCTGAATGGTACAAAATGCTCCTAGGTTGCGCCAATTATTGACATTCATTGAGCTAACGCCATTTTGAATTCAAGACAACAGATCTACTTTTTCAATCTATCCCAGGGAGAAGGTTGGTCAAAGGTCTCTGTAAACAAGTGTTCAACCTTCGTTCTGGCCCACGGAGTTTTGCGCAAGAATTTCAGCGACGACTTTACGGACGGATCGTTTTTAAAGCAATTCACATTGATTCTGTCAGCCAATTCTTCCCAGCCATAGTGCTCATATAGCTTGGTTACGATTTTCTCTAGCGTTATGCCGTGTAACGGATTGTTCGATTGCTTAGTATCCATTCCTAAATATTCTAATTGCTTGCCGGATGTTTGGACGGAATGGTACCAACGCGAGTTGTGCGAGTCCGTACCATTTCCTTGCTATGCGGAGAACAATATTAAAAACTGTTCAACGTTGTAAACTGTTCAATCCGCAATTGGGTCAATATTGTTAAATCCCCAAACCTCCGAACGACGACTGATGCCACTACTACTTCTATTTTTGTTCTTTTTCCAGCCAATTCAAGATAGTGTTGAGACTGATCACAGAGGTCCTGTGGACTCGATTTTGAAGGCCATCGAGGAGAACCGAGTCGTAGCTCTTGGTGAAAATCATGGTCATGCGGAGCTGCACGATCTGATTCTCAAGACTTTGGCTACTCAAAGAGCCTCCGAAGCGCTGGATGACATCGTAGTAGAATGGGGCAACTCGTTGTACCAGCCGACAATAGATCGATACCTCGCCGGCGACTCTGTGCCTTGGGATAGCGTGGCCCTTGCTTGGAGAAATGCAGTCGTTTCGCCCAATACCGTTTGGGACTCTGAGGTGTACGCCAATTTCTTCAAAGGAGTCAGAGAGATAAATAGCAGAGCAGGAAGAGATAAAAAATTCCGCGTCCTGTTAGCAGATTCGCCGATCAATTGGGACGTGGTCGAGTCTAGAAACGATGTAGTACCATTTTTTGATCGAGCGGCAAGCATGGCAGAAATACTCAGAACAGAGTCGCTACTTAAAGGACGAAAAAGTCTATTTCTAGCTGGTGGTTTGCACGTATCCAAAAAACCAAGGACTCATATCAATCGACTCGGTATCCCATATAGCGAAATCACTCCAATCGCTTGGGTTGAGTTCAAAAATCCAGGAGTGACTTTCGTAATTCAGTCTTTTGGAAAGGCGGCAGCACTAAATCTAACGGATCTCACAACGGACGGGGCGCCAAAATACTTCGAATTAAAGACTGCTTCTGCATTAAGGTCCATTTCTGCATCGTCAACTTCTAGCCTTAAAAATATGGATGGGACTAGGCCGGACGTTTACCCTGATCTTGTTTTAGGTGATCTAGTGGACGCCGTAATTCTCTGGGATCAGGAAATGGTCACATTCCTAGAACCAAAACCCGAAGTCTATGAAGATGATGTCTATTGGACGGAACTCAATAGGAGAAGTCAACTCATGAGAGGCGGTCCTATGGATACAGCACTCCGAGAACGATAATTGACGATGTCCTTCGGGTCTAAGACGTGGATTTTACTTCCTCGAGTAATTTTCGAAAAACGACCACATCATTTCGGTCGCTGCAATTTCACGATTGACTTCGCCTAAGCCAAATGCCTCCAATTCGTCGGCGAGCGAGCACCCACCTTGCAGAACACAACTGTTTCAGACCAGCATGTCAGGTCATGCGAGCCCGCAACATACCCTTGTTATAGGGAGCGGTTACTATTCTCTAAATAAGCCAACTCAGCGTTTTCGGTAAACCCTGAATACGCAGGACGCCAACCCGTCGAAATCGATCTCTCGTTTGAGGTAATCACAGACGATTGAAGCAATTGCTGGACATAGTCTTGAGACTCTGAGCTTGATATCCCGTGAGCTTCATACACAGATCTTGCGGATTCAATGATCTCTCTTGCTCGAACCCGTTTCCCATCAAAAGCGTGAAAAACACCTCTGTTTTTCGACTCTAAGATTGAAGCATAAAGTCGAGCTACGTCTTTGACGTGCACCATGGGCCACACTACATCTGGTACTTCTTGTGTCTCAAATAATGCAACGGTTCCAGGTGACAAGATATCCCAGAAATGACCTCCGCTGCTTCCATAAACAAATCCAAGACGGACCACAGATGCGTCCTTTGAGCTATTGAGAGCGGCTACCTCATTCTGGTATCTCCAGTGTTCGCTTTTTGGTTGAGGTGCCTCTTCAAGCAAACCATGCGAGCGCGTTGAAAAAAGATTCCCCGTGTAAATGACGATACCTGAGAATGTGCTGATACGGTCGACAAATTCCTTATCCAATTCTGAATTCGCTTGTCCAGATGAGTAGTCCATGGCGCAATGGATAACAGCATCGGACTGTTCTAAGGTTTGCCAATAACCTTCAAAGTTAGACAGATTAGCGTAGCACCATTCAACTTCACGAGAAAAGTTTGTGCGCTCAGATTCCTGACGAGCTAAGCCGGTCACTTGATGTCCACGAGACACCAACTCTAAGGCAACATGCCTGCCGATATACCCGGATGCACCGGTGATAAATACGTTCATAAAAACCGGTCGATATAATGGCTAGGGGTTATACCGCCTGACGGCGGCAGAAAGTTAAATGTAATTTTTCGAGATGGGATGGTAAAGGGAGAGCCGAAGGGTCACGTTGGCAGGACGGTATCAACCGTGGGTTAAACGCTGAACTGTAAAAGAATTACTAGGTTTGTCGGAGCGGCACATCCAATGAGTATCGGTCAGAGGCGTGACGACAATCGTGAACTTGATTCATCGAGATGATAAGTAGGATCTCGAATGCCCAGCGAGTCCTCACCACATTCGTCTTCTAATTACAGCCTATTAGTCTTGATAGCGGCGGATCGCCGTAATGAGTCCCTGATCGTCAAAATCGATCACCATAATCGTTCGCCCTTCGTAGTCTTTGATGATCCCATCTGCTTTTTTCTCGGAGCTCTTTTCATGATAGATTGCAATCGCAACGTTCGTCCCCATTGTGATCTGCCCAATTCGCTTTTCATAGGATATCAGCACCTCTGATTTTCGAGGCATGTTCTCTCGAAAGAAATCCTTTCCTGAAAACTCGCGCCCAAACGCTACGTGGAAGTCCTTCACGTCTTCTGACATATATGAAACGAATCTTTCAACGCTTTCCGGAGACCCCGTCCTATAAACCTCAGTTTGAGCATCTAGAAAATTGTGAACGGTTTCGGCATTGAATTGTGCATACGCTACGTCACGCGCAAAAAGGAGGATGCAGATAGAGAAAGCGAGCTTCTTAAGAGTATTCATTTCAACCGTCGTAGTTCGTTAACAACCCCAAAAATAGTATCTCAATTACCTGGTCACCGGCGACTGGATGACATCATGGGGCCTCGATCAGCAAAGTACTCTCCGTCATCTCCAATGGATCCCTCCCACAAAACCATGCAACGCAGCGATAATTGAGCAAGGCGCGATTGGAATGCTCAATCGCCCGGCATAGCGTACTGCGGGTTTCACCTTGACTTGACGCCGCGGTTGTCTAGACATTCGAGGGTCTTGGCAAAAGCCACATGGGCAGGGCGATTCAGAAGCGTATAACGACTGGGGGATTTACGGCGGGCATTCGCTCACCTTCCAGAAAGTAACCGTTTCCAACCGTCGCAGCCAGTCGAACGAGTCCGCAACATGCGCTTGTTGTATGTCCACTCTATCCCGACGAACGGACCGACTCCCAAAATTCTCTTGGAGTCATTGCCTTTAGGTCTGAAATCTGGTCCCTAACATCCAGAATATCTTTGTCGCCCGTTACTAAAACCTCGGCGTTCCCCTCTAGCGCTGCCGCAACCACAAAGCGATGATCTGGATCTCGGATGATATTTAGATTCTCAGGAACAGACGTCGCGCCGACAACATCGTGCAACTGAAGCTCTTCCATGAAACTAGCAACCATGGCATCTGGAAGGCCAAAGCGATCCGTTAGCACTCTTTTAAATTCTGAAAGCACGACGTCTGATAAAACCACCTCGTGTTCGGCGAGAACGTACCTGAAAACATCGGAAGAAAGTCCTCGAGCAGTGTAGGCACTGATAAGGACGTTGGTGTCAAATGCTACTTTCAAGAGACTTCCTTGAATACGTCTTCATCGGTGAGAAAGCCGTGTGCTTCAGCGAAGGGCATGGCCATTTCACGGTGTTTTTCAAACGCAAGAATCGATAATTGCCGCTTCAGGGCATCGCGAATGATATCTGAACGGGAGACACCTGTATTCTTGGAAATAGATTCCAGACGTTTTTGAAGTGACTTGTCGAGTCGAACTGTAATGACTGAATTCATAGCACCGCAGATTGTATTACGTTGTAATACGCTTATCAACTCCTTCCAGTTCCGAACCAAAGAGAGTATATAACGGCTGGGGGATTTATGGCGAGCGAACGCTCACGTTACAGAGAAGTAATTGATTCCAACTGCTTCCGCTAGTCGTGCGAGTCCGTGCCATGCGCTTATTATGCAGACATCAATAGTGATATCTGGCCTGAAGAAAATCTGTTCTATCTTCCTTAACGACATAAACGACGCGGTGCTCTTGGGTTAAACGACGCGACCAAACACCCGAACCCATAAATTTTAATGGCTCGGGTTTGCCGAGTCCTTTGAAAGGATCACGCATGACGTCTTCAACGATCTTGAGGCATCTGAGTGCAACCTTTCGGTCTTGCTTTACCCAGTATGCTAGATCTTCTCGAAACTCAGGCAGGAAGCACGAATCCCGGCTGGATGAATGCTTAGCCATTTAGTCCCAACGCTGTTCTCAATTCGTCAACGGACTCAGCTGACCCTTCATTTTTACGAGATCGAGCCAAAGCAGAAAGCAGCCGATCAGCATTTTTTGGGGAGCGCAAAAGGTGGGCTGTTTCGATAAGCCCGGCCAATTCATCGGCTGGAATCATCGCCATGTTTTCCTTGCCACGACGACGAATCATAATGGGTTCGCGATTTGCTTCAGCCTGATCCCAAAGTTTGGCAAAATTCGCTCGAGCTTCCGTGTATGTAACTTCGATTGACATTGGAATATACCTGTACTGTTATTCTGTACATATTATATTCTACTCTACGGTAAGTTCCAACTCCTTCGATCAATTAGACAGGCCAGGATGATGTCTACATAACGGCTGGCGGATATGCGGAGAGCTAACGCTCCCCTATCAGAAAGTAATCGTTTCAGATCAGCAAAACAGAAAGGCGAGTCCGCAACATGCGCTTGTTATACATCCTAACGATAGGCGTCTTTTCGTTGATCAATCGTCAGTATGTAGATCACAGAAGAGGTTAAGTCCACATAATAAAACAATCGAAATCGCCCAATTCGATATCTCCAGGTTTCAGGGTCATACCCACGAAGCTTTTTGATATTCTGACCGACAAAAGGCCCTTCCTTCAATTGAGGATAGACGTAATCGCTCAGTTTCTTTTGGATGAAGGTAGCGTCACGTTTGGACAGCTTATCCAGTCTCTTGATGAACTCGTCCGTCTCAAATATCCGAAAGCTAGACAAATCGACCCCGCTGGGTTGATGCGTCTTTCAATCCCTGTTTGAGGCTTTTATTCAAATCAGCGTTTGAACGAATCTCACTCATTTCGAATTCCCCCACATACTCGTTCTCCTCAACAAATCGCAGGGCGGCCGTTTCGATGTAATTCGATAGTGGGCGGTTGTCTTCCTTAGCTAGAACTTTAAATCGATTGTAAACAGACTCATCAAGTCTAAGTGTTACGGTTTTAGACATCATCAACTCCTTGATTTGTGCACATTGTATACAATAAGAATACATTAGAGCACAAAAGAATACCTAATGTGCGATTCCTTGTTCCGAGTTAGGGTGTATAACGGCTGGGGGATTTACGGCGAGCGAGCACTCACCTAACAGAAAGTAACCGTTTCCGACCGCCTCCGCCAGTTGTGCGAGTCCGTAACACCATACTATTAGGCTGAGTGATTGGTAAAAAAAGTGAGGGCGTCATTACCCTATCAGTGACACTACTC
>JABMOI010000097.1 GCA_013204185.1 bacterium | reverse complement strand
GCCTGCCTGTCACGCAGGAGGTCGCGAGTTCGAGTCTCGTCCGGACCGCAGAAAGAAGCCCAGATTAACTTAGTTGATCTGGGCTTTTCTGCTTTTGTGCGTTTCTTCTTTATACTTGGTAGTACTTCAAGCCATCGACGTCATGAATATCAGTCTCTCCAGTTTTCAGTTCCTAAAAAGCCTCTCCGAGAACAACAATCGCGACTGGTTTGCTGCCAATAAAGATCAGTACACGCTCGCGCACGAAAACGCCATTACGGTAGCGGATTCGTTACTGGCTAAATTGTCAGAACATGATCATATCACTACGGCCTCAGGGAAAAAAAGTCTAATGCGCATATACCGAGATGTGCGTTTTTCTAAGGACAAAAGTCCATATAACCCGCGCTGGGCTGGCGGATTCAGCCGATTCAAGCCTGTACTAAGAGGTGGTTATTACTTCCACCTACAGCCTGGAGGAGAAACGGTGGTTGGCGGAGGTTTTTATCAGCCCAATGCAGAAGACATCAAGCTTATTCGGAATCACATTGCCATAGACGACGAACCGTTGAGGAAAGTGATATCAGACCCTACGTTCAAAAGCACGTTCGGGGAAATGCAAGGAGACCAATTAAAAACGGCTCCCAAGGGGTTTGAGAAGGATCATCCCTCAATTGACCTGCTTCGGTACAAATCGATGTACGCGTTTAAACGGTTTACGGATAAGGAGGTCATTTCGCCCGACTTCGTGGAAAACGCGGTATCTGTTTTTGTAGCGTTGCGCCCCTTTTTCGACGTTATGACCGAATTCCTCACAACAGATTTGAACGGGCGGTCCCTCCTTTAGACACTAGCTTAATCAGAAACATGTCAGAACCTAAAACTGTAAAGACCAAAGCCAGCGTTGCCGATTTCCTCGCGCAAGTTGAGCCTGCCGCCAAACGAGCGGAATGTGAGCAGGTCAACGAAATAATGAGGGAAATCACGGGATGCGAGCCGGAGATGTGGGGCCCTTCCATCATTGGATACGGATCGTACCACTATGTGTACGCCTCAGGACGCGAAGGCGATTGGATGGCAACGGGGTTTTCTCCCCGCAAGGCCGCCATTACACTCTACATCATGGCGGGATTTGATCGCTACGATGAATTGATGGGTGCACTAGGCAAGTACAAAACCGGTAAATCGTGTCTTTATATCAAACAGTTGTCCGATATTAATCTTGACGTGCTAAAAGAGTTAATTCGAAGCTCATTTGACTACATTTCGACCAAGTACCCCTCATGAAGCGACTACTCCCCCTGCTTTTTGCGATCCTTTTCGTTACAGGATGCGCCAAAACGCCGCCCCCAAATATCATTTACATTCTCGCTGACGATCTGGGCTACAACGAGTTAGGCTCGTACGGTCAGAAAATTATACGGACGCCAAACCTAGACCAATTGGCTGCCGAGGGCATGCGCTTTACCCAGCATTATTCAGGTAGCCCTGTCTGTGCGCCATCGCGCGGAACGTTACTAACGGGGAAAAATACCGGAACTGGATACATTCGGGACAATCTGGAAATGGGTGGATGGGGCCCAGACGAGCCCGAGGGTCAACTTCCACTTCTAGATGCTGAAGTCACGATTGCCGAAATGCTAAAGCCAGCAGGTTATACCACCGGGTTTGTGGGTAAATGGGGACTTGGCGGCCCTGATTCTGAGGGCCATCCAAATAACCAGGGGTTTGACCTGTTTTATGGGTACCTATGCCAGCGCGTAGCGCACAACTACTACCCCACTCACCTATGGCAAAACGGAACTCCAGATAGCCTTGAGGGCAACGCCTATTTCGCTGCCCATCAAAAAATTGATGCGCCCTTGGATTCAGAGGAGGAATACTACGACCGCTTTGCAGCAGAGCACTACGCGCCCGATTTGATGCTGGAATCGGTACTTACGTTTCTAGATCAAAACAAAGACAATCCTTTTTTCCTCGTTTTTGCAACACCAGTTCCCCATCTCGCCCTGCAAGTACCCAAGGAATCGTTGGACGAATATCCTGATTCTCTTGATTCGAAGCCTTTCCTAGGAGGATCTTATCTGCCCCATCCTCGGCCTCACGCTGCCTATGCCGCCATGATTACCCGAATGGACCGAGACATCGGGACCATTTTAGCGCGCCTAAAGGATCTGGGGTTGGAAGACAATACCATCGTCATGTTTAGCTCCGACAACGGCACAACGTATTCGAAAGGCGTTGATGCGAGCTATTTCAACAGCGTTGGTGACATGAGGGGGTTAAAAGGATCCGTTTTTGAGGGAGGAATCAAGGTCCCGTTTATTGCCAAATGGCCGCGTAATATTGCCTCAGGTACCACCTCTGACCATGTTTCTGCGTTCTGGGATGTCATGCCAACCGTAGCTGAGTTAGTGGGTGTTGAAGTGCCAGCAGGCATTGATGGCAACTCGTTTCTTCCAACCCTTAAGGGCAAAAGCCAAGCCGAAGACAAGCCTCTGTATTGGGAATATCACGCTTTTGGTGGGATGCAGGCTGTTCGAATGGGTAAATGGAAAGGCGTCCGGTTAGAGATCATGCGCCAAGAGGACTCCCCGCTTCAGCTGTTTGACCTGGAGAACGATCCGAACGAAACGATTGATGTGGCAGCGGACAATGCCGAGATTGCCGCCCAGATCCGCTCGATTATGGACTCCCGACAGCCTTCCCCAATCGAAACTTGGAATTTCGTCCGAGACTCGACCCCATAAGCTCCCGTCGAATCAAACTCCCGTAACCTCTACACATCTGCCGGGACAAAATATTGAAGTGAGGCAGGGCCATGATTCAGCAAAAGGTCTAGCGACCCGGCTTCTGACTCAAATCCTGGGAAGTTCTGACGATAGGCCGGGAATTGAATCGGTGGCTGCTCAGGCGGGAATGGGCTCTGAGACTGCGCCGCAGGATCCAACTCGGCGGGTTCCAAAACCGATTTGATCCCCAACGCAGAAACCATCCATTTTGTGGTTTCAGAAGTCAATTCATGCAAATACGTGTAGTCGCGGCGCAAAAGAGCGGCTATTGAAGGCGCGTAGTGATCGTAGTAAGGCGTCGTAGCGTAATTGTATCTCAGGCCTTTCAGGTGGTCCTGCACCCAGGGATACGCATAGTCAATTTCTATTTCCACTAGTAAGGCACCCCTCTCCTTTTTCTTGACTGGTACCGTCAGCCAATGGCATCCGTTAGGCAGTCTGATCCTGGTACGGTTCTGAAATGTCTGGCGCTGATATGGGGTCTGTATGCTGAGACCCCATGACGCGGTCGTCATGATGCGACTTACCAAGATCTTACTTGGAAAGTACTCTGGAATCACAGTAAGCGTGGATGGAAGGCTTTTCATTTCTGGGTCGGTACAAGGCGCATTGAATTGGTATATTATGCACAACCGGCCCCTCAATCCAAGTATGTTTCATGCTAAGAAAAGCTAAACCACTCTCTGCACCCGCGCCCGTTGGGATTATTGCGCCAGCATCGGCTCCGAGAACAGAGCAATCCTTGACCTTAGGACTGCAGAATTTGGTCAAAGCTGGATTTAGACCTGTGCTTAAACGTGAGTCGTTCAACGCACACGGCTTTTTGGCAGGAACAGATGCCGAACGTTTGACCGAATTCAACTCGTTTCTTCGTTCAGATGAAGTAGATGCCCTTTTTTGCGTTCGAGGCGGCTATGGTTGCCTCCGGCTATTGGATGATATAGACTACGAAGCTGCTCGAGCTCATCCCAAGGTGTTGGTCGGCTATTCAGACATCACTGCCTTGCATTTGGCGCTTTTCAAGCATGCTGGCTGGATTGGAATTTCGGGACCCATGGTTGCAGTGGAATGGCCTAATCCTGATGAGGCAAATTGTGAACAGTTTCTTAGGTTGATATCTGGGAGCCTTTCAAGCGGGCCCTTGGATTCGAAGGAACACCCTCTTAGCTCGCTTTTCTCAGGCAGTGTAGAAGGCACCCTACTAGGTGGCAATCTATCCTTAATAACAAAGATGTGTGGCTCAGAGCACCTTCCAGACCTAACTGGGGCTATTCTCTTTCTAGAGGACATCGGCGAGAGCCCCTATCGCATTGACAGCTTATTTGCGCAGCTCAAGCTGAGTGGACACCTGAGCCTCTTAGGCGGGGTCGTTTTAGGCTCATTCACCGACGCAGAGCCTCTTCCTGGAAGGCCGACGTTGGAATTGAAGCAGGTATTTGAAGATTACTTTCGCCCTTTAAACATCCCAGTTGCGATGGGGCTGCGCTATGGCCATCATCCGGAAAAAGTAGCTATTCCAATTGGCGTTCAGGCGCGACTTCATTGCGACGAAGGCCAGGCGAGTCTAGAAATCTTAGAATCTGCAGTTCTCTAACAGAACTGTGCACGAAGGTGCCCTCCTTTCTTACCCCGATCCCAAGGCATATTGTGGAAAACTGGTGCTCTAATTCATCACCTTTTTTCCAATAAAGCGAGCATTCCTTCTTACGTTTGTGTAGCTCTCTAAACGCGCCCAGATAATCTATCCCAAGTTCATGCGAATCGCCATTTTTGCGTCAGGTGGAGGATCCAACTTCCAGTCGATCGTAGACGCTACCGTGACGGGAAATCTGGACGCACAGGTTGTTCTTTGCGTCGCGAGTAAGGCTGGAATTGGCGTTATAGATCGGGCCACAAGGCATAAAATTCCCGTTTTCGTACTAAATGGAAGTGTTGAAGACAACCTAAGTGAACTCCTACATGTCCTTGCAGCACATAGGGTTTCGTTCATTGCACTCGCCGGTTTTATGAAAAAAATACCGCAGGAATTGATTTCCGAGTACCCGAATCAGATCGCGAACATCCACCCGGCACTGCTGCCTTCGTTCGGCGGTGCAGGAATGTATGGAATGCATGTCCATCGAGCCGTTCTTGCCGCGGGTGAATCCCATTCTGGAGCAACGGTTCATTTAGTGGATGCGGAATACGATTCCGGTCCCATCATCCTTCAAGAATCAGTGCCCGTTTTGGGGTCTGATTCTCCAGAAAGCTTAGCGAAGCGCGTTTTAGAAACAGAGCATCACATTTATCCCAAAGCCCTGCAATTATTTGCGACGGGCCGCATCCGGATTGACGGATCGCACTCCGTTGTAATCGAACCTGAAAACTCCTGATATGATTGAAGTCAAGGACCTTCCCGCCCCACAGAACCTGTATCCTATTCGCAGAGCGCTGCTGTCTGTCTTTGATAAAACAGGCGTGGTTGAATTTGCGAAATCGCTACACAAGCACGGTGTCGAGCTTATTTCAACTGGAGGCACGTCCAAGGCACTCCTAGCGGCTGGTTTGCCTGTAACGTCCGTAGATTCGCTCTCAGGTTACCCTGAAATCTTAGGAGGACGTGTAAAAACCCTTCACCCTGCAGTTCATGGTGGTCTTTTAGCAAGACGTGTAGACCCAGACGACCTTGCCGAGCTAAAAAGCCAGGGCATAAAGGAAATTGATTTGGTCGTCGTCAATCTATACCCATTTGAACAGGCTACCTCAGGAAGCGATGTAACAGACGCCGTCGCCATCGAAAATATTGATATTGGTGGCCCCACCATGATTCGGGCAGCGGCAAAAAACTTTTTCTATGTGGGAGTTGCCTGCTCGCCGGCTCGTTACGATTCAATTATTGCCGAAATGGATGAATCAGGTGGCTCTTTATCTATGTCGACTCGGCGGGAACTGGCACATGAAGCATTCTCTCACACGGCGGTCTACGATGCGGCTGTGACTCGGTATTTTTCCGGAAAACCCGAATTCAGCGTTCGGGCACCGCTGCAGCAAACCTTGAGATATGGCGAGAACCCGCACCAAACAGCGTACCTATACGGAGACAATACGCCCTTCTTTGAAACCCTTCATGGAAAAGAGTTGTCGTTTAACAACTTGTTGGACGTTCACGCTGCACTCACGCTCATTGGCGAATTTGAAGGAGCCGATCCAACTGTTGCCATTTTAAAGCACACGAATCCCTGCGGTGTTGGGACAGATGCTTCACTTGAAGCCGCATATCACAAGGCGTTCTCAACAGATAGGCAATCACCTTTTGGTGGTATAGTGATCGTAAATCGCCCCTTGGATATGGCCACTGCCGAGGCCATTGATTCCATATTTACCGAAATCATTCTCGCTCCGGACTATGAAGAGGGCGTACTGGACTTTCTGCAAGCCAAAAAGAATAGGCGACTCATTCGGACCTTGGCCCCGGCTAGCAGCGACCTAACGAAGGATGTCCGTTCGGTAATCGGTGGATATTTGGTTCAGGATAGAGATCCTGCGCTCGGCACGGTCGAAGCGCTGAAAAGTAGATGTAGCGTCGTCACCAAACGGCAGCCCACCGAACAAGAGTGGAAAGACTTAGATTTTGCTTGGAGAGTGGCTAAAAACGTCAAAAGTAACGCCATCGTGTATGCTAAAAACGGCCAAACGATTGGAGTTGGTGCGGGTCAAATGAGCCGAATCGACTCATCAGAGATTGCCGTAAGCAAAGGGGCAAAATCCGAGCTCGACTTTTCGAGTTGTGTCGTGGCCTCAGATGCCTTCTTTCCTTTTGCAGATGGCCTGCTGGAAGCTGCACAAAGCGGCGCAAAGGCTGCCATTCAGCCTGGAGGATCGGTGCGCGACGATGAGGTGATTGCCGCAGCCGACGCGAACGGGATCGCAATGGTCTTTACCGGCCATCGCCATTTTAGACATTAATGTCTGATTTGAGCTCAGATGAGGATGAAAGTACTCTATTAATTGCGTTTCTTGGAGTTCATCTCATCTAGATCGGCCTCATTTTCTAACTTCGAGTTTACCAGATATGAATCACATGTGGGAACAGATTCGCGATTGGGCGTTGGTCGGAGGACTTTTATTGGTCTCCGTCGGCGTCCTTTTGGCTGCGAATGAACCCATGATTCGTGGCCTTCGGGCACGCTCGCTCGAGCTTACCTCCTCGGTTGAATCGGTATTTTCAGGTATTGGACGTTATGTTCGCGCTTTAGAGGAAAATGAGACGCTACGCACTCAAAATATTGAGCTGTCTAACCGCGTTGCCCTAATGAGGGCTTCTCAAGCAGAAAACGAGCGCCTTCTTAGCTTGTTATCGCTTCAGGATTCGACCAGTTACGAGCTGATCGCGGCTCAGGTCTCCTCAAAGGACATTACTAGGGAGCGCAACACGTTTATTCTAAATGTGGGCTCTGAGGATGGAATTGAAGTAGATATGGCGGTTATCGATTCCAGAGGAGTGATTGGAAAGGTGATGCTTGTTTCAACGCATTACTCGAAAGTCATGACCTACTTGAATGCAGACTTTTTTGCGCCGGTTATGGTTTACCCATCCAATTCAGACGGAATAATCAGTTGGAATGGAGGCCGGTTCGACCGCTTAATTTTAAACCATATTGTGTTGTCTGCAGAAATCAATGTTGGAGACCCTGTGGTTACTAGTGGGCAGTCTGCCGTTTTCCAAAAAGGGTATCCTATTGGTGTTGTAGACTCCGTTTTCGCCGAATCGGGCCTGAGCACCTGGACCATTTATGTAACACCCAGCGCCCCTCTGGACGATGCAAGCCACGTTTTTGTTGTAAAAACGAGGCCTGAACCTGAACTCAAGACGCTTCTCCCCTGATATGATCTTAGCAAAACACCGTTTCATTCTGCTCTTATTGGGCGCCTGCTTGTTGCTTCCTTTCCCGCTGGCTCATGGCCAAACCTCAAGCATTTCCGAGCTGAGAGAGGCCATTGATGCTGTGATTGCGGATGCCAACATGCCGAATGCGTGGTGGACGGTGAATGTGAAGGAGGTTGAAACAGGCAATGCTCTATATCAGAAAGACACTGGACGTAGTTTTATTCCCGCGTCAAACACGAAGCTTTACACGACCTCTGCCGCGTTAGATCTGCTTGGACCAGACTTCCGCTACGAAACATCGGTTTGGACGGATGGGGTCATCAAAAACGGAACGCTGGAGGGCAATTTATTCGTAAAAGGCTCTGGAGACCCCGTTATTGGCGGTCGTTTTAACGGTGGGGACATTACACGTCAATTCAGAGACTGGGCAGACTCACTCAAGGCTAAAGGCGTCAACAGCATCCACGGCTCCATCATTGGGGACGACAACGCCTTTGATGATCAAGCCCTTGGGTACGGATGGCAATGGGACGACCTAGACTTTTGGTACGCTGCGGAAACCGGCGCATTGTCATTTAATGACAATTGCGTTGACTTCGAACTCATTGCACAGGCAGAAAACATGCCAGCTGAAATGAAGTGGGAGCCAATGATGACGACTTTTGTCTCGGCAACGAACCAAACTAGAACCGTTGCAGCCGGCTCACCGATCACAGAAGGATATCGTAGACTTCCGGATTCGAACGCCTTCGTCCTCTCTTCCCTCGTTCCAGTTGGAAGAACAGACTTTGAATCGCTCACCGTAAAAAATCCTACTCTGTATTTTGTCCATGTATTGAGAGAAGTGTTGCTAAAGGAAGGTATTTCGATTCAAGGGGAAGCTGTTGATATGGACGATTTGGCCGTCGCACCGAGCTATGAAAACGGGTTTCTATTTTCGACCTTCTCGCCTCCATTCTCCGATATAGTCCGGGTTCTGAATAAAAACAGTCAAAACCTATACGCAGAGCAGCTACTGAAAACCATTGCAAAAGAAGCACCCGTTTCAGGATATACTCCTGGCTCGGCTGCCATGGGCGTGGCAAGGGCGAAAAAGCTATTTGGACTAGCTGGCATAGATACGCTCCGAATCCAACTTGTGGACGGGTCGGGGCTCGCGAGGCAGAATCTGGTTACATCCGACATGACCATGAATCTTCTGCTCTACATGGCTCATCATCCAGATCCCGAAGTTACCCGCGCCTTTATCGATTCGCTTCCAATTGGTGGTGTAGACGGGACGTTATCGTCCAGGATGAAAGGAACCCCGGCAGAAAACAATGCGCGCGCGAAGACCGGAACCCTGGGCAATGCAATCGCCCTAAGTGGTTACGTCACAACGGCTTCAGGCAAACAATTAGCCTTTTCCATAATGGCGAATCACTTTGTGGAATCCAGCCGCGGCCCAAGAAACGTGCAGGACGCTATTGTGGCACTCTTAGCAGCGTACACGAACTAAGCATCCATCCCGGCTGCAATGGCTCGTTATGGAACATCGACGTCCGAAAATTGGTAGAGGCTAAACTATTTATATGTTTAGTTTATTGATTTATGAATGCTCACCTGTCGGACCTTTCAGATCGTTCCAACCCCGATTTTTCCCGCCGTATTAAGAGCACAACCGTTGTAGGTATTCGTCACAACGGTAAAGTTGTACTCGGATCAGATGGCCAGGCCACCATGGGCAGTACGGTTATGAAACGAACCGCCCAGAAAGTTAGATCTCTGTACGGTGGAACCATTCTTTCTGGCTTTGCGGGCGCCACAGCCGATGCGTTCACGCTTTTTGAGCGCTTCGAAGAGAAATTGCAGCAATATGGCGGCAACGTGACTAGATCTGCTGTTGAGTTGGCTAAGGATTGGCGTACTGACCGTTATTTGAGAAAACTAGAAGCGCTCTTAGCGGTTGCTGCTCCAGATCGCCTTCTGCTAATTTCTGGAACTGGAGATGTGATCGAACCAGACGACGAAATTCTAGCGATCGGTTCTGGTGGGCCTTATGCTCTTGCTGCTGCCCGTGCATTACTTAGGCACGCTCCCGCTATGGATGCGCGTACCATTGTCGAGCAATCACTAACGATTGCGTCCGAGATTTGCATCTACTCTAACGACCATCTTACTATTATGGAGTTGGATGCCAAGTAATACGTGCTAAGTAATATGTAATATGTAATCAGCCTATTGTTCGTTCGTTTTATTCAGCAGAATTGAAGGTAGAATTCTATGCCCGGAAAAAAACACCTTGCTCATCCCCCTCAAAATGCAGTGTTGTGTATTGATTACGCAAATGTGTTTGGGGTCATTTCTCAGCATACGGACAATGATCAGCCTGATGCTGTTGTCTTGGATTTAGTCAGAGACCTCCAGCGACATGTCTTAAAGGAGATGAACCTTAAGACTATCAGAACACTTGGGTTTGCGAGCCTTCCTCCCAATCATGTGACCGGACACCGCGCAACTGGAGCCTGGCTAGCGGCGGGAATCGAGCCGCGTTTCAGCTATGCGAGGTCGACGGATGAAGCATCTGCAATCGATATGGCGATGGAATCCATTGAAATATCCCGCAGCGCCGGAAAAGAGACGGCTTTCATTCTGCTATCAGGAAATCAGTGGTTCATTCCTCTCGTGCAGCGTCTTCAACGTACTGGCCACCAAGTAGTTATGGCGACGTTGGAGAGCCCATTGCATTCAGACCATTTACCGGAGGATTGCAAAGAGGCGTTCATGAACGCACAATTTTTGCTGAGTGGAAATGGAAAACGATTTAATTCAGACCCCAAAAGCAGTCGGGTGCAGGACTCTCCTGAGTTGGAAGAAGCAAAACGGCCAGAGGAGATCACACTCATCACAGATGAAGTGGTTAAGCATACCCTTCAAATCATTGATTCTAGCTTCGGACAGTACGAAAAAATCTACTTGACGCCGCTTCTAAGAAAGCTTTCCGAGATTTTTGAGGACTCCGATGACGATCCCAAAGCCTTGGTAAATGAGCTTGAAGAAGCTGGCGCAGTCTGGTTAGAAAAACGACGTGGCTTCCCACATAATTACACAATCTTGATGATGAACGAAGATCATCCTGATGTGGCGGAATTAAAAGAAGCTCGACTTCAAAACACGGATAGTGGGTACGACGACGATTTTTACGATGATTACTCAGACTCTGATGGTGATACAGAAGAATACCAATCAGATGACGACGATCAGTACCCCGAGTAAATTGAAACCAAATCTACATGTCATTTAATCACGAACTGACACCCCACGAAATTGTCAGTGAATTGGACCGATATATCATTGGGCAACATGAGGCGAAAAAGAGTGTCGCTATTGCCCTGAGGAATCGTTGGAGGCGTCTAAATGCTCCCGAAGATATGCGGGACGAGATCATGCCAAACAACATCATAATGATTGGCCCAACTGGTGTTGGAAAAACCGAAATAGCGAGGCGTTTGGCTCGTCTTGCTGGGGCTCCTTTCATCAAAGTCGAGGCCACGAAGTTTACTGAAGTGGGTTACGTGGGCCGCGATGTTGATTCCATGATTAGAGATTTGACCGATTTCTCGATAAATATGGTTCGAGAAGAGTACACCGAGTCTGTTCAGGAACGCGCAAAAGAGTTGGCTGAAGATCGAATTCTGGACCTTCTCATCCCTCCTGCCCCCTCCACCCCCAGTCCGTTGGTGCCAAATGGTCCAGCGGGTCCCCAATCTGAAACCGTATCTAAAACGGAAGAGGAATCGCTCCGCTCTCGAACACGCGACAAATTCCGTACAAAGCTTCGGACTGGTGAATTGGATGATAGAGAGGTCGAAATTGATGTTGCATCAGACCAGTCGCCGATGCTCCAAGTGTTTGGGCCCATGGGAATGGAAGAGATGGGTGTTAATATGCAGGACCTGTTCGGAAATTTGGGCGGCAATAAAAAGAGCAAGAAGCGCCGAGTGCCCGTAAAAGAGGCGAGGGATATAATCGCCCAAGAGGAAGCCTCAAAGCTCATTGACATGGACAAAGTGACGAAGCAGGCACTTGAACGAGTACAACAGGCTGGCATCGTATTTATCGATGAAATAGATAAAGTCGCTTCCCGGTCCGGAGGAGGCAAATCAGGACCTGATGTATCTCGCGAAGGGGTTCAGCGTGATTTATTGCCTATCGTTGAAGGGTCGGGTGTGATGACGAAATACGGCCTCGTCAAGACCGACCACATCCTGTTTATTGCTTCGGGTGCCTTTCATATCTCGAAACCGAGCGACCTCATTCCTGAATTGCAAGGTCGTTTTCCTATTCGCGTTGAATTGCACAGCTTAACCGAAGACGACTTCTACAAAATCCTTACGATCCCAAAGAACGCGCTTCTCAAACAATATGAAGCCCTTCTCGCATCTGAAGGCGTCAAGGTCGAGTTTTCGGATGACGCAGTTCGAGAAGTAGCGCACATGGCCGCAACGGTGAATGAAGACGTGGAAAACATCGGTGCTAGACGGCTTCACACCATTCTGACTACGTTACTTGAAGATGTGCTATTTGACGTGCCAGACGCGTTCAGAGAAGATACTTATGTGGTTGACCGCGCGTTGGTTAAAGCCAAATTGTCGAATGTGGTTGAAAATAGGGACTTGAGTCAATACATCCTGTGATTCCGCGGCTCACCATCCAGCCCCACTTAGAACGCCATATCGAGCCCAGCGTTGAGCCCCGCCAAAAGCAGGCTCGAGAGGCATGGGACCGTCTAAATGAACGTTCTATTGTACGCTCACCTTTTACGGATTGGGCCGTAATGAGCGAGCTTTCCCGGGCATTTGGATGGAAGCAACGGGTGGTTTTCTGGGGCGATGAGATGGCTGTGTGTTTTTTTGAGCGGAGGCGCGCCGTCGCACGCGATATCGTGGTCCCTCCTTTCTCCCCTTACACAGCCGTGGCATTGTCGGCTGATGTACCTCCAGAATCACGAAATGCGCTATTAAGCCGAGTTTTTGAGCCAATTAAAGGCCTTCCTGATTCTCGATTAATTTCTTTTGAGCCCCGGCTCTCTGGCTTTTCGAGTTCTAATCCAGGCTACGAAAAGCGGCAAATGAAGACTTACTGGGTTTCTTGCGAACCAACAAGTGGTAGCACGGCTTCATATTCCGAAAACACACGTCGGGTGCTAAAGAAGTCGGTAGGCGACTACAAAGTCGTGGTAAACTCTTTGCCTGTGGATCAGGTTGCCACACTTGTTGGGGCGGGGTATCGCTCGCACGGAAGAAGCGCTCCCTTGTACGACGCAAAGCTAGCTAGTCTTGCGACCGCCATTTGCGGCGGTACGTCAACTGCAAAACAGATAGGTGTCGTTAATACAACGAGCGGAAGCCTTGAAGCCGGCATTGTCTTTCTGATTCATGACAAGATGGCCTGGTATTGGTTTGCGGGAAGCGTTCGGGGACCAGCCATGACCGTGCTCATTGATGCGTCTCTCCCTGAATTGAGTGCAATGGGTGTTACCACACTGGATTTCATGGGAGCCAATACACCCGGTATTGCAGAGTTTAAGCGCAAATTTGGAGGCGAATTGGTAGAATACGCTCACTTTTCCAAATCGAGTGGTTTGAATAAGATGATTTCGAGCGTAAGCCGTTTGTTGCGTAATAAATAGTTGAACTTGAGTAGCCGCTCGCCCAACCATACCGCAACCAAAACAACCTATGCCTTAGTAGGAACCGTACTCCTTGTGGCAGGCTTGTTTTATTTGCGCTTCGGGTATCAGTACGGATTTAGCGATCAAGACGAATTTATTCCTCTCGTTTTAAAGTGGATGAACTCAAGCCTGTTTGAAACTGATTGGTTCGTGGAAAGTCAGTTGTCGGCCTTCACCGTACGGACGGCATTTGCTGGCATCGTTTACTTCTTTGCCCAGTTTTTGGGCGTTAAACTGGCTGTCCTTCTTGTACATTGTGTCACGGGCATTGGCCTAGTATGGGGATTAACCCGTGTTTCTAATCGATTGTATCACAATGAGTTATCCTCGTTTGTATTTGTATTCTTAGTGCTGGTAATGGCGCCTCGCTGGAATCCTGGCGGCAATGATATTTGGCACGCCATGTTGGTACCTTCTACCCTCGCCTGGACGTGTGCGGTATGGTCTTTGGACCAAATGATGGGCAGACGTTTTCTAAGCAGCGGTCTTCTCATTGCCGCCGCAATGGTGGTTCACCCTCTTATTGGTTTGCAGCTCGGATGCATTTTGGGGACCGTGGCATTATGGAAACACGGGGGGAGAGCGCGTTGGTTCATAATTCCCTTTCTCACAATTGCCATTCCGTCCATTATCGTGTTTTCTGGCAGTTCTGAGCCGCAAGGCACACTGTCCGCAACCTACATTCTAACCACCCTCCGAGCGCCGCATCATTACCTCCCCGAAGCTTTTTCGGCCGTTTCTTGGGTAAAATGGCTCATAATTACCGTTCCAGGGTTCTTTTATTTGTGGACTGACAACAACTCTATTAAGAGGAGCCGTATTGGCAACCGCCCTATTGGCAACGTCCCCATTAGCGATGGCCCTTCTAGAGATTGGATTTTGGGTCTAGCAGTGGTTTCGTCGATTGTCGTACTGCTTGGTTTGTTGTTCGGGACAGTCCTACCCATTCCTTCCATCATCAAACTTCAACCGTTTACGATCGCTGTTTGGATTAGAGTGTTGGCTTCGTTGGGCCTTTCAGCCTTGATAATCGCCTATATGCCCTTCGGCATCAAGACATACCTGGAACGATTTGTTAAACGCCCCACTTTTGTCGTCCTAGCTCTTGTTATGGTCTTTGGAATTCCGCTTATAAGCTCAACCGATCGCGCCGTTGAGGGGCAACTGGATTCGGATACCGCCAACTGGATTCAGGAAAACACTCCAGTTGGTGCCCTATTTGCAATACCACCCAGCCTTTCCGGCTTTCAAATTCAAACGCAGAGGGCCCAGTTTGTAAACTTCAAGGCCTTTCCTTTCCAAGGTAACGAGGCCACCGAGTGGCTTGACCGGCTTCTGACGATTGCGCCAGTAGAGCAATTGGAACCGGGTGGGACCGCGCTGCAGTCCCGATTGGATCAAGCTTTTGATAATCTTACTCCTACGCAATGGGATTCTATTCATGTTCGGGCAAACATTGACTACCTTGTTCGACGAGCGCACAGCGTTAGCGAATGGGAGACTCATCCCAATGCTTGGTGCAGCACTCAATGGTGCGTGTATGACCTTACCTCTCCGCCGATTAATGGGTTTTAAGGCCGATTATTGAAGATTAAAGACCGCATAATAGCCCTTTTCCAGGATTCAGAGTTTCGGGCTCCGGTCCTGAAATTGCTTTCAGGTCAAGGCATCGCATTTGTTATTGGATACATTGCCAATATCATCCTAATGCGGATGTACCCAGACGAATTTTGGGGCACGGTAGACTATATCATCACTTGGACCACCATTCTAATTCCGGTGGTTTCGCTGCGTTATGAAGATGCTTTGATGCTGCCAACCGACCGCAGGCAATCGGCTCATGCGTATTTGCTTGCCGTAGGCACGACGGTGCTATTTAGCTTGGGTCTTCTGGGGGCCTTGTCCTTTTCTGACACCCTCATCCAGTTTTTCCGAGATAAAGACATCGGAATGTGGAGCCTGTTCATCCCATTGGCCATTGTGGTGCATCGGTTGGCGAAGATTACAGAATTGTGGTTGACCCGCCAAACCGCCTACAATCATATTTCAGCTGGTCAGATTGTTCAAGTAAGCGCCATGACCGGCGTGCGAATAGGGGTGGGACTCGTTACAGTTGGCCCAGGCGGACTACTCTGGGGCTTTATTTCAGGTTACGCCCTCATGTTCTTGACCTATTCCAAGCGAGCCTGGACCACGCTTAAAAGCAGTCTTGGATCGAGGCCAACCCTTTCGGAACTAGGATTTATTGCTAAGCGCTACAGGCGTTTTCCTTTCTTTACCATGCCAGCTGCGCTCTTGAGCGCCATGATTATGAAAGCGCCTTTCTTGATCTTGCTGGAATATTTGGATTTAGGCACGTACGGGCAATTCTCGCGAGGCTTCAACGTACTGTTCGTACCGCTTAGCTTACTTGCAGGATCAGTTGCTCAAGTCTTTTTTGTGCAGGCTGTTAAAACGAACCGCGAGGGAACGCTTGCTAAGTTCTCCTCGAATGTACACGGCAAACTAGTTCTTATGGGAATTTTCCCGACAGCTGTACTAATGGTGGCCGGAGCAGACATATTTGAAGTCTTGTTTGGCCCGGAATGGAGAGCGTCAGGAGAATTCCTACTGTATATGGCGCCTTGGATCATGCTTTCGATTGTTTCCTCCCCGCTTACTCGGCTGTTTGATGTACTTGAGCGGCAGCGTCTCGAGTTAGTCACCGCCATTATAAGTTCTGCCGTTATTATTGGCACCCTCGTTGGGGTTGGCCAGACAAACGACGCCGGTTTGGTCATCATGGCGCTTGGTATAGCCGGATCGGTCGTCAGAATGGGCTCTATTATTCTTTTGATGAGACTTTCTGGTACAAACCTATCAAATACATTTAAGCCATATTTGAAGTATGTTCTCACCGTTAGTCCGATTTTACTGGCTTTGTGGGCTGTTTCAACGCTAGAAAACCCAATCTATACCTTTATCGCTGCACTCATTGGAGGGCTGATCTTTGCTGCATATATCCTCAAAACAGAGCGGTTACTGGCTGTTAATCGCTAGTCTTACGCTTGCCATTGTGGCCCAGATCACAAACTGCACTACTCCGCAGCCCAGTGAACAGGTGACCAGTGAACAGATGGCCAGTGAACAACTAACCGTACTGTCATTCAACATTCGATACGACAATCCGAATGACGGAGTCGACGCATGGCCGAATCGAAGCGAATGGGTCAGCTCAATTATAGATTCGAGTAGTGCTTCCGTTGTTGGTCTTCAAGAGGTCTTAGAACACCAATTGGCTGATATATTAAGCCATACTAATCGGTTCGCTTTTGTGGGTGTTGGAAGAGACGATGGATTGAGCGCTGGAGAGTTTTCTCCTGTCCTGTATGACTCTACGACGTGGGAGATAGATGCATGGGAAACCAAGTGGCTATCGAGTAACCCATCCGTTGTTGGAATTGCGGGGTGGGACGCTGCCTTACCCAGAATCGCTACCGTCGTAGATTTTCGCAACGTCTCGACGGGCCAGCCGCTTCGAGTGATTAACACACACTTTGACCACCGAGGAGAGATTGCACGCTTAGAAAGCGCGAAGTTAATTGCTCAATGGGCCACCCAAGTGGCGGGTCCGGTCGTGGTTTTGGGAGATTTCAATTTCGAAGACAGCCAACCGCCTTATGCTGAAATGGTATCTGGACAGGATTCGGAAGGGCTGCTAGATAGTGCAGCTTTGTTGGGAGGCTCTTCTGCACCCACTTTTTTGGGGTTTGACGCAACCAACACTTCTGGTCCTCGAATCGACTATGTTTTCTGCAACCAGGCGTTGCTTCCGGTGTCGTATGAGACCCTCTCCCCTTCACGAGATGGGCGTTTTCCTTCAGACCATGCTCCTGTCCGCGTCAATCTGAAGCTCCGAGAGGATTGACGTGGGAACGTGCTTTTCCTCTTCCGAACAGTCGGACCAAAATAAAAAAGTGGCGCTGATCTATGATCAGCGCCACTTTTAACGTCGGGGATACTCCCCTTTTCCGTCTGAGCGGGTGATGAGATTCGAACTCACGACCCTCACGTTGGCAACGTGATGCTCTACCACTGAGCTACACCCGCTTTCAGAGCGTGCAATAATACGCTGAACAGATCCCGAGGTCAAGCCCCGAACGCCTCTTTGAGCAACCTTAAACGCTTCTTCGCAGACTCTTTTCATTCTTTCGAACTTGGTATGGATTTCTAGTTCCCCGAAGCGAATTGAAAACGTTGGTTGTACCTTATTCCTGCTTGTTTTTACTAACCGATTCCCCTGGCTACCAATTATGGCACATCTTATCGATGGTAAAATGCTATCAGCTCAAATTAGAGACGAAGTTAAAGCAGCTGTTGCTTTGCGCTCCGCATCAGGGAAACGTGCCCCCTATTTAGCGGTGGTCCTCATAGGCGAAGATCCGGCTTCTGCCTCCTACGTAAAGGGTAAAGCGAAAGCTTCAACCGAAGTTGGGATTGATAGCGATACCATGACCTACGACGCTTCGATCTCAGAAGCGGAAGTGCTTGATATAATTGAGCGGCTAAACCAGGACGAATCGGTAGACGGTATACTCGTCCAACTTCCACTTCCCGCTCATATTGACGAGCAAAAGGTGATTCATGCGATTAGCCCTGCTAAAGATGTCGATTGTTTTCACCCAGAAAGTGTTGGAAACCTTGTTATTGGGCTGGATGGTTTTCAGCCCGCGACTCCGGCCGGTATCGTCGAGATGCTCAAGCGTACCGGTATTGAAACGTCAGGAAAGCATTGCGTTATCATTGGCCGTTCTAACATCGTAGGTAAACCTCTCGCAAACCTGATGTTGAAGAAAGGGATCGATGCTACCGTCACGGTATGCCACAGTAGAACCAGCAACTTGGCAGAAATCGCGAGGCAGGCCGATATTTTAGTCGCAGCCATCGGACGTCCAAATTTCGTTACCAAAGACATGGTAAAGCCCGGCGCCGTTGTTATTGACGTAGGCATTAACCGAGTAGACGACGAATCCAGAGAGCGAGGATACCGGCTCGTTGGCGACGTAGACTTTGAAGCCGCCTCTACTTTGGCCAGCCATATCACCCCCGTTCCAGGCGGTGTTGGCCCAATGACTATTGCCGTTTTATTACAAAATACGCTCAAGGCTGCGAAGTAATTACTTTACTTCTTTTTCGTAACCCCTTGTAGCTCTTAGTGTTAAGCGCTACGATGAGATCTAATATATATTTTTTATTGTGATGTGATTCCGCTTAAGGAGTGGTGTTTGTCCCCGATCCCTCACGTGTAGGCGTGCGCACGCTTTCTATAAAGTGCGTGTTCAAGCTTACGGACAAACCCCAATAACTGACTCCTTTTTTGCCATGCGGAATTTTACATCCCCGCGCGAAAACCACTACCGGTTCCTGAAGACGTTGGCGCTTTGCGTTTTGCTTCTTCCGGCTTCCCTCTCATTTGCTCAGACAAGTGGAGATTTCCGAACTCGTACAAGCGGACCCTGGAAAGACAGTAACACCTGGGAAGAGTTTACTACCAGCTGGGTGAACTCAACTAATACCCCTGACGACGGGTCAGGCGTCGTGACTATCAGAAACGGCCACACAATTGATGGAAATTCAAGAGGAACGTTCGACCAAGTTGTGATTGAGACAGGCGCTGCATTGGATGTCTCTCAAATCATGCAGTTCATTGACGGTCCTGGGACTGATTTAGAAGTGTATGGCACGCTTTCCGTTCACAAAACGACTCGCATTACGGGCGCAGCAACCGCTTTCTTCAGACCCGGCTCGGTAACGAACGTTGACGGCAATAATCGAATTCGATTTGAAAACACTACGGTAGCAACCTTCCAATCTGGCTCGATTGTTTCTTTGACGGGGATATTTCAGCCTGAAGACGACGCCCAGGTCCATTTGAATAACGGATCATATTTCCAAAACAATGGGCAAATACTCCTTCGAAATAGCTCACAACTAATTGTTAGCAGCAGCACGATCGAAAATGCAGGCAGTTTTGACGTAACTCAAAACTCCATTGCTACCTTCTTGGATGGCGGTATTTACATCCACAATCAAGACGGCGGTGCTTTCCCAACAGCCACCAATACGATCTGGAGTTCCGGTTCCGAAGCCCGAATAACGGGTGTCACAAGCTCTCTACCAGTCGAAATAGACGCATCTTTTCACCATTTCACATGGAATAACCCTGGTCAACTGGCCAACCTTGACCTTGCTGGCGCTCCATTAGCCATACTAGGCGATCTCAAAATCGAGTCTACAAACAACAATTCGTTGACTTGGAACGCAGCGGGATCAGCGCTTACTGTGGGCGGCAACTTTGAGCAAACTGGGGGTGATTTCAGATTTACGGATACCGGCTCCGTAGCATGGACGGTCAATGGTGACTTCAACCAAACAGGCGGAACGGCCTATTTAACCCTCACTTCGGGAGCGCCTTCACTTTCGGTCCAAGGAAATTTCAATGTTGGGTCGTCATTGGTTAAGACAGGCACCTTGTTCGCTGACATTACACTGAATGGCACCTCGGGCCAATTAATCACGGCAGACGGTACCCTTACCGGCAACATGAATCTGAATCTAGCCGGAACGTCGCTCAAGACATTGGGGGCCAACCTTGTTGTGCCTGGCTCCTTGGTTGAAACTTCAGGTGGACTCAACCTTGCAAGCAAAACGCTAAGCCTTGAAGGTAACCTGTCCGTTGCAACTCAGATGTCCAATCCAGCCCAAATCACGTTCTCTGGATTGGCAGCTAAACAACTTCAACTTCCGCTGGCAAGCAATACCATCCCTGACCTCGTTTTGGACGCGACAGCGAGTTCTTTAACTCTAGCTTCTGCTATTTCCGTTTCAACCATCGTGACCGTGCGCAATGGGACCTTGGACCTGAACGGAAATACGCTAACCCTAAGTGCTGGAGCCGTTTTGTACAATAATGGTGTTGTCTTAGGAGACATCACGATGAGCCGGTATTTCGGCCTGAATTCTGATGGGTGGCGCATGATTGCAAGTCCCCTCGCTAATGTCATGTATGGAACTCTAAACTCCGCTTTTTGGACACAGGGAGGCACTTGGGCCAGTTCATTAGGTGGTACTTCTAATTTGCATTCGTTCAACTTTGCGTCTCAAGATTGGAGTGCATATACGGGCGCAAACACATCGTTCAGCCCCGCATCGTCCTATATCTTATATGCATACAAGCTAAATGAGGCTGGTGCATCGATTCTTCCTACAACGTGGACGGTAACGGGTAGCGTTCAAACAACTGCAAGTTCAAACCTTTCTTATTCCGGAGATGCAGCCACGTCATATAATTACGTAGGAAACCCTCTTTCTACGAATCTGGACTGGGACGCGTCATATGCTGCTAGCTCAAATATTTCGTCTTCTTACGCAACGTGGGATCCAAGCCTTACAACTGGCGGCGGAACGACAGGTTACAAATATTACAATGCAGCGGGCGGAATTGGTCAAGCAGGGCGGTATATCCCTCCTTTTACTGGCTTCATGGTCGGCGCAACGGCTGCCAATCCTGTGATTGCCTTTAGTACGAGTGAAGCTGCGTCCCGCTCTGCGGCCAATTACTACGGAAAAGGAAACGAAGTAGCTTCGCACATTCAGTTTCTGCTCGAAGGCGAAGGCTTAGCAGAAGATGAAACGTATTTGTCTTTTTCTCCAGAGGCTTCCGCAGCTTCAGACGACTTCGATGTAGACCGGTTAACTCCACTTTCCCTCGACTTTGCCACAATTTGGGTGACAAACGGGGAACGTCGCTTGGCCTTTGACGGTCGTGCGATGAAGACCGGACGCGAGGTATATGAATTAGTGTTTGCGACGACCCAGCCAGGAACGTATCAGTTTTCCGCTTCGAAGTTGTTCGAAGTACCCGAAACCTGGAATATCACAGCTATTGACTTAGATAGTGGACAAACCTACCGACTGGACCGTGGCGAAGTCATTCGTTTTGCGAGTCGTTCCAACGAAGTGGTGACGCTTAAGAATAAGCTTTCATCCATTCAGACTCCTCGCTTTAGAATCCTAATTGAAGATCCATCCTTGGCTCCTGAAGAATCGTTCGATTCTGTTGCGGCGACCAAAGACGTGGTGCTCAGTCAAAACTACCCCAACCCGTTTAATCCGACAACGTCCATTCGCTTCTCGTTGCCGACTTCCAGCCCCGTTGAACTCGTTGTGTACGATGCGCTAGGTCGTGAAATTCAGACATTGTAAATGAGTCGTTAGGCTCGGGATGGCACGAAGTTTCTTGGAGCGCCAACAACCTCTCTAGCGGCATGTATTTCTACCGCTTATCCATTGGCTCCCAGGTATTTACAAGGTCCATGATGCTACTTAGGTAGAACCATAGATAATCTTGTTTTTTTCGGTTTAAGTGTTTCTCTTTCACTCCGATACCTCCCAAAGAGGTTGAGAACAGTTCTCGACCCCAAATCGATGAGACTTTAACCGAAGACTCAAATCAAGGAGGTTTTTTAAATGAAAGTATTTAAAAGTCTTGCATTGGCACTCGTTCTCTTTATGGGAATGGCCAATGTAGCTTTTGCTCAAGCGGATGACCATGTGGTTACCATTGAAGTACAGGCTATTAACGAAATCCTGATCGCAGGAGACGTTACGCTGACCATTTCATCAGCAACACCAGGCTCTGACCCTGCGCCAGCAACGGATGCAACGACCTATGCCGTTACAACCAACGATGCAGGCGGAACAACTCGTATCACGGCCTCTACTGACCAGAATGTTGCCGGTCTTGGCACTGGTTCAGGTAACGACTTAGCCTTGTCTGTCACGGCTGCCGCTCCTTCAGGTGGTACTAGTGCAGGCGCAGTGTCGCTAACAACCGTTGCTACGAACGTGGTAACGGGTATGGCGCCAGTTTCTGAAGCAGGTATTGCGTTGTCTTACTCGTTGACAGCCACTGCTGAAACGGGACAGGTAACCTCAACAGGTATCACTGTAACCTACACAATCGTTAACTAAAATAGGATTCCTATTTAGTTGACATTGTGTGCTTAAACGTGCGATCCATGCGTAGATTCATGACCATATCTGGACTGATTCTCGCATGGATCGCTCTGTTTGGGCCCTTTGCCAAAGCGCAGGTCCCTCCGCCCCTGCCAGGCGCAATTCAAATGGCCGCCAGTAGTTTGACGCTCTCTCAAAACGTCATCGTTACGGTTCAGCAGATCAACGAGCTCAAAATTGTTGGCGACGTAAACCTCATTATTTCGACATCCACACCTGGAATCGGCCTCGATTCAGCTGTCGATGGTTCTTCCGCCACGTACAATTTGACGACAAATGACACCGGCAAGAAGATAACGGGCTCTATTGATGCATCGTTTAGCCCGGGTATCCGTCTTTTCGCGCTGTTGGGCGCCCCGGTCGGCGGCGCTTCCTCCAACGAAGAGCTAAGTACGACCGCCATTGATCTCGTAACTGGAATCGGATATACAGCGCAAACTGGTCTCACCATTACCTACACTGCTACTGCAGCCGTATCGGCCGCTCCCAACGGAGCCGGTGAAACGAGAACGGTCACGTTAACCTTAATGGATAACTAGCACCATGGAAAGGTTAACATCTTACATTTTTATGACAATGTTGGGAGCCATCTGTTTGACAGCCCCTTTGTCGGCGACCGCTCAAGAATTCAGGTTCAACTCAGGCGGCGGACCTATCAACTTAATTGTCCAGTCCGCCACTGCGGGTTCTGAGCCGACCGATGCCTCAGACAGTAGTTCGGAAATCTATTGGGATGCTGCTTTCGGTCTCCCCTCCAAAATTACTGTTTCAACCATCTCTCCTGGACAGTCTTTTAGGCTATATATCAGATTAAGTGTTCCTAGCCAAGGTGCTGGCGGACAAGGGATTGTACAGCCTGAGGTACAGTTACAGGACGGAATGCTTGATATGGATCTATTTACAGATATCCCTTCCACGTTGCCAGGTCGGCAAGGTTTTGGCACCCTTATTTACCGAGCCGCTGCTGCAGTAGCAGAAGGCAACAGTAATGAGCACTTAGATGACACTCATTTGGTCACATTCACGATTTTAGCGCAATGAACAAGAAATTTCTACTTTTACTGGCATTGATTCTATTGGTCAATCCTTCCTCGAGTTCGGCACAAATTTCCGTTCGATCACAACTATCGCACGACGAAGTGACCGGTCCTGGCGGATCCTATTCCGGTTCTATCCTGATTCGAAACGATACGGATGAAATTCAGCAGGCGAAGCTGTACAAAACAGACTATTCGTTTCAAGCTGACGGTACTAACTACTTCGGCATAGCTGGAGAGACCGAACGATCAAACGCATCCTGGATAGATCTTGGCACTTCAACGCTGCTGGTCCCCCCCAGAGAAGCTGTTACGGTAAGCTACCGAGTAACCGTTCCAATAGAAACGCCTCTTGCAGGTTCATTTTGGAGCGTGATCATGGTTGAAGGTGTTCCCAAAAACTCAGCAGAGTCACTTGGAAACACAACTCCTGACAACTCCCTTGGCCTCGTGCAGGTTACTCGATATGGTGTTCAAGTGGCCACACATATTGAAGGCACTGGTTCAGCACAGTTGGAAATCAAGGATACGGCGTTTACGAAATCCGAAGATGGAGTTGCCTCTCTTAGACTTGACATCTACAACAATGGCGACAAAATGGTACGTCCAGACATGTGGGTGGAGCTTTACGACCAATCTGGAAATGCCGTTGGGAAACGGGACGGACTAAACAATCGGCTTTATCCAGGAACGAGCGTCCAGCAAAATATCAAGCTAGGAAAACTAGATGCGGGGACATACCGAGCATTGGTAATCATGGATGCAGGCTCGGATGAAGTATTCGCCGCAGAATTCAACCTCAATATCAACTAACGGCAGCCCTCTCCTTCTAAATGCATATTCCAAGGTACATATTAATCGTGCTGAGTCTGATCGCGACGTTCGCTGGGGTGAAAACCACCTCGGCGAATTCCGCGTTTCAGGACAATACGATACGTATTGCTACCATTGGAAGCGATTCATTGAAAGTCGTCCCCGGGAAAACAGCGACGATCATCTACAGCATTGAATCCGCCGCGGATCAAACCGTGACCCCAACATTTGACGTTCCTACCGGGTGGAATGTGGTCACAGGCTCAGCTGAAGTCGTACTCAAGAAAAGTGCCCCGACAGTTAGAATCGTAGTATTCAGCATCTCAAAAACCGCCCTTTCTGATTCCTATAGCTTAAACCTAGTTCTTTCCTCTAAAGAAGGAAGTGAAATTGCTTCTCACACCTCATCCGTATTCGTAAACAAAGTTTACGCTCTGAGCTTCGAGTCAGATGCCCTAGAAGGATACGCTCCTGCAGGAATGTCTGTTAAGCCCGTGTTTCACCTGTCTAATCAAGGAAATACGCCGATTACTGTCGTGTTGTCTGCTAAAAACCGCGAATTTCTACAGATTGAACTATCCAAAGCCCCTGTTTCCATATTACCAGGCGAGACCAAGCAAATTGAAGCGCTGATCAACTCAGACGCCAATATAGACCACACCATTAAGGCAGGATTGCGCTTTGAGGCGCGCGTACTTGAAGACGATAGCATGGTCCAGTTCAAGACCTTGTCTTATGAAGTCATTCCTGTTTACTCCAGGGTCAAACCTATTGCAGCGGCTGTACCCCTCAGCCTGAGCTTTGAAACCGTCGGCGATGAAAATGGCGCCTCTCCTCAAGCCCGCATTGCTGGAGCCTTCGAAGCCCTCGGCGGCAACATATCTGTAAGCGCCACGCTATCTGAGCAACCACGCGAAAAAATGTTTGGCTCTGATCGGTATTTGGCTGTGCATTACAAAAGAGATGACGTAATGGTCAAGCTAGGCGACCATTCAGCAAACCTCTCTCCACTAACGATCGCCAGCGAGCAAGGAATTGGTGCCGCCGTTGAGGTTGCTTCCGGAGAATGGACTGTAAAAACAACCGCCCAGCGCACACGCCATTCATTTCCTGTACAAGAGCGCCTAGGTGTTTCTGTTTCAAAATCATTAAGTGAAACCTCATTTGCTAGCGTTAACTTGTTGCACCGCAAAGGTTTATACGATGGCACGATAGTGACTGCAAGAAGTGTATTTCAGCCGTTTGGCCCCACTACACGAGTTGATTTGGAATGCGGAATTGACTCAGGAAAAGCACTTCAGGACCCGTCCTGCTCGGCTATGTGGACTCAGAGCGGTTCAAAATGGTCTATTCGACTTAAGGGTCAAAAAGCTTCTAAGTCCTTCCCTGGCACGGTTGCCGGAGTAACTCAGTTTTCTGAATTTTCCTCTTACCGTTTGAATCAAAATTTCAGACTAGATAACAGCCTCAATATTCTTTCTCGCAACCTAGGCGACGGATTTTCTAGGACCAACAGATTCCTAAAAAGCGGAATTACCTATTCCAATCGAATAAAACAGGGCACGCTGCACGCGTCTGTTCACGGCATTCAATCTCGCACAGGCTATGAAAGCTTGGTTGAACAGGTTACCCGAAGCGAAATCATAGTCAGGAGTACAGCAGGCTATCAAAAACGCAATTATGGTGTCACCCTATCATATGAATTAGGCTCAGCAAATTCAGATAACGAAGGCCGAGGAACGTTTACCCGATTTAAGTCCTCGGTGCGGAAAACGCTGCGTTCGAGTATCAACTTAAATGCCTCGTATGAGCATTCAGCTGGTAACCTGACCGCACTAGACCTCGAGCAAAGCCAGTCGATGTATGGCCTTGGAACCTCTTTTGCGATGCCTCGAGGGGTTTCAGTGTCGGCAACGGCCTTTATAAGCTCGATAAAAACGAGTTTTGAACAGCAATACACGTCGCTTCGGACTCGAATCTCGAAAACATTCCGTTCAGGACATTTGCTCAGTGCACAGGCGCAGTTCAATCGATCTGAAGGCAGGATTGCGGTTCGCTCAGCCGACTACAGCATTTCATATTCGCTTCCAATGAGTTTGCCCTTCGGTGAAGACGAGGCGGAAGCGACCCTGCTGAGAGGAACAGTCGTAGATCAAGTAACTGGACAGCCGGTACCCAATGTCGTCATCTTTCTAGCAGATAACATCTCTATTACAGATAAACAAGGACGCTTTGCCGTTCCAAGAAAGCTTGATCGAAGTGAATATCTGAGATTGGACCAAAAGAGCATCGGCTATAACCGAATTCCAACAACTGTCTTCCCACTTGAAATTACTCCCGAGGACTATCGCGGACATGAACTCGTCATTCCAATTGGGCCGTCTGCTACGCTAACAGGATATATCAATATCTTCTCGACTGTCAATGGTTCGGATGAGATGCTAGGCGCGGCAGCAACAGATCTGGAATTGGTCGGGGGTGTCTCTGGTGCGGTCGTTCAAATATCGAACGAGACTCATCGTATTCGTACGAGGACCGACAGGAATGGCAAATTTCAGTTTGGGCAGCTACCTGAAGGCACTTACAAAGTCGAAGTTATAAAAGCACAACTCAAAGACTACCAACGACTTAAGACCAGTTCATCTAATGTAATACTTGAAGCTGAAGCTCAGGAAGAGCTGGTATTTGAGGTCGTTCCGTTTAGGAAACAGCTACGCATTATTAAGTCGTCTTCCTTATCGATTGAAAACGAGCTGCCTGCCACTCCTGCTCAACCTAAACGGAATTCAGCTGCAATTGCAGGCGTCAAGCCTTCCGACACAGTCGGCTCACCAAAAGAATCTCGCTCGCAGAAACCTGAAGCTGTCCTAGAAGAGAACGGCACAAATCTGAATGATCAGGAGGCAGCCAAACCTGCGAATGGTATCTCAAGCGGTTCGTGGCTTGACCAACTCAAAGAATCGGCAAAACAGGAAAGCATCGCGTCACGGAAAGGCGGTGTCACAATTCCATTTTATGTAAACGTTCGCCCAAGACCGCCAAAACCAGACAACTCAACACCTGTCTATTTTGGCATGCTCATCCTGTCCGTTTTCTTTTTCCTTGTGGCCATCGAATTGGTCATCAGGAATATTATCGAGCTGAACAGGCCTGTAGTTCGGAGCATCGCAAAACCGACCTGGATTTGGGCTTATAGGCAGAGTACTGTGTATGCCGCACTGGTACTAGGTATCTGCTTCTATTTCGGTCCTTTAGGTGGTCTAGCGATTGCTCTCGGCCTCGCTGGCGTATCTGTAATCATAGAGACCTCAGATCAGTATCGAAATATTGGGGCAATTTTGTACTTATTGCTGACAAAGAACGTCAAAGTTGGATCTTGGATTGCCTATCAGGAAGGAATTGGCCAGGTTATTAAGCTCACGCTTCAATCAGCCACCATTTCTTTGATGAACGGTCAAACGGTGGAAATTTCGCCACGCGACTTAATTCACGTTTCTGCTTCCGAATGGAAACCGAAACACGTTCAAAAAGAACAATTCAGCGTGGTGTTCTCGAGACTATCTGATCTTAGGTCAATTCGACACGTCGCGACTGAGGTAATGGCACATTTTGCTGCTTCAGGTATGCGTAATCACGTCACAATAGAATTTTCCGACATCGATTCCGAGTGGACATCGATGCTGTTGGAAGCTGTTGTGGATGGCAATATTGCGACGAAATCCAAGATCGAAGAAAAACTGATCCATGAACTGAAGGTCAATGGCGTTACGTTGAGAAGTGCTGTGGCCTTAATTCTGACAGAAACGCCACAATCTGACTCTGTTCAGCCTCAAAAAGAATATCCGTCGCTTCGTTTGGTGAAACTCAATAATGACGAAGCCGCATAATTGAGGGTCGAATAAGACGAGTACGGGCCTGCCGAAATGGAATGCCTGGAATCTCGGCCTCACACCAACTCTTTAGATGGAGCCGCCGCTATACTCTTTCCCATTGATTGAAAAGTCAAAGCCAATGGAAGCCGATTTTTCAAGCATCCTCGCTACTGAGCAATATTTGCCCAAGCTCAGGTCAATTGCGCGGCGGACCTTATTTTCGTCCAGTTCACCAGTTAAAGCGTAATGGACCCCAATCGATTCGAACACAGAGGGTGAAACCCCATCCGGCTTGTCTCCATCGACGCGAATATCAAAACTGGTCACAGTTTGCCTTGATTTTAGCAAAATGGAAACAATGTCTACGCCACTACATCCACCAATTGCCATAACAAGCAATTGCATAGGGCCAACTCCGTTTCCTTTGCCGTCTTCGTATGCGGTCGCATCGTCAATATCGATGGAATGGCCCATCGGATTAAACGCCTTAAAGTGAAAATCTGCAGCTTGTTTTTCTAGTTTTACGCTTACTCGTCCCATTATGCTATTCTTTAAAGTAGTGCCTTGCTAAACGTTTTAATCCAACGAACCCCAATCCCATTCCTCTAACGAGGCCATGGCCCCATAAGCAGTTAGGTCGTGTTGAATTGGAGTGATAGATACCCAGCCGTTCTCAACGGCATATACATCTGTATTCTCACCCGAGTCTAAGTTTACAAACGTTCCCGAAAGCCAGTAATACGTCCTGTTAAACGGGTCTGTTCGTTCGGCGAACGACTCTTCCCACTTCGAACGTGCCTGACGCGTGATCATCATCCCCTTAATTTCAGAATAGGGTAAGTCTGGAATGTTTACGTTCAGTAACAGCCCGGGCGTTAATCCCCCTTGAAGTGTACGTTGGGCAATTTGGCGAGCCACACGGCCTGAAGCCTCAAAGTCGCCGCCTCCGCCCCATTTACAGTATGAAAACGCGATGGCAGGAATGCCTAATATGGCTGCCTCGGTGGCTGCGCTCACGGTGCCGGAATAGATCACATTCACGGCAGTATTGGGGCCGTGATTTATCCCAGAGACCACCAGGTCGGGTTTACGTGGCACCAGTTTGTCCATTGCCAATTTGACACAATCGGCCGGGGTGCCGGATATGGCGTACGCTGGGATTTGACCTGAAGGCCCTCTAAATGGCCACGGCCGAGCTCTAACTGGATCGCGCATGGTGATTGCATGGCCTACAGCACTTTGTTCGGTTAGCGGCGCGGCAACAACGATATCACCTAAACCATCCATAGCCGCTGCGAGCGACAGAATGCCGGCAGCTTCAATGCCGTCGTCGTTGCAAATTAGGATAAGGGGTCTTTCTGGTTTCATGCAGGGATTGAGTTGGCCATGTGCGCGTGAGGCCATTAAGATTTTGAACTAATAGCTTTCGCTTTCCGATGGGAAACTACCAGAACGAACATCTGAAATGTATTGCTGGACCGAAGCTTGGATGTGTTCGTCTAACCGTGCATATCTGCGCACAAAGCGTGGATTGAAATCCGTGGTTAGGCCTAATGCATCGTGTGTGACGAGAACCTGACCATCACATTGGGCTCCGGCGCCAATGCCAATGGTCGGAATCGAAAGAGAGGCCGAAACTTCACCTGCCAATTGGGCTGGTATTTTCTCTAGCACGAT